>NZ_JBXWLY010000007.1:0-230638 GCF_059609525.1 Ruegeria sp. YTSC325
CTTGCGGTAGTCACCCGCCTTCATCGTGCCCGCCCTTTGACCCTGAACGATGATTTGAGCACCGGTGTCGGTTTCGGGCTTCAGCAGGATCGGGTTCATGTCGGTGTGAGTTGGCCTGTTCGCAGCCCACGCCTGCAGCGCCTGCGCACGCCCGATCTCACCTCCGTTTTCGGTTACGGCTGCGTTGTTCGACATGTTCTGCGGCTTGAACGGAGCCACTCTAAGCCCACGCCGTGAATAAGCGCGTGCCAGGCCGGCCACGAGAACCGATTTGCCCACATTGCTGCCAGTACCTTGAATCATGATGGCGCGAACCATGATTGATCTCCTATAACCTGACGGGCACATGACCCGATTTGACGGGAGAGGAAAAGACCGGATGAACACACCCGCCCATCTTTTGATCGGAGCCGCCGTCTTTGCCCGCCCGCCGCAAGGGCGCATTCTGCGCGCAGTGTTGATCGGATCAGTTTTGCCGGATCTGTCCCTTTACCTGATGGCTGGTGTGTCGCTGTTCATTCTGGGTATCCCCGAGCAGGTGGTCTTCGGGCAACTGTACTATTCCGATGCATGGCAAACAGTATTCTCCATCGACAATTCGTTTCTGGTTTGGGGGTTGGCTTTAGTCGTGGCGCTGTGGGTGGGCGCGCGGCCTGTGGTCCTTGGGGCCTCGGCCGGGTTACTGCATTTGATAACCGACTTTGTATTGCATGCCGGGGATGGGCGGCCGCAGTTTTGGCCGATAAGCAACTGGGTTTTTCATAGCCCGGTCAGCTATTGGGACAGTGCCCATCATGCGCAATGGGTTGTTCCCGTCTCGATCACGGCGTGTGCGGCATCCTACGTGATACTCTGGCGGCGCGGGTTAGACGCTTCGACCAAGATGTTCTTTGGGGTGTTGCTTGGAGCGGAAATATGGGTCGCGCGGCAATGGCTGATGTTCTTCTGAGATAGCCACTGGCCAAAAGAAAAGCGCGCTCTGCAATGCACGAGCGCGCTTTTTCTTGGAAACAGCGGCTTAGGTCAGGCGGCTTCGGCCTGCTGAGCAGCGTTACGGCGTTCGCTTTCTTCACGCGACAGTGCAACCGAGGTGCGCACACCACGACCAACGAAATCCATTAAGCCGCTCACAACCCGTTCGTTCGGGTCGATACCGGCGCAGGACAGCACTTCGCGGCCGTCGCGCGAACGTGCCCAGCGGGCAATTTGTTCGGGGCCATTGCCATATTTCTTGTCATCGGCAATAGCATCATCCAGCGCAGCCAACACAACGGCTGCAAAAAGTTTGCGCGCACGGTTGCCTTGTTCGTTGTTAAAGGCGGTGCCGTCAACGAAATCTCTCATCTCGTTTTCCTTGTTGTTCTTGCTCTTGCATTTTCGGCGTGACGGTCCTTATGACCGATAAAGTGTGATTCGGATACAGCTAATATGCATAGTTGCGTTGCGTCATCTGCATGGCTCGCTGCACCTGCAACGCAAGGTTTCGTTGTCTTGCCACGTGTTGTCCCGCCAGATATAGGAAGCGCAACTGACGCATCAACCGTTTGTGAAGGATTTATGTCATGCCCAAGATAAATGGGAACGAAATTCGCCCCGGCAATGTGCTTGAGCATAATGACGGTCTGTGGGCCGCTGTAAAAGTTGATCACGTAAAGCCTGGAAAAGGCGGCGCTTTTGCTCAGGTCGAACTGCGCAACCTGCGCAACGGGTCGAAACTGAACGAACGGTTCCGCTCGGCGGACAAGGTTGAGCGCGTGCGGCTGGAACAGAAGGATCAGCAGTTCCTCTACGAATCCGACGGGATGCTGGTGTTCATGGACTCCGAGACCTATGAGCAGATCGAACTGCCATCGGACCTGTTGGGTGAGCGTCGCCCTTTTCTGCAGGACGGCATGACAATTGTGGTCGAGTTCTACGAATCCGAGGCGCTGAACGCCTCGTTGCCCCAAAAGGTGACCTGCAAGATCGTTGAAACCGAACCAGTCGTAAAAGGTCAGACCGCGGCGAACTCATTCAAGCCGGCCATTCTGGAAAATGGCATCAAGGTCATGGTTCCCCCCTTTGTTGGTCAGGATGAGATGATCGTGGTGAACACTGAGACCATGGAATACTCCGAACGCGCCTAATCCGCGTTGAAATCACCAAGAGGCCGCGTCAGCAACCATACGCGGCCTTTTTTTATGTGCGGCGCTTGATGTGGCGGTATTGCTCGGGGTTGGTGCCGAACAGTTCCAACATCAGCTCATACTTGATGCGGTTGGCGCTTACCTGTCGGTAGAAGGCGATCAGAAACGCGGTAGGTCCCTGTATCCGGGCCAACCCGCTTGTCGCAGCGACCACAGTGCCAACATCTGTGCGGCCTTCTAGGACCAGCCAGCCACCCAGCATCAATATGCCAACAGTACCTGCGCCATTGATGACGCTCAGCAGGAATTTGGCGGATAGTTTCCAGATGAACATTTTGCGCCGGGTTTCATAGATTGAATCGAATTCAGTCTCGATCTCGCGCGAGGTTTCCTCGATCTGCTCAGTGGTCAGTCGGTCGGTCGCATTGCGCAGGATGCGGACTCGTTCGGCGACAAAGACGTTCACCTTGCGCTGTGAAACCAGCACGATGACGATCTGCGGAACGATCATCGAGAACGCGATCAGCCCCAGTCCCGGTTGTGTCGATGAGATATAGCCGATCACGCTGATCAAAGTCCCGATCTGCACGACGGGGTCAGAAAAGGCACCACCTGCGAATTTGCCAAGCTCTTCGGCCTCGGCGGAAATGGCGGTGGTCATGGTGCCCTTACGTACATCTTCGCCGGTTTCATTCAGATCGGCCGAACGCAACAACAGCCGTTGGCGGATCAGGCGGACCATGTCTTCGCCCAGTGTTCCGGCGCGATAACCCAGAACCCATTTCAGGCCGAGGCTTAGAAGAATGACCGCCATCATACCGGCCCCTAGCCATAACAGGCGGTCAGCCTGCACATCGTCGGTTGTAAGGTGATTGATAATGTCGCGCTGAAATTCAAGCGGTACAGCCGCCAAAGCGGCCACGGCGATCGAAAGAATGATAAGGATGATCTGCCGTCCGGCACTGGCACGCCAGATTGCCCTATATAGTTTGAACATGCCCGCACCCGTCTTGTGACCTGCCCGTATTGTGACAGGGCCAGGGTAGGGGGTGCAATCTATATGCGCTGTGCCGCAGTTCAGCCGTGCCGCTTGCGCAACAATTCAATCGCTTAGACCAACGTTGGCCAGATCGGCCTGCATATCCCCTGTGGCGCGATCCAGTCGCAGATAGGCAATTCCGGCGCCGCCAGATTGGGTGAACAAGGTTCCCACTGGCTTGCCGTTTGCAAAGATTTCAGTCCCGACCGGGGCGCTTCCATCTACCGTCACGCGGCGTAGTCCCTTGCGCAGCTCGGTTTTGTGCTTCATCCGAGCTGTAACCTCTTGCCCGACATAGCAGCCTTTTTTGAAATCGACACCGTTCAGCAGTTCGAACCCGGATTCAAGGATATAGCTTTCTGGGGTCAGCTCGATGCCTGTTTCCGGGATGCAATGGCGAACGCGGATGTCATCCCAATCGGAGTCATCATCGCTTTCGGGTGCTGCGGTGTAGGCTCGCCAGCCCATGTCAACGTGACGCGGGTCAGGTAAGGCACCTTGTGGTGCCGGGCCGGTGCCTCGCTGCAGGTTCAGCCCACTTTCCTCGATGGTGACGTCCGCACGCAGCTTGTACATCCCAAGACGTTTGACCAGCCCTTCGGCCAAAATCTCGGCCACATCCAGCAGTACCGCATCGTCTTCGCGCTTGAGGAAGAAATCGGCAAGATATTTGCCTTGCGGAGTCAAAAGCGCAGCGTAGACCAGACCATCCTGAAGCCCGCCGATGTCATTTGTCACCAGCCCTTGCAGGAAACTGTCAGTGTCTGCGCCGCTCAGGCGCAGGATGCGGCGATTGGGCATGGGGGTATCCTCGTGCTTTCCCTCGGTCCCGTGATATAGGAGTTCGCGCCGACAAGACCAGAGGGTAATCCACGTGCCAGCACCGATCTCGATTGTCATTCCGACTTTGAACGCGGCCGAGACCTTGCCTGCGACCCTTCAGGCATTGATGGAAGGACTGCACACCGGGCTGATCCGCGAATTGATCGTTACGGATGGCGGATCCACCGACCAAACTCTGGAGATTGCGGATGAGGCCGGGGCCGAGATCGTCACCGGCGCCGCGTCGCGTGGCGGGCAGTTGCGTCGCGGGTGCAAACAGGCGAGAGGCGAGTGGCTGCTGGTTCTGCATGCCGACACGGTTCTCGAGGATGGTTGGACCAAAGCTGTCGGCGATCACCTTCGATCAGGCAAGCCTGCGGTTTTCCGACTGGCGTTTCGCGCTGTGGGATTTGCGCCCGGTTGGGTTGCTGGATGGGCCAATCTGCGCAGCCGGGTGTTGGGGTTACCCTATGGGGATCAGGGGTTGCTGATCCCGCGACGGACTTATGAACAGGCCGGAGGGTTCCCGGATCAACCCCTCATGGAAGACGTTGCACTTATGCGCCGGGTGCGGGGCGTCGCGTTATTGCCTTCTCGTGCGTTTACGAGCGCGGATCGATACCAGAAGGCGGGGTGGATGCGCCGAGGGGCGCGGAATCTGTGGACTCTGTTGCGGTATTTTCTGGGGGCAGATCCTGCAAAACTGGCGCGGGCGTATCGGCGCTGAAGGCAGTGCGCATTTCTACGATCGACTTGCCCAATCGGAACGGGGCGGCGAAGCTGACAAGGCACAAAGCGATAATCTGCAGCACTAGGATATGTGCGTTGGCCTGCAGGTATTCCCATTCGTCCTTCAGCTTTCCGACCTGCGCAATCAGATCCTCATAGCTTCGGGCAAGGATCAGATAGTCACCGGCTATCGCAGGCACCTTGCGGCGCATATTGTCGATGGCAATCTGGGTCTTGTCGTCAACGGTCGTAAAGACAAGAAACTGGTCAATGTCGAAAGCGTTGGCCTTTGCGGCCATCGCGCGTGCGTCGTCCATATCGTCTTTTGCCTGACGTCCGAATAGGAAGTGCAATCCTTGCAGCGGCGCGACTTCGTTGGTCACGGCGATAAACAGGGGCAGGTCAGCGTTGCTGGCGGTTGAGGCCGATAGGAACTCCACCTTTTCGCACAGAACGCCAATGTCATCATCATAGGCCGGGTCGCAAAACCGCAGGCGAAAGCGGGCAGCGTCTCGGTCAAAGGCCAGGGTTGCGGCATAGGCTACGTCGATCTGCCGGTCCAACCGAGAACTGTCGGCGGTGTAAAGACCGGCCAAAACGGCAACCAACGCACCGATACCGCCCAACACGACCCAAACCAGATCGGCCAGTTTCCACGCCCGATGCCCCGCAGGTTTGCGGAACAGAAACCCGGTGCCCACGAGTCCGACCAGAAAGAACAGGATCAGAAGCGGCAGTTGGTTATCGGCGATAAAGCTCATGCCCATAAAGTGAACGCGCGGCCCCCAAGTGGCAACACTGATCACGGGCAGTTGTAAATTATAGCAAATTCAGATGTTAAGAACCCGAGCTTTGGCCGAATTTACGAAACAGCTTGGTGCGGTCAAAAGCGGCCTCAAGCTCGTCGGTGCGGTTCTTGACTGAGTCCCAAAGGCGTTCTTGAACCTCGGCGATGGCGCATTCCATCAGTGTCAGGATTGACGCCATCGAATCCCAAGCGGACGGCACCGCGATCCGTGCGGCAAAGGTATGTTTGGCCAGCCGGTGAATGGGGGAACGCCACTGGTCTGTGAACAGCACAATCTCGGCCCCGCGTTCCTGGCAGAGCTGACCGATCAACATGGTCGAGTTTTCATATCGTCGCACGTCCAGCGCGATCAGGACATCATCTTTGCGTACATCCAGCAGATCATGGGTCCACGACGCAGCCACCGGTAGCATTCGGACGTCGGGACGGATCATTTGCAAATGCAGGTACAGGTACTGCGCCATTGTACCCGTGATGCGCCCCCCAGTGATGAAAATGCGCCGATCGGGATCAGATAACAGGTTGCAAAAACTGTCGAATTCTTCTGGGTCGACCTCATCAATCGTGCGCTTTTGATTGGCGAGGGATTGCTGGGAGTAGCGGTTGAGTATGTGTTCCTCGGGCAAGTCGTTTTGCCAGACGTCGCGCTTGGCTATGGGCCCCGAGATCATCTCTTTCACTTCGCCCCGCAGGGCGGCCTGAAATTGCGGATAGCCGTCAAACCCGGTCTTTTGCAACATCCGCGCAACTGTGGTGGTCGAAACCGAGGCGGTGCTGGCCAATTCGGTAATGCTGCCCAGCCCGGCCATTGGATAGTCATCCAGCAGAACACTGACCAGTTGCCGTTCCGAGGGCGTCATCTTGTCCCGATGGGCCAGCAGCCTGTCCGTCACCCGCACTGAACGATCCTCCTGTATGCGACAAAGGCATAATGTGAATAATTTTTCATCAAGATCAAGTGTGGAGAAAATTATACAGGAAAATTATTGACAGGCGATCGGACTGTGTGGAAATTTTTCCGCAATGAGGATTTTGGGAATCGCAGGGCAGTAGGTTGGATTTCGGAACAGTCGTTCACACGGATATGGCAGACGGTGCGCCAAAAGTCGTTCTTGTCTGCGAGCACGCGTCGAACCGGATCCCTGCGTTTCTGGGGGATATGGGGCTAAGTGCTGAGGCACGTGAAAGCCACATCGCATGGGATCCCGGAGCTTTGGCGGTGGCCAAGCGGATGTCGGTGCAAATGGCCGCACCGCTGGTACATGGTGGTGTGTCCCGGTTGGTCTATGATTGCAACCGGCCGCCCGAGGCAAAAGGCGCTATGCCGTCGCGCAGTGAAGATATCGACATACCCGCAAATACTCGGATGACGCAGGATCAACGGCAGGCGCGGATTGAGGGCGTCTACGAACCGTTTCGCCAAGCCCTCTCCAAGCTGATCCTGCAGCACCGGGGAACGCTTGAGCTGATGGTGACGGTCCACAGTTTCACTCCGGTCTATTTGGGCAAGCGCCGACAGGTCGAACTGGGTATCCTGCACGGCGCCGATGACCGGTTTGCAGCAGCGATGATGGCGCATAAAGCGGTTGAAAACCCCTATGTTACCATGTTGAACGAGCCATACTCGGCCGCTGATGGCGTTGCACACACTCTGGATGCACAGGCTTTGCCGAATGGTTTGCTGAATGTGATGATCGAGGTTCGGAATGATCTGATCCGCACGCCCGAGCAGCAAAATGCGGTGGCGGGCTGCCTTGTTCCTTGGATATCGCGAACTCTTTCAGGGTTTGAAGAAAGGGCGGCAGAATGATCCGGGCCATGCGCGTATATGTCCGTGTTGTTGACGCGGTCAATTACAGGATCGGACGGGTGATGATGTGGGGTCTGTTCGTTATGATGGGCATCCTGCTGTGGTCGTCGATCTCGAAAACCTTCTTCCTGCCATCGCTATGGACCTTGGAAATGGCGCAGTTTGCCATGGTGACCTATTACATCATGGGCGGGCCGTATTCGATTCAGCTGGGCTCGAACGTGCGGATGGACCTGTTCTATCACAACTGGAGCCACAAGAAAAAAGCGTGGTTCGACGCCTTCACCGTTCTGTTGTTGATCCTGTATTTGGGCGTGCTGTTTTACGGCGGGCTGGGGTCCACCGCCTATAGCCTTGGATATTGGGGGGATTCTCCGATCTCGTACTTCACTGGTCTGTTGACCGGCAGTGAAGAGATCGGGCGGCTAGAACGCTCGTCCACCGCATGGCGGCCTTACATCTGGCCGATCAAGGCGATCATGGTGCTGGGCTTCTTCCTGATGCTGCTGCAGGCAATTTCGGAATTTTTCAAAGACATTGCCCGGATCAACGGGCAGGAAATCGGGGTCGCTCGGGCATGAGCCAGGAATATATCGCCATTTTCATGTTCGCGTCGATGATGCTGATGCTGTTCACAGGTCAGCGCGTCTTTGGCGCGATCGGAGCGGTTGCCACAGTGGCCGCACTGGCCCTGTGGGGTACAGGCGGGCAGGACATCACGTTCTCGGCCGCGATGAAGCTGATGAAGTGGTATCCGCTGCTGACGCTACCAATGTTCATTTTCATGGGCTACGTGCTGTCGGAAAGCCGTCTGGCCGATGACCTGTACCGGATGTTCCATGTCTGGATGGGTCCGGTGAATGGCGGGCTTGCGATTGGCACGATTGGCCTGATGGTGCTGGTATCGGCCATGAACGGGCTGAGCGTCGCGGGGATGGCCATTGGCGCGACAATTGCGCTGCCGGAACTGCTACGGCGGGGCTATGACAAGACGATGGTCACGGGTGTCATTCAGGCGGGGTCCAGTCTGGGAATCCTTGTACCGCCCTCGGTCGTGCTGGTTCTCTATGCGATGATTGCGCGGCAACCGGTGGGGCAGCTGTGGCTGGCGGGGATCGTGCCGGGGCTGCTGATGGCGGGTATGTTCATCCTCTATATCTGGATCCGTTGTCGCATTCAGCCCGAGCTTGGCCCCGCGATGAAAGACGCCCATGAAGTGCCACGCGCGGAAAAGCTGCGGCTGCTGGGCGCGGGCGCACTGCCGCTGATCATCTTTGCCGCTATGATGGTGCCCTTTGTGAATGGCTGGACCTCGCTGGTGGAAAGCTCGGCCATCGGGGCGCTGACGGCGCTGGTGGTGTCAGTCGTGAAACGCCGCATGACGTGGAAGATTTTCGAAGACTGCACCAAGCAGACACTGGCGATTTCGTGCATGTTTATGTGGATCATCCTTGCGGCTCTTGGCTTTGGCGCGGTGTTCGACGGGCTGGGTGCGGTGAAAGCCATCGACAACCTGTTCACCGAACAGCTTGGCCTGTCGCCCTGGGTGATCCTGATCCTGATGCAGCTCAGCTTTATCGTCATGGGTACGTTTCTGGACGACACAGCAATGCTGGTCATCGTGGCGCCGCTCTATGTGCCTTTGGTGGGCGTGCTCGGATTTGACCTGATCTGGTACGGGGTGCTTTATACGATCACTACCCAGATCGCCTATATGACGCCGCCCTTCGGCTATAACCTGTTCCTGATGCGCGCGATGGCCCCGCCCGAGATCACGCTGCGCGACATCTATCGCTCGATCTTCCCGTTCGTGGCGGTGATGGTGCTGGCGCTGACGATAATCATGATCTTCCCGGAACTGGCCCTGTGGCTGCCCGGATATGTCTACGGAAATTAACAAGAATGCCCGCTCAAGAGGCACGCAAACCTGCAACAGAGAGGAAATGACATGACAACAAGACGTAAGTTTCTGAAAACAGCCGGGGTCGGCGTTGCCGCTGCCCCTCTGGCCGCGCCGGCATTGGCGCAAAGCACGATCACATGGCGGATGCAGACCTATGCCGGTCCTGCGCTGGCTGCTCACGTGATCGACCCCGCGATCGAGATGTTCAACAAGATCGCTGGTGACCGGATGCAGATCGAGCTGTTCTATGCTGATCAGCTGGTTCCCACCGGAGAACTGTTCCGCGCCATGCAGAAGGGCACGATTGATGCGGTTCAGTCAGATGACGACTCGATGGCTTCGCCCACCGATGTGACCGTGTTCGGCGGCTATTTCCCATTTGCCTCGCGCTACTCGCTGGACGTGCCGGTGCTGTTCAACCAATACGGCTTGAACGAGATCTGGGATGAGGAATATTCTAAGGTCGGCGTCAAGCACATCAGCGCGGGTGCTTGGGATCCGTGCCACTTTGCCACCAAAGATCCGATCAACAGCCTGGCCGACCTGCAGGGCAAGCGCGTCTTCACCTTCCCGACAGCGGGCCGCTTCCTGTCACAGTTCGGCGTTGTGCCAGTCACTCTGCCGTGGGAAGACATCGAGGTCGCGGTGCAAACCGGCGAGTTGGACGGCATCGCGTGGTCGGGCATCACCGAGGACTACACCGTGGGTTGGGCCGATGTGACGAACTACTTCCTGACGAACAATATCTCGGGCGCATGGGCGGGATCGTTCTTTGCCAATATGGACCGTTGGAACGAGCTGCCCGAAGACCTGCAGACCCTGTTCCGTGTCTGCTGTGACCAGTCGCACTACTATCGTCAATGGTGGTATTGGGGCGGCGAGGCCAGCCTGCGGGTGAATGGCGACAAGATGCAGCTGACCACGATCCCCGATGAAGAATGGGCGCAGGTCGAAGAGGCCGCCGTTGCCTTCTGGGATGAGATCGCAGCTGAATCCGAAACCAAGGCCAAGGTTGTCGAAATCTTCAAGCAGTATAACGCCGACATGCTCAAGGCCGGACGGCCTTATCGCTACGGCTAAATTCCATACAATTTCGGCGCGCGGCCTCGGTCGCGTGCCGGTATTGGACCTCTGGACCCCCGATCCCTGATGCTAGGCTTGCCTCTGATACAGACAAGAACACGCTGGTCGTGCTTTGGCGTGAACCGGGCGAGGAGGGTATAGGCCAATGGCGATAGCTGGGTTCCTGATCGAGATTTTTGCGGCGACCATGTTGCTGCTGTTTGCGGTGCGGCTGGTCCGTACGGGCATCGAAAGACGTTTTGGCGCATTGTTCCAGTCGCTGCTGACGCGTCACTCGAACACTTTTGTTGCCGGTGGGGCCGGAATGGTTCTGGCAACGATCCTGCAAAGCTCGGCTGCGGTTACAGTTTTGCTGACCGGTTTTGCCGCGGCAGGCATGGTCAGCTTTGGCCTTGCATTGGCCGGGGTGCTGGGCGCGGATCTGGGCGCAGCGCTTGTCATTCAGGTTTTGTCTTATGATCTGGGCTGGCTGCAGCCCGTGCTGCTG
Source organism: Ruegeria sp. YTSC325 (assembly GCF_059609525.1). Lineage (NCBI taxonomy): Bacteria > Pseudomonadati > Pseudomonadota > Alphaproteobacteria > Rhodobacterales > Roseobacteraceae > Ruegeria > Ruegeria sp. YTSC325. The sequence continues at coordinate 10,808 of NZ_JBXWLY010000007.1, forward strand.
GCGCTGGGCGGGTGGCTGTACCTCAAGTCCGACCGCGCCAATGTGCGGCTGATCGGGCGCATTGTTCTGGGCATCGCGTTCATTCTGGTTTCACTGCAGTTCTTGCGCGATGCGGTTGACCCGATCCGCGAGAGCGCTTTTTTGCCCGCCATCGCGGGCTATCTGGAAAGCGACTATTTCAGCGCCTTTATCGTGGGCGCGGTACTGGCCTTTGTCATGCACAGTTCGGTTGCGACGATCCTGATGTGCGTGACACTGGTTCAGATCGGAGCCATCCCTTTTGCTGCCGGGCTGTCGCTGGTTCTTGGGGCCAATCTGGGCTCGGCCTTTATTCCGATCTGGCTGACCCGTGACCTGACCGTTTCCGCACGTCGTATTCCACTGGCCAACCTTCTGCTACGCGGCAGCGCGGCGCTGGTGATGCTGATTGTGGTCAACGTGACCGGCACGCATCAGACGTTGATGGTCGCGGGGGCAGGGCAGTCGTTGATCCTGGCTCATATCGGATTCAACCTCGCCGTTTTTGTGCTGGCCACAGGGTTCGTGGACTGGATGGAGCGACCGATGGCGCTGCTGCTGCCCGAGCCCGAGGTTAAGGCGCACGCGATGGACCACTTCTCGGACGCGCTTAGCCCACTGAACGATCCCAGCGTTTCGGGGGCGAATGTTGCGATGTCCTCGGTCCGGCATGAGCTGTTGCAGATGGTCACACAGGTTGAGCGCATGTTCCGCCCGGTTCTGGATATCTATGAGCAGGATGACAGCGATGCGATCTCGGCTCTGTGGCAGCAGGATGAGAGGGTGAACGCGCAGCTGACCGAAATCCGACGCTTTGTTGCACGACTGCCGCGCCAGAACATGAACAAAGCGCAGATCAAGGCCGCGCGCGGCCTGGTCGAATACGCGATCCGGCTTGAGGCGGCGGGCGACGTGGTGTCGAACCGCATGACCCGAACCGCGCAGATCAAACACACCGAACGCACCGATTTTTCGGCACAGGGCTGGAAGGAACTCAAGGATTTGCACGCGGCGGTGCTGGCCAGTTTCTCACTGGCTCGTCATGTGCTGCTGGTGGATGACATGGATTGCGCCCGCCGTCTGGTGCTGGACAAGGCCGAGGTTAAGCGCCTGTCGCGGAACAGCCGAAAGGCGCATTTGAAGCGGCTTGAGAGGGGGCAGACCGAAAGCTTTGCCTCAAGCGATCTGCATCTTGAGACGTTGCGCGCCATGCGCGACCTGCACGGGCATATCGCCGCCATCGCCTATCCGATCCTCTACCAAAGCGGGCAGCTGCTGGAGACACGTCTGGTGATGGAAATGGATAACGAAACGGTCGAGGACTAAGGCCGAGGGCAAGAGCTTGGGACAACAGTCCCGGAAAGTGACAAAGGATGAACGGGATGGGCAATGAAGCACGTTTGAACGACCTGAAAACCAAGGTCGAAGCCGGTGAGGTCGATACCGTGCTGGTCTGCATGGTCGACATGCAGGGGCGTCTTATGGGCAAGCGGTTCCACGCGGGGCATTTCGTGGCGGGCGCGTGGGAAGAGACCCATTGCTGCAACTATCTGTTGGCAACCGACCTCGAGATGGCGACGCCCGATGGCTATGCTGCCACCAGCTGGGAACGCGGATACGGCGACTATGTGATGAAGCCTGACCTAAGCACTCTGCGCCCGGTTCCGTGGCTTGAGGGCACCGCCATGGTGATGTGCGATGTGTTGGATCACCATACGCATGAGGAAGTACCCCACGCACCTCGGTCCATCCTGAAAAAGCAGGTGAACCGGCTGAAGGCCATGGGCTATGACGCCATGTGCGCCACCGAGCTGGAGTTTTTCCTGTTCGAGAAGAGCTTTGACCAGATCCGCAAGGAAGGGTTTCGCGATCTGGAGCCGATCTCGGGCTATAACGAAGACTATCACATCCTGCAGACCACCAAGGAAGAGCATGTGATGCGCCCGATCCGCAACCATCTGTGGAACGCGGGGATTCCGGTCGAGAACTCGAAAGGTGAGGCTGAGACCGGGCAGGAAGAGCTAAACATCAAATACGCCCCCGCGATGGAGACGGCCGAGTATCACTCGATCGCCAAGAACGCGGTGAAAGAGATTGCCTGGCAGCACGGCCACGCGGCGACGTTCCTGCCGAAATGGCATCATGAGAAAGTCGGCAGCTCGTCCCACGTGCATCAGTCGCTTTGGGCGGATGGGGTGCCAGCCTTTTTTGATGAAAAAGATCCGCTGGGCATGTCGGGTATCATGAAAAGCTATATGGCGGGTTTGCTGAAATACGCCGCTGATTACACCTATTTTATGGCCCCCTATATCAACAGCTATAAGCGGTTCATGAAGGGTACTTTTGCGCCGACGCGGATCATCTGGTCGGTGGACAATCGCACGGCGGGGTTCCGTCTTTGCGGCGATGGCACCAAGGCGGTTCGGGTGGAGTGCCGGATTCCGGGTTCGGACATGAACCCCTATTTGGCGATGGCCGGGATGCTGGCTGCAGGGATTGCCGGGATCGAGGAAGCGCTGGAATTGCAGCCTCCGACACAGGGCGACGTCTACCAGGGGGAAACGGGCATGATCCCCGGCAATCTGGGTGCGGCGCGGGATGCGTTGCATGGGTCGGCCATGTTGCGCGCGGCTCTGGGGGATGACGTGGTCGATCACTACGCCCGCGCGGCAGAGGTCGAGATTGAAGAGTTCGAGCGTGTGGTGACCGATTGGGAAATTGCGCGCGGGTTTGAGCGGGCTTAGCGGTGGAAGCGAGGGGCCAGCCCCTCGCGCTCCCCGAGGTATTTTTGGCCAGATGAAGCAGGGATCCTGTTTCTTTCGGAAATGGAGTAAAGATGGGGCAGATGTTGAAATGTGTCTCGCCGATTGATGGATCGGTTTATGCAGAGCGTGAAGTGCTGTCGGCACAAGCGGCTTTCAAGTCCGCCGCGCGGGCGCGTGCGGCGCAGGGGGAATGGGCGGCGCGCCCATTGCAGGAGCGGATTGATCTTGTAATGGCAGGTGTGGCCGCAGTTGGGGCGATGAATGATGAGATCGTGCCTGAGCTTGCGCATATGATGGGCCGTCCGGTGCGCTATGGCGGTGAGTTTGGCGGGTTCAATGAGCGCGCCAGTCATTTGGCCGAAATTGCTTCAGACGCTCTGGCCGATATCGCCGTGGGTGAGGATGAGACCTTTAAACGCTATATCAAGCGCATCCCGCACGGGGTCGTGTTTGTGGTGGCGCCGTGGAATTACCCCTACATGACGGCGATCAACACGGTTGCGCCTGCGCTGATCGCGGGCAATGCGGTGGTGTTGAAACACGCCACGCAGACCTTGCTGGTGGGTGAGCGTATGGCGCAGGCGTTCCATGCGTCGGGAGTGCCCGCGGATGTGTTCCAGAACGTGTTCCTCAGCCATGACGTGACCAATGATCTGATCGCGGGCAAAGCGTTTGATTTCGTGAACTTTACCGGCTCGGTCGGTGGCGGGCAGGCGATGGAGCGCGCGGCGGCGGGCACCTTTACCGGCGTTGGCACCGAACTGGGTGGCAAGGATCCGGGTTATGTCATGGAGGATGCCGATCTGGATGCGGCGGTCGATACGCTGATCGACGGGGCCATGTTCAACTCGGGCCAGTGTTGCTGTGGTATCGAGCGGATTTATGTGCATGAGAGCCTTTATGGCGATTTCGTCGCCAAGGCGGTAGAGGTCGTAAGGGGCTATAAGCTGGGCAACCCGCTGGACGAGGAGACGACGATCGGGCCGATGGCCAATGTTCGTTTTGCTGATGAGGTACGCGCGCAGATTTCTGAGGCGGTCGCGGCAGGTGCCGTCGCTCTTATCGAGACCTTCGCCGAGGACGATGGCGGTGCCTACCTGACGCCGCAGATCCTGACCAATGTCAGCCATGACATGCGCGTGATGCGGGACGAGAGCTTTGGCCCGGTTGTGGGCATCATGAAAGTGTCCTCGGACGAAGAAGCCATCGCGCTGATGAATGACAGCGAATTTGGCCTGACTGCCAGCCTCTGGACCCGCGATGTGGATCGTGCGGCGAAGGTGGGCGACCAGATCGAGACCGGCACCGTGTTCATGAACCGTGCTGACTATTTGGACCCGGGCCTGTGCTGGACCGGCTGCAAGAATACCGGGCGCGGGGGCGGATTGTCGGTCATCGGCTATCACAACCTCACACGTCCCAAATCCTACCATCTGAAAAAGGTGACATCATGAGCCTTGTTGGAAACTGGTCTTACCCGACCGCGATCAAATTCGGCGCTGGCCGGATCAAGGAATTGCCCGAGGCCTGCGCGGCTGCTGGGATGAAACGCCCTCTGCTGGTGACCGACAAGGGGTTGGCTGATCTGCCGATCACCACGGCCACTCTGGATATACTTGAGGCCGCCGGGCTGGGAAGAGGGCTATTCAGCGAAGTAGACCCGAACCCCAATGAAAAGAACCTCGAAGCCGGGGTTGCCGCCTATAATGCGGGTGGCCATGACGGGGTGATTGCCTTTGGTGGCGGTTCGGGGCTGGATCTGGGTAAGATGGTTGCCTTTATGTGCGGCCAGACCCGCCCTGTTTGGGATTTCGAGGATATCGGCGACTGGTGGACTCGCGCGGATGCCGACGCCATCGCACCGATCATTGCCGTGCCGACCACCGCCGGGACCGGGTCCGAGGTGGGCCGCGCCAGCGTCATCACCAACTCGGAAACGCATGCGAAGAAGATCATCTTCCACCCCAAGGTTCTGCCTGCGGTCGTGATCTGCGACCCCGAGCTGACCGTCGGGATGCCCAAGTTCATCACCGCAGGCACCGGTCTGGACGCGTTTGCGCATTGTGTCGAGGCGTTCAGCAGCCCGCACTATCACCCTATGAGCCAGGGCATCGCGCTGGAGGGGATGCGGCTGGTCAAGGACTACCTGCCGCGCGCCTATGCCGACGGCACCGACATCGAAGCCCGCGCCCAGATGATGAGCGCGGCGGCGATGGGGGCGACGGCGTTCCAAAAGGGCCTCGGAGCGATCCACGCGATGAGCCATCCGATTGGCGCGGTGTTCAACACCCATCACGGCACCACCAACGCGGTCTGCATGCCCGCCGTGCTGGACTTCAATGCGCCCGCCATCGCCGAACGGCTCCAGCAGGCCGCGGCCTATTTGGGCATAGAAGGCGGCTTTGACGGCTTCCGCGCTTTTGTGCAGGAGTTCAACGACAGCTTTGCCATCCCGCGCAAACTCTCTGATCTGGGCGTGACCGAAGCGTCGATCCCTGAACTGGTCAAAGGCGCGATCACCGACCCGTCCTGTGGCGGCAACCCGATTGAACTGACCGAAGACAACCTGACCGCGCTGTTCAAAGCCGCGCTGTAACAGGGTTGCAGACCCGCTCCCTCACCTCGCATACTGTGTGCAGGTGAGGGAGATTTTCATGACCAAAGAGATTGTTCTGATCCACGGGGCCTTTGCCGGGCCGTGGTGTATGGAGGATTACGCGGGCTTCTTCCGCGCGCGCGGCTGGACGGTTCACACCCCTGCGCTGCGCTACCATGGCGGCGACCCTAAGGCCGAGCCCGATCCCGGCCTGACCGACACCAGCGTCATGGACTACGCCGATGACATCGCCGCATTCGTGCAGGGGCTGGACAGCAAGCCAGTGCTGCTCGGCCACGCCATCGCGGGGGTTGTGGCGCAGCAGGTGGCGTCTCGCGGGCTGGCCAGCGCCATTGTTCTGATCAACCCGAACGCTGCCTGGGGGACGTTGCCTGAAACCGATGATGAGCGCGCCGTGCCGCGTGCGCTGATGGAGGGCGGGGCATTCTGGAAACAGCCCATGCGGGTTGATTTCGACCTGATGGCGCCCTTTGCGCTGAATAAAATGCCCGAAGCGCAGCAGCATGAGGTGTTCGACCAACTCGGCCCCGAAAGCGGGCGAGTGATGTTCGAGATGTTCTTTTGGATGTTCGACGACCACCACGCGATGAAGGTGGATATCGACAAGGTCGACTGTCCCGTCCTGATCGTTTCCGGCACCGAGGACCGGGCCGTGAACCCCAACACCTGCCGCGCGTTGGCGAAACTCTACGGCGACCGCGCAACCTTTCTACCCGCCGAGAACCACGCGCATTTTCTGTTTATGGAGCCCGGCTGGGAAGGACCGGCCGGACAGATCGCGGATTGGCTGGATCAGACGCCGGGTGTCACCGACTGATCTGAAAGCTGCTTTGGGGTTTCCAGCTGAGTAAGCCGTCGTCGTTCTTGACACAGCGCAGTAGGTGCTCTTCACGGGTACTGATCGTGTCGGTCACAGTATTGTCGCCGAAGATCACGACAAAAGCGTCCTGTGAATAGGCCATGCCTGCGTAATAGCAAAACCGGGTCTCAGCCCCATCCGGAATTGGCGATGCAGTGCTGAGCGTTTGTTGCGCGGTCACTTGGCTGGCCAGCAGAGTCAGGGCCAGCCCGAGGGGTAATGTCTTCATGTCGTCCTCCCGTTGAGAGATCAGTGGGTCAAATGGCTCTTGGACGCTCGGGAACCTCAAATGTCGTTCTTGCATGACGGGTTGAGAGTAAGTGTGAACGGGATCAACGGGTTAGGCAAGGGGCGTGTTTGAAGATCGTTTGGGGGGGCGTCCCGCGCTATCCAACTAATGCATGTTGGGAAGCACAATGTACGCTCCCGGCCCGAGGGTGGGTGCGTACGCATCCTAAACTCGTTTAGGAAGTCAACATGTTTGTAGGCTACCACGCCACCGTTTCGACCGTAGTGCGCGTCTGAACCACCTCAGTTCCCTTCAAGTCGTAGGACTGGATTTTCGTGCGGCCCATTTGGTTCTCTGAAATGAGTGTCAATTCGTGAGTTTGTTGGAAGTCTACCTGTTCCGTCTCATTGTCAAATACAACTTCGAATGTGACTTCCCCGTTGCTTGGTACTGCCCTGAATTCAAGGGGGTAAACCTTCTCCAGCGTGGGCGATATCGATAGGCTAATTCTGACCGCCGATTTGCCAATATTAGTGATCTTGTATTCATAGAATGGGTGGCCGTAATTCGTCCCGTGCCTGTGCCGCGAGACGACTAAATGAGGCATCTCAGCCTCTTGTCTCATCCACGAATTCTCCTTGAACGCTGCTTCTTCAATTTCCAATTGGCGTCGGGTTACACCGACCATTGTCTTTTGTTGGCCAACTGCGTTCTTTAGTTCTGCAGCTTGCAGATTCAAGGCTTCGACGCTGTGCTGCAGTTCTCGACCTTGTTGAAAATAGCCAAGAATTAGCCAAAATACGGCTACAGGCCCTAGTGAACCGGCTAAAAAGTCACCCCATTCATTGGGGTCTAACGAGGAAAACTCACCCCAGTTTTCTACCAATAGGTATGTAAGAAAAATAGCGTAGAGCGTGGTTACAAAAACTCCAAACAATAAAAGCTTGTTCAATTACTTTCCTCAAACATCCAACTCCTCCACAAACCGCGCGTTCTCCTGAATATACTGGAACCGCAGTTCGGGTTTTTTGCCCATCAGGCGCTCGACCAGGTCTCCGGTTTCGCCGGGTTCGTCCTCGTCAATCGTGACGCGGATCAGTTTGCGGGAGGCGGGGTCCATGGTTGTCTCTTTCAGGTCCTTGGCGTCCATTTCGCCCAGACCTTTGAATCGTGAGACGTCGATCTTGCCTTTGCCGCCCAGACCTTTTTCCAGCCATTCGTCGCGCTCGGCCTCGTCCAGGCAATAGACGCGTTTGGCGCCTTGGGTCAGGCGATACAGAGGCGGGCAGGCCAGATACAGGTGGCCCGCGTCGATCATGGGCCGCATCTGGGTGAAGAAGAACGTCATCAGCAAGGACGCAATATGCGCGCCGTCCACATCCGCGTCGGTCATGATGATGACCTTGTCATAGCGTAGGTCGTCGACGTTGAACTTGGTGCCAAGGCCCACACCCAGCGCTTGGGTCAGATCGTTGATCTCGGCATTGGTGCCCAGTTTCGAACTGGCCGCGCCCAGCACGTTCAGGATTTTGCCGCGCAGGGGCAGCAGGGCCTGCGTTTTGCGGTCACGCCCCATTTTGGCCGAGCCACCGGCCGAGTCGCCCTCGACAATGAATAATTCGGTGCCGTCCCGTGTTGAACTACTACAGTCCACCAGCTTGCCGGGAAGACGAAGTTTTTTAGTGGCGGATTTACGTTGTGTCTCTTTCTCGGCTCGTCGGCGCAGACGCTCCTCGGCTCGGAGTATCACAAAGTCGAGGATCGCGCCGGCAGATTTCGTGTCCGCGGCCAGCCAGTTATCGAAATGGTCGCGGACCGAATTCTCAACCAGTCGCTGGGCCTCGACCGTGGCCAGACGGTCTTTGGTCTGGCCGACGAATTCCGGCTCGCGGATAAAGCAGGACACCAGCGCGCAGCCGCCGGTGATCAGGTCTTCGCGGGTGATCTGCGCGGCTTTCTTGTTGTTGATCAGCTCACCATAAGCCTTGATCCCCTTGAGGATCGCGGCCCAGAATCCCGCCACGTGTGTGCCGCCTTCGGGGGTGGGGACGGTGTTACAGTAGGATTGGATGAACCCATCGCGCGAAGGTGTCCAGTTGATCGCCCATTCGACCTTGCCCGGTGTCCCGAACTTCTCGGTGAAGTCCACGGTGCCTGCGAAGGGCTGCTCGGCGTAGGTGGACGAGCCGTTCATCGTCTCCTTGAGGTAATCAGACAGGCCGCCGGGGAAATGGAACGTGGCCTCGGTCGGGGTTTCGCCGTCGTCGATGGCGGATTTCCAGCGGATTTCCACGCCCGAGAACAGATAGGCCTTGGACCGGATGGATTTGAACAACCGCGCCGGTTTGAACTTGTGGTGGCCAAAGATTTCGGCATCGGCGTGGAATGTCACGGTGGTGCCGCGCCGGTTGGGAGCCGCACCGATTTTCTCGACCGGTCCCAAGGGGATACCGCGTGAGAACCGTTGTTCGAACAGCGTCTTGTCCCGCGCCACCTGTACGACCATCGAGTCCGACAGGGCGTTCACCACCGAGGCACCAACCCCATGCAGACCGCCCGAGGTCTGATAGGCCTTGCCCGAGAATTTACCACCCGCGTGCAGGGTACACAGAATGACTTCAAGCGCGGATTTGTCCGGGAATTTCGGATGTGGATCAATTGGGATACCGCGCCCGTTGTCGCGCACGGTCAGGGCGTAATCTGCGTGCAGCTCGACCTCGATCCGGTTGGCGTGACCGGCGACCGCCTCGTCCATCGAGTTGTCGAGGATTTCGGCCACCATGTGATGCAGCGCGCGCTCATCCGTGCCGCCGATATACATGCCGGGGCGTTTGCGAACGGGTTCCAGCCCTTCAAGCACCTCGATCGAGGAGGCGTCATAGGTGGAAGTCGCTTCAGGCGTCAACAGATCGTCGGGCATCGGTGCTGCTCTTGTTTTTGAGTTTTATCCATTATGGCAGGTGATGTAGTCCGGGGGAAGAGGGGCGCGAAGTGTTGTAGAAAAATGCGAGGATCACGCGGGTTTTCGTATATGGCCTGTTTTCGACTAAGATGGGGGCAGTTTGTATTTTCTATCAACTAGGGGCAATTGGATGACGGCAAATTCCGCAGAGTTTATTGGTGACATTCCGACATATTATGACACTGGTCTTGGACCAAATATTTTCGTCGATTACGCACAACACTTGGTCGAGACATGTTGCAGCGAACCCGCTAGCGAAGTGGTCGAACTTGCAGCCGGAACCGGCATAGTCAGCAGAATGCTCCGAGATCAGTTGCCTGCAGCAGCAAACCTGCTGGTCACTGATTTGAACGCACCGATGTTGGATGTTGCCAAGACTAAGTTTTCTAGCTCGGAAAACGTTCGTTTTGACGTTGTCAACGCGATGGAACTGCCATTCGAAACACCAAAGTTCGATTTGATGGTGTGTCAGTTTGGCGTGATGTTTTTTCCCGACAAAGTCGCCTCGTTCCGTGAGGCCGCGAGAGTGCTGAAACCCCGAGGGCGTTACGTTTTTAATGTCTGGAGTTCTATGGCTGAAAACCCGGTTTCGCAGATGGCTCAGGACGTTGTTGCGCAGGTCTTCCCGGACGACCCTCCGGGTTTTTACCAAGTTCCGTTTCACTACGGAGACCCGCAGGCCGTATTGGCTGACTTGTCCGCCGCCGGTTGGCACAATGTGACATTCCAGACGATACGGTTGAGTAAAAAGATCCTGGATCCCGCGGCATTCTCGCGCGCTTTGGTGTTCGGAAACCCTTTGGTGGACGAAATAAAAGAGCGCGGCGGTGCCGATCCCGAGGAGGTCGCGGTGGAAATGGCAAAGGCATTGGATCAGCGATTTGGGTCAGAGGACATGGTGATGCCCTTGTCGGCCACGACTTTTGTCGGACAAATGGATTAACCCCACCTTTGAAATCGAAGCTTGCCTCCTGGGGCATCGCCGGTAACAACTCAATCTGTGATTGACGCGACCAAAATCGTAAGGAAGTGGAATGAGTTGGATCAAGACGGTGCCCTTCGAGCAGGCAACAGGTCGACTGAAGAAACTGTATGAACGGGTCACCGGGCCGGGGAACAACGTTGACAACATCATGATGGTGCATTCCCTGCGCCCGCATTCGATGGAAGGCCACATGGCGTTGTACAAAAACGTGTTGCACCATTCGGCCAACACCATTCCGAAATGGTTTCTCGAGGTTCTGGGCGTCTGGGTCAGTTCGTTGAATCGTTGTGGATACTGTGTCGAGCATCACTTCAGTGGTCTACAGCGTTTGCTGGACGATCCTGCACGCGCAGAAGCTATTCGTGCAGCGATTGAGGCCAAAGCGCCAGATACCGCCCCTTTGGATGCCGCGCAGGTCGCTGGGATGCATTATGCGCGCATGTTGACTCAGGCACCGGCGGATATGACAGAAGCAGATATCGACGCGTTACGCGCGGCGGGGTGGGATGACGGCCAGATACTCGAGATTAATCAGGTCTGCGCCTATTTCTCGTATGCCAACCGCACTGTTCTGGGGCTGGGGTGCGACACCGATGGGGATGTTTTGGGACTATCTCCCAACAACTCCGAGGACCCGGCGGATTGGGGGCATCGCTAGGCCGTCAGGCACCGCTCCAGTCCAGAATTGCCTGCGCCATTGCATCAGGTCGTTGGTGATGCAGCCAGTGATCGGCACCGGGAATGTCGACACGCTTCAGGTCGGGCGCGAAGGTTTCGAGCCCAGAGGTCGCCTCTGGCAGCAGCGCTTTGTCTTCCGGTCCCCAAAGAAGCAGATGCGGGCATCGGACCATCAGGCGCTCTACCGGCAACTCGGGCAGGTCCGTCAAAGGCTCGCCCGGTTTGGCCACCACCAAAGGAGAAGCGCGATACCAGTTCAACATAGCGTTCAACCGACCGGGCCGACCCCATTCGGTGCGATAGTCTTGCATCTGATGATCAGACAACCAATCCAACCCCATGCCGTATCTGAAGAAACGTTCAAGCAGGGCGAAGTTATTGGCTGAAAATCGATCGGCTGCGTCCTCGGCGCGCAGGTCATTGATATATTGCGAGGCTGCGGACTGCGCTCCTCCGGCCGCCATGGCGCGCTGAAATGGAACCGGATGAACTCCGTTCGCGATGATCAGGCGGTCGACCAGTTCGGGCCGAAACATAGCCAGGCCATAGGCCACCGAAGCCCCCCAATCGTGACCCAGAACCGTTACAGGCCCGCCCTGCGTTTCGATCAGTGCGGCCATGTCCGTCACCAGGTTGGACAGGGTGTAGTGGCCAACGCTTTCCGGCACCCAGCTTTGCCCGTAACCGCGCTGATCGGGCGCAACACAATGGTAGTGCGGGGCGAGGTACGGTGCCAGATCGGCCCATGCGCCGCCATATTCTGGAAAGCCGTGCAGCAGCAGCAGCGTGGGCAAATTTGGATCACCCCAGCTGCGTAGAAAAAACGGCTGACCGTTGAGTGTGACAAACCTGCTGTTCATGGGGCTAACCCTATGGTCTGAAATCGAAATACAGAGCACCTAAGATACAGCAATTTGACACCAATCAAAGCGCGAAGTGCCGGTCCCTGTTAGCCTTTCATCTAACAAGCTTAGCAAGGAGAAACTGAATGGAAACAGCGGCACAGATAGAAAAGACAGAAACGCCCGTTACTGTGGTGCCCGCCTCTGCAGCGCCCAGTCCCGAGAAAATTCGCCTGGCTTTTGAAAGCGGCAAATACCCCTATGGTCGCAAAATGGCGCGCAGGACGTATGAGGCGCAAAAGGCCGAGTTGCAGGCCGAGTTGCTGAAGGTTCAGCTGTGGGCGCAAGAGACGGGTCAGCGGTTTGTGTTGTTGTTTGAAGGCCGCGACGCTGCTGGAAAGGGTGGCACGATCAAACGGTTCATGGAGCACCTGAACCCGCGTCAGGCCCGTGTGGTCGCGTTGAACAAACCCACCTGGGAAGAAAAGGGTCAGTGGTATTACCAGCGCTATATTCAGGAACTGCCGACCGTGGGCGAAATGGTGTTTTATGACCGCTCCTGGTACAACCGCGCGGGCGTTGAGCGGGTGATGGGCTTTTGTTCGCCCAATGAGTATCTGGAGTTCATGCGTCAGACCCCGGATTTTGAGCGGATGCTGGTGCGCTCTGGCATTCAGCTTTACAAATACTGGTTCTCAGTCACGCAGGAAGAGCAACAGCGCCGGTTCAAAAGCCGTGAAACCGACCCGCTGAAACAGTGGAAATTGTCACCGATCGATAAGGCGAGTCTTAGCAAGTGGGACGACTACACCGAGGCGAAAGAGGCGATGTTCTTCTACACCGATACGGCCGATGCGCCCTGGACGATCATCAAGTCCAACGACAAGAAACGTGCCCGTCTGAACACGATGCGCCACTTCCTGTCGACGCTGGACTATCCCGGTAAGAACCATGACATCGTAAGCGATCCGGATCCTCTGATCGTCGGGCAGGCACATCACGTGATCCATCGGTCCGAGCACATACTGGGTACGTCTCTGCATCCGGACGCTTGAAAGGGCCATTTGAAGCTGACTACCGGCTCTTGATAATGAGTCTCATCTTGAAATTTCGTTGATCTGGTCTTGTCCCGGCTTCTAGCCGGGCATAAGGCTGGGGCAATGAACAAGGTGATGACATATCGCGGCCACTTCCGGGCCATCGCCGTGCTCGGCCTGCCGTTGGTGGGCGGGCATCTGGCGCAGTTCGCGATCGGCTTGACCGATACAATCATGCTGGGCTGGTACGGGGTCGAGGCTTTGGCTGCTGTAACCTTGGCCAGCAGCTACTATTTCGTGCTGTTTCTGTTCGGGGCCGGGTTCGGCTGGGCCGTTATGCCTATCGTCGCCACGGCCGCTGCGGAAGAGGACGAAACGAGTATTCGCCGCTCGACCCGCATGGGGTTGTGGCTGTCACTGATCTATGCGGCTCTTATGATGCCGTTGCTATGGTGGTCCTACCCGATCCTGATTGCTTTGGATCAGGACCCTGATGTTGCGCGAACGGCTTCCCAGTACCTGCGGGTTGCTGGGTGGGGCCTGTTCCCGGCGCTTATCGTGATGGTCTTGAAGTCTTATCTGGCCGCGTTGGAACGGACCCAGATCGTTCTTTGGATTACGGTAACAGCCGCCGTGGTCAACGGCCTAACTAACTATGCGCTGATCTTCGGGAACTGGGGCGCGCCCGAGATGGGCGTGATCGGCGCCGCCGTGGCCTCGGTGGTTACACAGATCGTTTCGCTGGTCTTTGTGGTGATCTATGCGGTGCGTGTCTTGCCCGAACACAGCCTGTTTCAGCGTTTCTGGCGCCCGGATTGGGAGTTCTTCTTCAGCGTCCTGCGTCTGGGCGTGCCCATCGGATTGACTACTCTGGCCGAGGTTAGCTTGTTTGCGATGTCCGCGATCATGATGGGGTGGCTGGGTCAGGTGCCGCTGGCGGCGCACGGGATCGCGCTGAATTTGGCCTCGGCTACGTTCATGGTGCATCTGGGCCTGTCGAACGCAGCCACGATCCGAGCGGGCAACGCGCTGGGGCGCAAGGACCGGGCGCATCTGGAAAAAGGCGCGATTGCCGTAACGGGCATGTCTTTGGTGATGTCGGTGCTGACGGTCATCCTGTTCCTGACCTGCGCCGAGCCGTTGATCTCGTTGTTTATGGAAACAGACGATCCGCAGCGGGGGGAAATCCTGTTGATTGGCACCGGGTTGCTGGCCATGGCGGCCCTGTTCCAACTGGTGGATGGCGCGCAGGTGATTGCGCTGGGCCTGTTGCGTGGTTTGCAGGACGCCAAAGTGCCGATGGTAATGGCGGGGCTTAGCTATTGGGTCGTGGGCATTCCAGCGTCGTATTACTTTGGCTTTGTCCGGGGGATGGACGGAATTGGAGTCTGGCTGGGTCTTGTTCTGGGGCTGGCTTGTGCGGCGGTGCTTCTGATGGCACGGTTCTGGATGCGATCGGTTCGGTCTGTGCCGGTGGCGGCTTAGCCCTTGCTGAGTCGATCCGCCTTTTTGCGCACGAGGACGCTGCGCAGGTCATGCATGGCCATCAACAATCTGTCGGTCACATCCTCAAGCTGATCATCGGTCGCCTTTGACTGTGCCCATTGAGTCGTCAGGTTCAGGTAATCCACGGCCCGGTGGATATCATCCATGTCGCGCTGGGCCAGCAAGGCCTTGCGCGCCTCCATCCAGCGCGCGATTTCGGCTTGGTCGGCTTCGGTCAGGGTGCGCTGGCCTTGCGGTTTGACCTCGCCATTTCGGATGTTGATGACGGCGATCTGGTCCATCTCGATCCGTTGCTGGCGGTTTTCAGTGTCGATCCGGAATACCGCAGCTCCATTCTCGCGGATACGGAAATAGTATTCGGGCAGTTCAGTCGCCATACGGCCTCCGGGCTCAGGTCAGTGCAGCGCAGAAATTTTGGATGCGGGTGCAAGCCTCGGTCAGCGCCTCATCCGATGTAGCATAGCTGACACGGAAATTCGGAGACAAGCCAAACGCGGCACCAAAAACAACGGCAACGTCAGCCTCTTCCAGCAACGCTGTGGCAAATGCCTCATCCGATGCGATCACGGTACCCGCCGGGGTTGTTTTTCCGATCAGACCCGCGATCGAAGGATAGACGTAAAAAGCACCTTCGGGCGTGGGGCAGGTGATGCCGTCGATCTGGTTTAGCATCTTCACCACAAGATCGCGGCGTCGTTTGAATGTCTCGGCATTGGGGGCCAGAAAATCCTGCGTGCCGTTCAGCGCCTCGACCGCAGCCCATTGGCTGACCGAACAAGGGTTCGAGGTCGACTGCGATTGGATCTTGCGCATCGCTGCGATCAACTCGGCCGGGCCTGCGGCATACCCGATCCGCCAGCCGGTCATGGCATAGGCTTTGGACACACCGTTACAGGTTAGTGTGCGCTCATACAGGCCGGGTTCGACCTCAGCCGGAGTGCAAAATTCGAACCCGTCATAGGCGAGATGTTCATACATATCATCAGACATGATCCAAACATGCGGATGGCGCATCAGCACATCGGTTAACGCCTTTAGCTCGGTCCGGCTGTAACCCGCACCAGTAGGGTTGGAAGGAGAGTTGAAGATGAACCACTTGGTGTTCGGCGTGATCGCGGCCTCAAGCTGTTCGGCTGTCAGCTTGAACTGGTTTTCCAAGGTTGTTTCCACCACGACCGGCGTGCCGCCTGCCAGCAGAACCATATCGGGATAGCTGACCCAGTAGGGGGCGGGGATGATCACCTCATCGCCGTCGTTCATGGTAGCAATTAAGGCGTTATACAGCGTCTGCTTGCCGCCGGTACCTACCGAGATCTGGGCAGGCTTATAGTCCAACCCGTGATCACGTTTCATTTTGGCACAAGCCGCCTGTTTCAACTCGGGGATGCCATCGGGCGCGGTGTATTTCGTTTTCCCCGCGGCAATGGCGGCGACAGCCGCGTCCTTGATGTTCTGCGGCGTGTCGAAATCGGGTTCGCCCGCGCTCAGTCCGATGACGTCGCGCCCTGCGGCCTTCAATTCGGCGGCTTTCGCTGTCATTGCGATGGTCGGTGATGGTTTTACGCGTGACAGTGTCGCAGACAGGAAACTCATGATCGGCCTCGGTTTGTATGTTCAACCTGTCTGTCATAGGGTGCGCCCGAATGACGATCAAGCGATATGCACAGTGGAATTGGAGACGCGAATGAACGACGAAAGCGACTGGTACGGCCCGGAATCAGCAACTTTTGGCGACCGGCTGGCAGGCGCGCGTGAAGCGGCAGGTATGACGCAATCGCAGCTTGCGCGGCGGCTTGGCGTCAAGAAGGCCACGATCGTCGCTTGGGAAAACGACCTGTCTGAGCCGCGCGCCAACCGTTTGTCGATGATGGCTGGAATGATCAACGTCTCGATCATGTGGCTTTTGACTGGCGAGGGTGAGGGCATGGATGCCCCGGTTGAAGTGGTGGAAAACGCGCCTGAGCTTGTTGAAGTCGTGACCGAGTTGCGCGCCATCCGTGGCGAGATGCGGGCCAGCGCCGAACGGGCCGCCAAGTTGGAGAAACGCGTGCGCCTGATGTTGGAGCGAAATCAATGACCGAGCCGCGTGACGTTCAGATCAAGCGATTGAAAATGCGCTCCATGCGCCGGGGGATTAAGGAAATGGACCTGATCCTGCAAGCGTATGCCGAACGCAATTTGGCGGCGATGGACAGTGCGGGGTTGGAAACCTATGATGCGCTGCTGCACGAAAATGATCAGGACCTGTATCAATGGGTGACCGGGCAGGTCACCGCCCCAGAGCGGTTCGGGGATCTGATAACTGATATCGCACAAACATTTCAAAAATAAAGAAAAAGACGGTTTAACCGAATTTTCGGTTTTTCGATTCATTCTGCCTGAAACAGCGCGATTGAATCGGAGGATCGGATGAGTATGGAAATGCAGGTCTCCGCGCACGGGGCCAAGGGCTTCATGACCAGTTATCTTGAGGCGCTTGCCCTTGTCGAACGGCTGCACCGTCTGCTTTTGGACGTCATCAAGGACGAGTTCGAACGTGTCGGCGTACTTGAAATCAACGCGGTTCAGGCATTGCTGCTTTTCAACATCGGCGATCATGAAGTCACGGCAGGTGAGCTGAAAAGCCGGGGATATTACCAGGGCAGTAATGTCAGCTATAACCTGAAAAAGCTGGTTGAGATGGGCTATATGCACCACCAGCGTTGCGAGATTGACCGCCGTTCGGTCCGTGTGCGTCTGACGCCGCGTGGACGTGAAATTCGTGACACTGTGTCCGAGCTGTTCGCGCGCCATGCCGATGGTTTGCAGTCACGTGGCGTGTTGGGGCTTGAGGGGATTGAGGACATCACCACCTCTCTCCGTCGGGTTGAACGGTATTGGACGGACCAGATCCGTTATATTTACTGATCAGGGTCGGGTGTATGGCCTGGCGTCGGACAGGACCAAGCCCTCAAGCTCGCGGATTAGCTTGCGGGTCATCGCATCCTCATAAGCTTCGAACCCGACGGCAACCTCGACAAAGGCGTCGGGGCCCAGAATGACCCAGGCATTGTAGTAAGCGGATAACTCACTGATCTGTACGTCGCGCTTGTCCCCGACATTGGCGTCATCGGGGCCGATAACCAGACCGTTGACGGTGATCCCGCTGGCTTGCAGTGCTTGTTTCACCTCGCGGGGGTGAGGGCCAATGTTGTGCTTTCCGTCGCCAGAAAGGTCCAGCGTTTGCTTCCAGCACTCGGGCTGTTGGGACAGTAATTCAGCGCCAAACAGCATTGCCGATCCAACTGCTGTCCCCTGAGGCGCCGAGCTGCGCATTACCGAGTTTAACAGGTTTGAAATGCCAACCAGTTGTTCCTCGGATCGGATTTCTGTCCAGTCCAGCAGCATGCGCTGATGACTGGCCTCACTCCATTCGAATACGGCGAGCCGCACCGCAGGACCAAGGCCCGAAAGAAGCAGTTGCTTGACCTTGGGTTGTTGCAGGGCAGCGGCCAGACCACCGAGTTGCAAACTGTATTCGGCGCTATCGACCGAGCCAGAGACATCCAGACCCAATGCAAGAGCCTGTCTGCACTCAGACAGGGCGGGTGTTCCCAAAAAGGCTGCGACAGCGGCAAGGTACCGGATCATTTTGGCGCTTCACCGGACAAAGCGCCGATTTGCAGGCCTTGCAATTCCCTCTCAAGCTTCCGGCGCATGGCGCGCTCGAAGTCTTCGAACCCTTGCGCCACTTCAAGAAAAGCGCCGGGGCCATGCAGGACATTGTTCTCGAAAAACGGGATAAGGAACAGCTCGCCTTCGAAATCAGCAGCGTTGATGACCAGCCCGTTCACCACGACGTCCTGAAACGGAAAGTGGCGGTAGGCCGAATCCGGCCCGTACCCGTCATTGTTCGACCCATCACCAGACAGATCAATGGTCTGGAAAAGGCAGGGCGGGGCTTGCTGCATCAGTGTCGCACCAAAGGCCAACGCATATCCCATCGCCGTGGCCGAACCGCTATCGGAACGAACTGATTGCTGTATCGTCGTGGCTGCAGCCAGCAAATCCGCCCGTGTACGGATCATCGACCAGTTCAGAATGACGCGCTGCGTGCTGCGCCCGCTCCATTCATAGACCGCAAGCGCGACGGGCATTGGCGATGAGAAAAACGCCTTGGTCACTTCAGGCGCGACAAGAGCTGCGGCCAGACCCTGCCTTTGCAATGTGTCTTCAGTGGCGTCCACCGAGGTCGATATGTCCATCGCCAAGGCAAGCGCCAGTCGGCAGGTCTCGGCCCGCAAGGGGCTGGCCAATACGGCCAAGCCCAAGGTTGCCAGCCAGCGGATCACCAATGTCCGGTGCTCTCCATGCTGGCCCAGGGTTCGGCGGGGTCCAGCGCGTCGCCGTTTTGCAGCAGCTCGACCGAAATGTTGTCGGGCGAGCGCACAAACGCCATGCGCCCGTCACGCGGCGGCCGGTTGATCACGACGCCATTATCTTGAAGCAGTTGGCACATTTCATAGATATTATCGACCCCGTAGGCCAAATGACCGAAATGGCGGCTATCGCCAGGTAATCCGTCGTCGCCATCCCAGTTATATGTCAGCTCGATCGGACGATCTTCTTGCCCCGGAGGCGCCATGAAGATCAGCGAAAACCGCCCCTGTTCACTGTCATACCGGCGGGTTTCTTGTAGCCCCAGCAGTTCGTAAAACGCCATGGATTTCTCAAGATCTTTCACACGGACCATGGTGTGGAGGTATGTCAGCCCCATTGCGGTTTCCTTTTTTGTTCAGGTGATGCCATGCACCTTAGCGCGCTAACGTAGTCTGTCGAGGGGCGCAGCGGACACAATTTAGAGTTTGCGCAAGTTAGCGCACATATCGCGGTTCCTGTCGTGGTTTTGCCGATATATAGTGGTCTGCGACTCATTCGCTGGAAAGGAAATTTCATGCCGCTGTCCTCTGACCAACTGACCGAGATCGAAGCGCAACGGGCGCAATCGTATCAAACGCGTCGTGTTGTTGCCCCGGGGATGGAGGATCACCTGTACACCGCGCATCAGGTTCTGGACCACGGTTTTGTGCGTGTGATCGACTATATGGGCGACGACGCGGCGATTTGTCAGGCTGCCCGTGTGTCCTATGGCAAGGGTACCAAATCCGTACAGAATGATGAGGGCCTGATCCGTTACCTGATGCGTCACTGGCACTCGACCCCTTTTGAAATGTGCGAGATCAAGCTGCATGTGAAACTGCCCGTCTTTGTGGCGCGGCAATGGATCCGACATCGGACTGCGAATGTGAATGAATACTCGGCGCGATATTCTATCCTGGACCGCGAGTTCTATATCCCCGCGCCCGACCATGTCGCGGCACAATCCGAGGTGAACAACCAGGGCCGGGGCGACGCTCTGCAGGGCGAAGAAGCCGCGCGCGTACTTGAGATGCTCAAGGCAGACAGTGCCCGGTGCTATGACAATTACGAGGCGATGATCAGTCAGGATGGTCAGCAGGGTCTGGCACGTGAACTGGCGCGGATGAACCTTCCGGCGAATATCTACACTCAATGGTACTGGAAGGTGGACCTGCACAATCTGTTCCACTTCCTGCGGCTGCGAGCGGACCCCCACGCGCAATATGAAATCCGTGTATATGCGGACACGATGTGCAAAATCGTCGCCGACTGGGTTCCTTTCGCTTACAAGGCGTTTGAAGATTACCGTCTTGGCGCGGTGAATCTATCCGCGCAGATGGTCGACTGCCTGCGGCGAATGTTGTCCGGGGAAACCGTTTCTCAGGAAAATTCGGGAATGACCGCCCGCGAGTGGCGCGAGTTTGAGGCCGTCATCCGCGAAAGCTAATCGCATATCGTTTGTCTATACGTTTTGTCGTGAAGCTGTTACATTGGCTTCATGACATGTCTTTCTTACATCCGATTTGCATGCCTCTTTTGCTTGCTTGGCGGCCCGGTTTTCGCCAAGTCTCCGATTGCCGAGGTATTGTGTGAACCGACATCCCGAATGCACGACAAGCTTGAACGTCAGTTCGGCTCGCAGCGCGCGGCCACCGGGGTGCGCAGTCCCGAACAGATCATGGAAGTCTGGACTAGCGAGAAAGGTGATTGGACGATGGTTGTCACTTATTCGACCGGCACGTCCTGCATCGTTGCGATGGGTCAAGACTGGTTCACGCACGCCGACACAGATCCGGCGCGCGGTTAACATTGGTCGAACCATTATTGGTCAACGGCCGGAAATTGGCCGTTGCCCTGCTTTGTCTTCCCGTCGGGAGGGGGCCTTACAACGGTTTCAAATCGGCGGCCATCTGGCGACCGTCGCGTCCGTCCTGCAATTCGTATGAGACTTTCTGATTGTCTGCGAGCCCGGTCAGACCTGACCGTTCAACAGCCGAGATATGTACAAATACGTCCTTGCCACCTTCATCGGGGGCAATAAACCCATAGCCTTTAGTGGTATTAAACCATTTCACGGTGCCAGTTGGCATTTCCCGTGTCTCCTTCTACTTACACGTTGTCCCACAAATTGGTGGGGGAAGTGATTGACGCCACCGCCTTTCATCACCGCCGCGCCCACACGCTTCGGCCCGAATTGCGTATTTCGTCTTTTTCAACATTGCACGGTGAAGTAAAAAATCAAGAATTACCGGAACACCTTGGCGAATTTGCCTAAAATTCACACAAGCATAGGAAGCCCCCTAAAATGCGCCTATATGGACTAAAGAACTGTGATACCTGCCGTAAGGTACTGAAATCATTGAGAGGTGTTGATTTTGTCGACGTGCGAGCGGATGGGGTGCCCGAAACAGTGCTGTCACAGGCATTTACACAATTCGGCGAGGCTTTGCTCAACACCCGGTCCACGACATGGCGGGGCCTAAGCGAAGACGAGCGCGCGCGGGCACCGCTGGAGCTGTTGCACGATCATCCGACCTTGATGAAACGTCCTTTGATCGAGCGTGACGGGCAGCTTTTTCTTGGCTGGACGGCGGCGACGAAGGCGGCTCTTGGCGTCGACTGAGCGGATGCTTATCTGCAAAGGCGCAAGCAAGAGGACGAAAGATGCGTAACGCAGCGATGATTTTGGGTGTGATTGCCGGGCTAATCGGCATGTTGGTCGGTTTTGTCGGCTATGGATATGTCGAACTGATCGACCGGTTCGGAGAGATCGACGGCCTTGCCGAGCAGGTGGACAACGCGCAGCTTATCCAGGCTATGTCGATCCTGGCACCTTTGCTGGCGATTGCCGGAGGGGCTATGGCCAAGGCGAGGGCATTGATTGGCGGGGCATTGTTGCTAATTTCAGCCGGCGGCATGTATTACGCGTTTGGGTTCAATGCCTTTACCATGTTCCCGGTTGCATTTGCCGGGGTGGCAGGGGCCCTTGGGCTGGCCGCGGGTAAACCGGACGAGCCCAAGGCGCATTTCTAAATCACTTTAGACGCAAGATGCGGTCTATTGAAATGGGGCCTGCACCGTTGATCACGATGACCAGGAACAGGAACGTCCACATGACGCGCTGGTCCATCAAGGTGATGGCATTGTCGAACAGCCCACCCAGTTTCACACCGTGACCGGCGACATCAACGATGGTTTGAACCCAGACGAAGCCGATCATGGCCAGGGCCGCGACGCGGGTGAGTAGACCCACCAGCAGCAATGCTGGTAGAACAAACTCGGCCACGGTGCCTAAAAAGATCACGATACGCTGGAAGAAGGTCATCTGGGTGACGTCATACAAAACGGCTTCAGCCGCTTTGGGGAAGATCTGGCCAAAGGCACCGGCTGACGCCGAGAAGATCGACCCGTCAATCTTCAGAGTGGCCGAATTCCAGTAGTAAACAAGCAATACAGCAACAAAAACAAGCCGTGCCAGGGTCGGTGTCAGCCAGTTGGCCGAGCTGTCCAGCCGTCCCAGGACATTGTTGTGAAGAGAGATCAGGGCAGTCATTGTGCCAGCCTTTCGATAGTCACAGAAGTAATGGCGCCACCTTGAAGCAGAGGCGCCAGAGTGGCCCCAAGGTCAAACTCGGGGGTGGTAGCGGATACGCTTTCGAATGCTTGACCGATCGTATGACCAGTCTGCATCTTAGATATCCAATCTGCGCCGCCTGCAGGCAGCAGATGCGGCGCGGGATCAAATTCGGGGCGGGTAACCAGCACGTCTTCAGCACCGGGCTGGGGTTTGGGGGCGTCGTCCATGGTGTTAAACCGCCACAACGAGAATATTGGCCACTCAGAGCGGACCACCTGCATTGATGGTGCGAATTCCAGCTTGGCCCGCATGACCTGTTCTGGGTCCACGGCCAGTGCGTCACCCGGTGCAGGCGTGCTGTCCGCCGCGTGGTAGGAGCGACGCAGGGCCAGTTCCAACCGGGCAACGTCGGGCAAATATCCCAGGTGCGAAAGCTGCTCCATTCCCGCCAGAAATTCAGGGAACGCTTCGCCGTAGAACATCATCATCGGCGTCGTCGGGGGATGCTGGCGTAGGAAAATTCCCGACAGACCATCCATGTTCTGAGCGCCTAACAGCTTCGCGATTACCGGGAAGGCCTGATGCATTGCTTCGGTCAGGGACACCGCAACATTGTTGCGATAAACGCTGAACCGTCGGCCTGCCGGTTGGGCGCGGGCATCCACCAACCCCTCTGGAACCGCCTCAGACGGGTTCAAAAGGGCAGTGTGAAAGGTGGATTGAGACACGCTCATGCCGGGATGCGGTCCAATGCCGCTTGTGCCCGGTCAGCCTCGGCTCGAAGAACAGGCCAGTCGGGAACATCTGTATCCCATTCGATCAGGACTGGTTTCGGACCCGAACTTTCCAGCACGTAGTCCAGCAATGCCCAGACGGGGTCCACGACCTCGCGCCCGTGGCTGTCGATCAGCAGGGGGCGACCGTGGTCGTCCTCGTCTTCGTCGTGGCCGCCTAGATGAATTTCGCCAACTTTTTCAAGTGGATAGGCGTCAATATAGCCCTGTGGTGAAAAGTCCAGATTGGTGGCCGAGACGAAAACGTTGTTCACGTCTAGCAAAAGGCCGCAGCCAGTGCGGCGCGAGATTTCGCGCAGGAAGTCAGGCTCGGACCACGTACTTTCCTCAAACGCCAGATAACTGGAAGGGTTTTCCAGTAGCATCTGCCGCCCGATAACCGCTTGCACCTGATCGATGTGTTCGCAAATCCGGGCAAGTGTTGCGTCAGTATAGGGCAGAGGCAACAGGTCGTTCAGGAAGTGGCTGTCATGGGTTGACCACGCCAGATGCTCAGAGAAACTGGCTGGGTTCAGCCAGCCGACCAGATGTTTCAGACGGGCCAGATGATCGGGGTCCAATGGGCCTTCGCCGCCAATGGACAGGCCGACACCGTGCACAGAAACAGGAAACTGTTCCGACAGGTGGCGCAGCTGCGCCAGCGGGCGTCCGCCATCGCCCATGTAATTCTCGGCATGGATTTCCAGCCATGCCACCGGATGCGCGTGATCCAGAATCTGTTGAAAATGCTGGGGTTTGTATCCGATACCCGGCGCTGCGGGCAGTCTGTTTGATCGAATAGCGTTGTCCAGCATTACAATGGTCTCCGGTTCGCGACAAAGAGGCGGGCGACAAGGCCCGCCCCTTCGGTTTTCCTAAGCGCGGGCTTATGCCGGCAGGTCGCGGTCCAGCGGCTCGAGCGAGCCTTTGCGGTCCGAACCGTCTGCGGTCTGGGGCAGCTCGATATCGGCGCAGGTGCCTGCGTCGACCAGCGTCCATGCGTTACCCTGATAATCAACGGTCGAAGTACCGGCGCAGGTGGTGCCGGGGCCTGCTGCGCAATCGTTTTCACCTGCCAGCGAAACGCCATAGCACTTTTCTTTGGCTTGGGCGGTTGCGGTGGTGGCGGCACCGGATACGGCGGCTGCGACTGCGGTTGCGATAACCAGGGATTTAGCGGTGTTCGACATCTCGGTAATCCTTTTGATGACTGCGTATGTCCGTGTTTGACACTAACAAAGGTAGTAGCTTGCGGGGCAGAGTTGAATTCACGAGCCCGTGTCTCACAACCCCGTCAGGCACTGTCATGCCCTATTGCAAGTTAACACATTGTTTTTGAAATCTAAAAAGGAAAATATTTCAACCCGGCCCCTATCTTGGGGCCGGATCAGCGGTGAATTTTCACCGAATGTTACAGCAGATCGGGCGGAGTTGCCGACTTGGAAAGTTCAATTGTTACAGCCTCAAGTGATTGAACCTGTGTTTGTTTCTCACCCAGACGGCGAACGCTGACGGTGCGTTCCTCAACTTCACGGTGTCCGATGGCCAGAATGACAGGCACTTTGCCGACTGAATGCTCGCGAACCTTGTAGTTGATTTTCTCGTTGCGAATGTCGGCCTCGGCCCGGACACCAGCGGCGCGCAGGGTTTCGACCACTTCATTGACGTAGTCATCCGCCTCGGAGGTGATCGAGGCGACAACCACCTGACGCGGGGCGAGCCAGAAGGGCAGTTTGCCTGCGTGCTCTTCGATCAGAATGCCGATGAAACGCTCGAACGATCCCAGTGTTGCCCGGTGCAGCATGAAGGGGCGATGCTTTGCGCCATCTGCGCCGATAAAGCTGGCATCGAGACGCTCGGGCAGGTTGGGGTCAACCTGCAGCGTGCCGCATTGCCACGTCCGCCCGATCGCGTCGGTCAGGGTGAATTCCAGTTTGGGTCCGTAAAACGCGCCTTCGCCTTCGAGGATCTCATAGTCGTACCCGGCCGCCTTGCAGGCATCACCAAGGGCCTTTTCCACCAGATCCCAGCTTTCATCCGACCCGATGCGCTTTTCCGGGCGGGTGGATAGTTTAATCGTCCAGTCGTGGAAGCCCAGATCGGCATAGACCTTGGATAGGAAGGCAATGAACTTTGCGGTCTCGGATTCGATCTGATCCTCGGCACAGAAGATATGGCCGTCATCCTGCGTAAAGCCGCGCACCCGCATGATCCCGTGCAGCGCGCCCGAGGGTTCATAACGTGCGCAAGACCCGAACTCGGCCATGCGTAGCGGCAGGTCGCGATAGGATTTCAGACCCTGATTGAACACCTGCACGTGGCAGGGGCAGTTCATCGGCTTCAGCGCGTTGATCGCCTTTTCGCGGGCGTGATCTTCGTCAACCTCGACGATGAACATGTTTTCCTGGTATTTGTCCCAGTGGCCCGAGGCCTCCCACAGCTTACGGTCGACGACCTGAGGCGTGTTCACCTCGACATAGCCGTCATGCTCCTGCATCCGGCGCATATAGTCCTGAAGGGTGGTGTAGATTTTCCAGCCGTTGGGATGCCAGAAGATTTGGCCGGGGGCCTCTTCCTGCATGTGGAACAGGTTCATCTCGCGGCCCAGCTTGCGGTGATCGCGCTTGGCGGCCTCCTCCAGCATATGCAGGTGGGCTTTCAGCTTTTCCTTGCCGGTGAAGGCCACGCCATAGATGCGTTGCAACATCGCGCGGTCGCTGTCGCCGCGCCAATAGGCGCCCGCGATGCTCATCAGTTTGAACGCATCGCCGGGCAGTTGGCCGGTGTGCTGCAGGTGCGGGCCGCGGCACAGGTCCTGCCAGTGGCCGTGCCAATACATGCGCAGTGGCTCATCGCCCGGAATGGATTCGATCAACTCGACCTTATAGGGCTCGTTATTGGCCTTGTAGAATTCGATCGCGCGGTCGCGGTCCCAGACCTCGGTGGTGACGGGGTCGCGTTTGTTGATGATCTCTTTCATCTTTTTCTCGATGAGGCCGAGATCTTCGGGCGTGAACGGCTCTTCACGGTCAAAGTCGTAGTACCAGCCGTTTTCGATGACGGGGCCAATGGTGACTTTGGTCGCGGGCCAGATTTCCTGCACGGCGCGGGCCATGACATGCGCCAGATCGTGGCGGATCAGCTCATTGGCCTGTTCCTCATCCTTCATTGTGTGGATGGCGATTTGTGCGTCGGTCTCAATAGGCCATTGCAAATCCCAATGCTTGCCATCGACCGTGGCCGAGATTGCCTTTTTGGCCAGCGAGGTCGAGATATCGGCTGCCACCTGCGCAGGTGTGATGCCTGCGTCATAGGATCGTGCATTGCCATCGGGGAAGGTGAGTGAGACGGATTTTGAATCCAAGGCCATGTTGGCTCTCCTCGTCGGTTTGGCGCCCACTGAACGCCCGGTTGCGGGTTATTTGCATCTGGCTGCTTTGGCAGGTGGGTGCGCGTGTGTCAAGTGTTGGAGCGAGGGGCGCTGCCCCTCGCGCACCCCGAGGTATTTTGGGCCAGATGAAGGGCGGATCAGGGAATTGCGGTTGGGGTTGGGACGTGCATGATGTCGGTAAAGCAAAGAGGGTTTTATGGCAGTGGCTGAATTTATGGACACCGCGCAGGGGCGGCGGTTGGCGTTTCGCAAAAGCGAGGGGGCGGCGCCTACGATTGTTTTTCTTGGCGGGCTGAAGTCGGATATGGAGGGTACCAAGGCGGTGCATCTTGAGGCGTGGGCACAGGAACGCGGGCAGGCGTTTTTACGGTTCGATTACTCTGGGCACGGAGA
The DNA here is from genome assembly GCF_059609525.1 of Ruegeria sp. YTSC325. Taxonomy (NCBI): domain Bacteria; kingdom Pseudomonadati; phylum Pseudomonadota; class Alphaproteobacteria; order Rhodobacterales; family Roseobacteraceae; genus Ruegeria; species Ruegeria sp. YTSC325. The sequence continues at coordinate 37,838 of NZ_JBXWLY010000007.1, forward strand.
AAGTTCCGGCACGTTCGAAGAGGGATGCATTGGGGACTGGCATGAGGATACAGTTGCGGCGATTGAGGCACTGACCGAAGGGCCCTTGGTCGTTGTGGGATCGTCGATGGGCGGATGGCAGGCGTTGCTGTTGGCAAACGCGATGCCGGAACGGATCGCCGGGATGGTTACAATCGCTGCTGCGCCGGATTTTACCGAGGACGGGTATTGGGCCTCGTTCAGTGATGAGCAGAAGGCAGCGCTGGAGACGGTGGGGCATGTGGAACTGCCCTCGGACTACATGGAGCCTTACGTCATAACCAAGCGGATGATTGAGGACGGACGGCAAAGGCTGGTCTTGCGCGCAGCGCTGAATTTGCCCTTCCCAGTTCGGTTTTTGCAAGGCACTGCAGATACTGCCGTGTCCACTGAAACTGCCGTTCGTCTGCTGGACCACGCCGACGGGCCGGATATGAGGCTATTGCTGGTCAAAGACGCCGACCATCGGTTTTCGGATGGCCCTTGTCTTGAGCTGATCGAACAGGCGGTACTTGACGTGATGCCATCACAATGAAGCGCGCATTGGTTTGGACTGGTCTGCTTTTAGTCGCAGTAGGTTTCGGGACTTATTGGTTTGGTCCACGCGAACCGGTGGAACTCAACCCCACATTCGAGTCACGCAAGTTCGGGGAAGGTGTTCAGGTCTATTTCGAAAGCACAGAATCGGCATATGACGATATCGTACCCGGTGTTGAAAAGCGCGTGATCTGGCAGGACGGTTTCAAAGAGCAGCGCACACCTGTTTCCATTTTGTATCTTCATGGGTTTTCAGCCTCATCCGAGGAAATCCGCCCGGTCCCTGATTTGGTGGCCGATGCGCTTGGGGCCAATCTGGTCTACACACGGCTTCAAGGTCATGGCCGCAGTGGCGAGGCAATGGCTGAGGGCACGGCCTCGGGTTGGATGCAGGATGTCGCCGAAGGATTGGCCGCAGCCCGCGCCGTTGGGGAAAAGGTAATAGTGATCTCAACCTCAACCGGCGGGACACTTGCAGCAGCAGTAGCGGTAAACCCTGAGTTAAGCCAGGATGTAGCGGGGATGGTATTCGTGTCACCGAATTTCGGTGTGAATGCGCCCGGGGCTTGGATTCCTGGTCTGCCATGGGCGCGAAGCTGGTTGCCGCTGGTGATGGGTGAAACCCGTGATGTCTCGGGGCCGGACGAAGAAAAGAACACCTATTGGTCAGCGTCCTATCCTTGGGAAGCAGTGGTTCCCATGACTGTATTGCTGGATGTGGTCTATGCGCTTGATTTTTCGGATGCGCAGGTGCCGGCATTATTCTGGTTCTCGGATGACGATCAGGTGGTGCGCCCTGATCTAACCCACAAAGTTGCGCAAGCCTGGGGCGGACCGGCTGTGGTCGAACTGGTGACTATGGGCCCCGAGGATGATCCGGCATCGCATGTCATAGCCGGACGCCTGATGTCGCCGGGGCAAACCGATGCGACCGTATCGGGTATTCTGGCATGGCTTAAAACTCTGGGGGTCGAATAACCATGCGCAAACCAGGCAGCATGTGGAGCCTTGAGGCGTTGGGCCGCGTGCGACTGTCCAAACATTTCTACATGCGCGATTTCCTGTATTCCGAGATCGGGAATTTCCATGAAAAACAAAACCTTCCCGATAACCCCAACCTTGCCATAGAAACAGGTCAAGCCCTGTGCCAAACCTTGCTGGATCCTTTAGAGGAAACCTTTGGGCGTGTCGCCGTACGCTCGGGCTATCGGTCGCCGTCGCTGAACCGGTTCGGCAATGAAAACCGGCTGAATTGCGCGCGCAACGACAATCCATTGGAGTGCCACATCTGGGATCGGGGCGAAGGGGACGCGCGCATAGCGGGGGCTTCGATCGTGATTCCTTGGTTTGCTGATCAGTATGACGCAGGCCGGGACTGGCGGGATCTGGCGTGGTGGATGCACGATCATCTGGACTATTCCGAGATATGGTTTTTTCCCAAACTCTGCGCGTTTAATTTGGTCTGGAGGCCGATGCCCCACAAGCGGATCGACAGTTATATTGCGCCGCGCGGATGCCTGTTGCGACCCGGCGCCGAGCCTGCAGAAAATCAGCATCGACGGCGCGCACGCTATGCAGATTTTCCGCCGTTCAAGGGGATCGCTTATCCCTGAACTTTTGCTTGCCCAGTTCAACAAAACTACGCATCTTACGGAAAACGTAACACAAAGTGGTCGATTTCAAGGAGGCCCTGTGTGATTGAACCGTTGGTATTTCTGCCCGGGTTTATGTGTGATGCAAGGTTGTTCGGCGCCCAGATTTTGCAGATTTCTGGTGCTCGTGCTGTGACGGTTGCCCCGGTATCGGGCGGCGAGCGGATCGAGGAAATAGCCTCGGGGTTGTTGGACCAGTTGCCACATCGCTTTGCGCTCTGCGGGTTTAACATGGGCGGGGTCGTTGCTTTGGAACTTGTCCGTAGGGCTCCTGACCGGGTGACGCGTTTGTGTCTGATGTCTACCGACGCACAGGCCGATACACCCCAGATTGCTGCTGACCGAGAGGAGTTGATCGTAGGGGCCAAATCAGGCCGGTTCGAAGAGGTCATGCAGCGCTTGATTGGAACGGAGACGCTTGCTCCGGGGCCGGGGCGCGTACCGATTTTGAACGAGGTTATGGCCATGGCAAAGGATCAGGGGCCAGAGCTGTTTGAACGGCAGATGCGGGCGCTGCAGAGGCGCACGGATCAGCAACCTGCGCTTAGGCATATAAACGTGCCGACACTGATCATTTGCGGGGCACATGATCAGCTTACGCCAGTCAAGCGGCACCGGTTTATGGCCGAGATGATCCCTAGCGCCGAACTGAAGATTATGGAAGACGCAGGGCACTTGCCCCCTCTAGAGACGCCCGCAGAAGTCACGCAAGCGCTGGAAGAATGGCTGAATATTAGAGTCGGGTTGCCTTACTTATAAAGTGCTGAACGTTCAGCCTTGGTTAGGATAACAGGGGTTCTGATCGGATCACCCGTGCCGATGTCAAAAAACGGAGTGTGCTTCCAGCTTCCTGTCAAAAGAGACTTGAGTACCCGTGAGACAAGCCCGAAAGCCGCGTATCCCAGCTTTTCATGCTCTTGTTTGCCGCCGGGATTTGGAACAAAGCCACGTGTGGTGATAGGGCCGACGGCGGATGTATCCAACATGCGCGCGACAATGAATCCTGCGAATGGGAATTTCGCTGTGCGTGACGTGGTGGCCAATGGGGCATCACAACAACTGGCGTACCAGCGCAGCATTCCTTTTGGGCTGAGTTGCATCAATGCCAATTGTTCGGCACCGGTTTCGATACGAACTTCTTCGGGCAACATCTGCAGAACTTCGACCGGCCCGGGCGCTGGATCGGGTTGGTTGAAATAGAGCTGGGCCGCGCGGCAGTCGTTGCAATAGCAAACGACATGTGTCGAAGACCTTATACCTGCCGCGGTAATATGACCGCGCAGACAACCACACGAACAGGCAAAGGCTGTATCCACTGCCTTTGCCTTACGCATCTTGGTCAGGCGACTTTGTTTTTATTTGCCGGGCGACGTTGAGGCTTGCGCGTGTTGGCGTTCATGAAATCGATAACCAACGGACGAATATTGTCGCGCCAGCTTCGCCCTGCGAAGATGCCGTAGTGGCCAGCGCCGGGCTCGACGTGGCTGGCTTTTTTCGAAGCGGGCAGGCCGGTGCAAAGTTCAAGCGCTGCGATACACTGGCCAGGCGCAGAGATATCGTCATTCGCGCCTTCAACCGTTTTAACTGCTACGTCAGTGATCTTGCCGATATCTACTTTGTGTCCCGCTACAATGAATTCGTTCTTTGCAATTTCACGGTTCTTAAAGATGCGCTCCACGGTGGACAGGTAGAACTCGGCCGTCATGTCCATCACTGCAAGGTACTCATCGTAAAAGCGGTTATGTGCGTCATGGTCCGACGCCTCACCGCGCATGACGCGCTGAATTTGGTCCGAGAACGCCTTGGAGTGGCGATCCCCATTCATCGACATGAATGAGGCAAGCTGCAGCAGGCCGGGATAGACCATACGCCCGACGCCTTTGTACTTGAAGCCCACGCGTTGAATCATCGTTTCTTCCAACTGCCCCATGGTCACGCGGCGGCCAAAATCGGTGACGTCAGTTGGCGTTGCATCCGGGTCCACTGGTCCTCCGATCAGCGTCAGGGTGCAGGGTTGTGCCTTTGGCTCGACTTCGGCCAAATAGGCTGTCGCGGCCAAGGTCAAAGGAGCAGGTTGGCAGACGGCAACTACATGCGTTTTAGGGCCGAGCTCCTTCATGAAATCAACAAGATATAGCGTATAGTCCTCTACATCGAACTTGCCCTCAGACACAGGGATGTCGCGCGCATTATGCCAATCGGTGACATACACTTCGCAATTTACCAGCAAGCTTTTGACTGTGGACCGCAACAGGGTGGCGTAGTGCCCGGACATGGGCGCAACCAACAGAACCTTGCGAGGTTGTTCTTTTCGTCCGTTGACGCGGATGTGGATCAGGTCACCGAAAGGACGCTCCAACACAGGCACGATGTCTACCAAATGGTCCTTACCATCTTCGCAGGTGAAGGTGCGAATGCCCCAGTCGGGTTTGACAATCATTCGCTGAAATGTCCGTTCGGTCACTTCGCCCCAGGCAGCCATCATGCTGAACGCGGGATTGGGTACCATTGCAAACAGCGGGTACGAAGCCATCGCACTTGCCGTCGCGCCCATCCATTGGTTGGTATTGCGCATGGTTTCCATCAGATCGTAGGTCATCATGTAGCGCATGGATTGGGCCCCCTATGAGTGTCAGCCTGTACGTAAGGACTTTTCGTCGCTTTGCCTTATAGTTTCCGCGACGTTATTCTGCATAGCAGAAAATAGTAGGGGGGAATTGTTAAAATGACAACAACCGAAGACCGATCGCCAGAGCTAACCGAGGAACACCTTGAGCGGCTTAAAGAAAATATGAACAAAGTCGAAGCTTTGTCGAAGCGGCTGGTTGAAGTCATGGCTGGAAAAACTGCGCATTCCCCTGCGTTAGATGGCCCGAATCAAGATCTTTTTGCAAAAGCAGCAACGGCCTATATGACCGAGGCATGGCAAAATCCTGCCAAGCTGTTGGAGCATCAGATCGAGTTTTGGGGAAAGTCAGTTCTGAACTTTGCCGAAGCGCAGCAGGCTCTTGCGTCCGGAAACACCGACGCTGCGGAACTCGGCCCGAAGGACAAGCGGTTTTCCAACCCGATGTGGGACACAAACCCCTATTTCCGCTTTGTACGTCAGCAATACCAGACAAACGCCCAAGCGATCGCTCAGGCGGTCGCGTCAGTTGACGATATGCCCGAAAAAGACAAGCAACGGCTTCAGTTTTTCTCGCAGCAGATCATCGATATGATGTCCCCTACGAATTTTCTGGCCACAAATCCCGATGCCTTGGAAAAGGCGGTTGAGACCGAAGGTCAATCCTTGATTAAAGGTCTGGAGAATCTCGTCTCTGATCTCGAAGCCAACAATGGCGAGATGGTCGTACGTCTGGCCGATGACAGCGCGTTCGAGATTGGAGGCAATATTGCCACGACACCGGGTGAGGTGGTCTACCGCAATGAGTTGATGGAGCTGATCCAGTACAAACCCGCGACCGAGACCGTTTTCGAAACACCGATTATTCTCTTTCCGCCTTGGATCAACAAGTTCTACATTCTGGACCTCAAGGCGAAGAACAGCCTGATCAAGTGGGTGACTGAACAAGGCTATACTCTATTCGTTGTCAGTTGGGCGAACGCGAATGCCTCCCACGCGGATATCGGGATGGGCGACTATATCGAGCAAGGCTATCTGACCGCGATTGAGCAGGTGAAACAGATCTGCAAGGTCAAGCAGGTCAACGCTGTAGGCTATTGTATTGCGGGAACGACGCTTAGTCTGACCTTGTCGCTGCTCAAACAGCGCGGGGACAAGTCGATCAAGTCGGCCACATTCTTCACCACTTTGACCGACTTCGGAGATCAGGGCGAGTTTACCCCGTTCCTCCAGAATGACTTTGTCGACGGGATCGAGGATCAGGTCGGCAAAGACGGTGTTCTCAAAGCTTGGGTGGTTGGGCGGACGATGTCTTTCCTTCGGTCCAATGACCTGATCTATGGTCCTGCAATCCGTAGTTATATGATGGGCGAAACCCCCCCGGCCTTTGATCTGTTGTTCTGGAACGGGGATGGAGCAAACCTGCCCGGTCGAATGGCAATCGAATACCTTCGGGGTCTTTGCCAAAGCAATGATTTCGTCAATGATGGGTTCGAGCTATTGGGGCATAAGCTGAATATCCGCGATGTGGATGTGCCATTGATGGCCATAACATGCGAAACGGATCACATCGCGGCATGGAAAGCCTGCTACCGTGGCGTGCAGCAGATGGGCTCGCGGTCAAAAACGTTTGTTGTCTCGCAATCCGGCCATATCGCCGGGATTGTCAATCCGCCCAGCAAGAAGAAATACGGACACTATACCAATCCCGATCTAAAGGCGGATGCCGATGGTTGGATGAAAGAGGCGGATTTCCATGAGGGATCGTGGTGGCCTCTTTGGGAAGCTTGGTTGAAAAAGCGTTCTGGCAAGCAAATCCCGGCGCGTGAACCGGGCGATTCGGACCATCCGTCTTTGTGTCCGGCACCCGGAACCTATGTTTTGGTCAAGGCAACCGATTGATTTATCAGGGAATCAGAAGTTTTTTCTGCATCGCAGCAAGAAAATTCTTGTAATGCTGCGATGCAGCAATCATATTGTCCTCAAGCTGATGAAAACCGGGGCAGGCCCGGTTCGGCAAAAAGGATTTGGACAATGGCTAAGACACAAGACTTCACCGCTGCTCTGAAAGACATCATGGGCGCGTTTCCCGTTGACACCACCGCACTGGAAGGTGCCTTCAAGTCGACCGCAACCCTGAACGAAAAACTGTCGGGTGTTGCTCTGGAAGCTGCAGAGAAATCGGCAGAAATTTCGAACAAATGGACCAAAGACACTCTGGCCAAACTGACCGAGATGTCGAAAGCAAAAGCAGAGCCTGCTGACTACGCAAAAGCCGCAACCGACTTCGCAAGCGCGTCGGCCGAAGTTGCCGCTGAAAACATGGCTGCTTTCGCTGAAATCGCGAAAAAAGTTCAGAGCGAAACCGTCGAGCTGCTGATGGCTGCCGGTAAAGACGCTGCAGAAGACGCAACTGCTGCTGTCAAGAAAGCCACCAACGAGGTGACTGCTGCTGCCAAGAAAGCAACAGCTGCCAAGTAAGTAAGGCCGCGAGGCGCACCCATCCTCCCATCTGGTGCAATCGCGTCGGGCAGGTCGAAAGACCTGCCCTTTCTTTTTGTTCTGCAGTCGCATAATCTCTGCTGCAACGCATCATCCTTGGGGAGGGTAAACGGTGTCAGAACAAGAAAAACCGTTGTTGATCAAACGCTATGCCAGCCGTCGGCTGTATAACACCGAGACCAGCGACTACGTCACGCTAGAGGATATCGCCGTGTTCATCCGCGATGGACGCGAAGTGCAGATTATCGACCTGAAGACAGGGGATGACCTGACACGCCAATATCTGCTGCAAATCATTGCGGAACACGAAAGCCGGGGCGAAAACGTTCTGCCGGTGAACGTGCTAAACGATCTGGTCCGCAGCTACATGCTGCCGGGCGGGGGTATGATGCCTCAGTTCCTGCAAAGCTCGTTCGAGATGCTGCGCGAAAGCCAGTCGAAGATGATGGAAAACATGAGCGCCATGAATCCGATGTCGCAGATGCCGGGGTTCGAAGCGATGCAGGCGCAGCAACAGGCGTTTTTGAAGGCGATGACCGGTGGACTTTCGGGCAACTGGTCCGGTCCGGACAAAGAAGAACAGCCTTCGACAGAACCCAAAGAGGATCTGGACGAAATCAAGAAACAACTGGCTGAGCTGCAGCAAAAGCTATCCAAGCTGAATTGACGCGACCGGTAATGCTCCGGCTTGTTTTGGGTGTCGCATTAGCGTGGTCAAGCCCTGCGCTGTCGCAAGGTGTTTATTCGGATGATTGGTCCGAGGTTTGCAGGTTGGGCAGCGCGGCCTCACTCGGTTGCGACGCCGTGCGTGAACGAGAGATCCAGGACGCGACGCAAGTGCCCTGGCGCGCAGTCGGGCGGGTCAATTTTGCAGGTCGGGACCAACGATCACATTGCACTGGCACTCTGGTGGCAGAGCGTTTGGTTCTGACTGCGGCGCATTGCCTTTTCAACACGGCACGCAACCGTTGGATCCCACCCGCCAGCATACGGTTCGCAGCTGGTTATCAGCGAGGAGAAGCGGTCGCGGTCTCGGGCGTGTCGGGCTATCGGCTGCCGCCCGGGCAGGGACCAACAACATTCAACCGGCGCGCGGATCTGGACTGGGCGCTGCTGGAACTGACCGAGCCTCTTGGACAACAGATCGCACCGGTGCCTTTAGCGAAAACCGCTGCGCCCTCATCCTATCTGGTGGGCTATCCCGGCGTGCGGCCGCATGTCCTGAGCCGCACCCCGTCATGCCCGCCAACCCGCGCAGAGCAAGGAATTTTAGTGGCTATTTGCCCCGTGATGATGGGGGATTCGGGTGCGCCGCTTTTGGTGGATGGCCCGGAGGGGCCACAGGTGGCAGCCGTTCTGTCGCGTGTTGCCGCGACCGCGCAAGGGGTCACGGCGCTGTTTGTCTCGTCGGACCTTGTTGGTCCTCAAGGGAACTAGCAGCTAGGTGCCATAGACCGGAACCGGCCCGGTTACTTCACCAACCGAAGCCAGTAGGATGTCGGCGATCACGTCTAGTTCCTCACGCGTCAGACGCACGGGCAGGCGCACGTCACACGCCTTCATCAGCATGTCACGCGTCTGCGGCAGTTCAAACTGTTCCGGTAGGAACTGCCAATTCCAAAAGGCGCGAGCGTTATCCGCGCTTTGACCAAAGACCTGAACCTTGACCCCACGCGCCTCGGAAGCTTCGGCAAAGGCGCGGATCTCGTCATCGCTGAGGCCCACCAGATTGAACTGGATCGAATCCGGTGCGCGGCGCTCGGGCGACAGGGGGGCAGGGACGTCGATGAAATCCGAGCCATTCAGACGCTCGGCCACATAGTCATGATTGGCCAAGCCATCCTTGACGCGCCGCGCCAGTTCGGGAATCTGGGGACGGATCACGGCGGCGCTGAGGTTGCTCATCCGCAGGTTATACAGTGGTAGTTTGTTCTGCCAGCGGGCAAAGGCCTGCTCCAACTCGGGCGAGTTGTCGCCGTGCGGGGTTTTGTGTTTCTTCCAGTTATGCTCATACGCGCCTGACATGATCACGGCCTGCGCCACCAGATCGGCGTCGTCTGTGATCAGAATGCCACCTTCGCCCGCGTTGATCATCTTGTAGGACTGGAACGAGAAACAGCCGACTTTGCCAATCGTGCCGATATTCTTGCCGTGCCATGTGGTGCCCAGCGAATGCGCCGCGTCCTCGACAACTGGAATGTCACGCGCGTTGCACAGCGCCATGATCGCGTCCATGTCGGATGTATGGCCTCGCATATGGCTGATGATGACGGCCTGAACACTGTCCAGTTTGGCCTCGAAATCGGCCATGTCGATGCGATAGTTCTCGCCCACTTCGCACAGCACCGGGATGCAATCCGCATGAACGACCGAGGACGGCACGGCCGCAAAGGTAAATCCGGGGATCAGCACCCGCGCATCCCGAGGCAGACCCAATGCCTTGAGCGACAGGAACAAAGCGGCCGAGCAGGACGATACGGCCAGCGCGTATTTCGCGCCCAAAAGGGCCGCGAATTCGCTTTCCAGAAGCGCGACCGGCGCGTCTTGCGGCGCGGTATAGCGGAACAGGTCGCCCGATTGCATCAGGGCGTCGATGGCCTCACGCGCGGCGGCAGGGATGGGTTCGGCGTCATGAACGTTAGGCGGAAGCGTCATATTTGATTTTCCCAAATTCTATCTTTGGAAAAGATAAAGCTAAAAGAACGTCAATCCAAGCCCCTACGTGACCATGCAGCAAAATTTCACCTAACTGTCGCAATCCAGAGGATAACTTCGTTCGGACCCCGGATAGCGCCTTGCATCCGTTGGGGAATCCGGGTGGCAATGGGAAAATCTAAACATTGCATTTCACGGTTCGGATTGTTCCCATCATGCTTGCTAGACTTGCTTTTTCATTGTCCATTCTCGCTCTGCCAGCTCAGGCGCAATACGTCCTGTCCGACGGAACCGAGGTAGCCCCGCTTGAGATGTTTCAGGAATGCGACGTCTGCCCCGAGATGATCGTGTTGCCGTTGGGAGAGTTCCTGATCGGCGGGCCGCCGGGTGAATCTCGTTTGAAAATTCACTTGGGCGCGAATCCTATGCGGTGGGCCACTCCTGAGGATCCCTATATCGCGTACCACGAGGGCCCTGTTCATCCTGTTAAGATTGATATGCCAATTGCTATTGGTCGAAATGAAGTGACGCATGAACAGTGGATGGCGTGCGTCAATGACGGTGGCTGTGGAGGGCATGTTCCGCGCGATTGTATATTACAGCGCGATGCTGCCTGCGTAGATGTTCGGGGCAACTACCCGGTTGTTGATGTCTCTTATTCCGACGGCGTGGCTTATACAAAATGGCTCAACGACAAGATTGGCGCCGATGTGTACCGTTTGCCAAAGGAAGCAGAGTGGGAGTATGCAGCACGCGCCGGAACGCAGACCCCATTTGCTCAGGGTGAGGAAGTAACAACCGATCAAGTCAATTTCCACGGCAAACCAACCGAAGAGATGTTGGGTGTCAAGCGTCCGGAACTGGCACGGCGTGGTCATCCGGTTCGGGTTGATGATCTCGACGCCGCCAATGCGTGGGGATTGCGCCATATGTCAGGCAATGTAGTTGAGCGTACAATGTCTTGCTGGACTTCAACTCACATAGGTTTTGCGACTGTAAGTGACTATCTGCGACACGCTATGTTGCCTGCGTGTACAGACCGCGTCGGGAGAGGTGGTGCCTATTGGACCGCTATGGATTTCTCTAGGGTCGCTTCGCGCGGGCGAGTAGATGAGGACGCAAGGCTAATGGCCGCTGGGTTTCGAGTGCTACGCGATTTTTGATAGTCTGCAAGACCTCAGTTAACTGGGGGCTCGATCACACCCCCAGCCGATCCCGCAAAGCAAACCACGTCATCGCCAGCACCAGCAGGGGGCTGCGCAAGGCGGGGCCTCCGGGGAAAGGTAGGGCGGGGACGCGGGCCATGGTGTCGAACCCTTCGGCCTGCCCCTGAATGGCCAGTGCCATCAATTGCCCCGCATGGGTGGCTGTTCCGACCCCGTGACCAGAGTAGCCCGAGGCTGACAGGATATTGGGCGCAACCCGCGTCAGATACGGCATCCGCCGCATGGTAATCGCCAGCGTGCCGCCCCAGGCATAGTCGATTTTGACGTCGCGCAGGTGTGGAAAAATCTCGACCATTGGTTTGCGGACCTTGGCGGCAATGTCTGCCGGGAAGCGATAGCCATAGCTTTCGCCGCCGCCAAACAGCAATCTGTTATCCGCGCTAAGGCGGAAATAGTTCACCACGAATTTCGTATCGGCCACCGCCACGTCCCGGGTCAGAACGCGGGCAGCATCGGTGCCCAAAGGCTCGGTCGCGGCGATGAAATTGTTGATCGGCATAACACGCGCGGCGACCTTGCCGTTCAGATCGCCAAGGTATCCATTGCAGGCAAGAACAACGTGATCGGCCGTGACCTTGCCCTGCGCGGTATGGATGATGGCGGGTGAGGTTTCCTCGACCCCTCTCACCTCGGTGCCTTCATATATCCGCACGCCTGCCTTGGCCGCTGCCTGCGCCAGACCCAAAGCGTAGTTCAGTGGATGTAGATGCGCGGCACCCATGTCCAGATAGCCTCCGCGATAGGCGGGCGAGGGGCACAGACCGTGGCCCGCGCCTTCGTCCAGCAGTTCCATCTGGTCATAGCCATAGCGGTCGGACAGATGCGCCGCGTGGTCGTGCAATTCCTGCTGTTCTCCAGCGGACAGGCCCAGAACGGCGACGCCCGGTTTCAGATCGCAGTCAATCTGGTACTTGGCAATCAGCGATTTGACCAGCGCCTTCGCGTCCTCGGCCAAATCCCACAGCTTGGCGGCGTCGTCATCGCCAACCAGCCGCTCAAGATCTTCCTGATCCATCCGCTGCGCGCTGCCCAATTGCCCGCCATTGCGGCCTGATGCGCCAAAGCCCACACGATGCGCCTCAAGCAGCACAACGCTGAACCCTGCCTCAGCCAGATGCAGCGCGGCGGACAGGCCGGTATAACCGCCGCCCACCACGCAGACGTCGGCTTTTTCATCGCCTGCAAGAACAGGAAAGCGGTCAATCGAATTGGCCGTAGCCGCGTACCAGCTGGCCGGGTATTCAGCCTTGCGGTCGTTGGAATAAAGCAGGTTCATCGCGGATCAGACGTTCAGCAGCAGATGCTCACGCTCCCACGGAGAGATGACCTGCAGGAACTCTTCATACTCGGCGCGTTTGACGATGCCGTAGACGCGGGCAAATTCGGGGCCCAGAACCTCATGCAAGGCGGTCGCCTCATCGAACAGGTCCAGCGCGTTGCCCATGACCTGAGGGATATCGCCTTCGCCTTCGTAAGCGTCGCCATAGAACTGACGGCGCGGGCGTTCCTGTTGGACCAAGCCCAGATAGCCACAGGCCAGAGATAGCGCGATGCCTAGATAAGGGTTGCAGTCCATCCCCGCGATGCGGTTTTCGACCCGGCGCGCCTCGGGCCCCGACAGCGGAACGCGGATGCCGGTGGTGCGGTTGTCGCGTGCCCATTCCAGATTGATCGGCGCGGCGTGATCTTTCACATAGCGGCGATAGGAATTCACATAGGGCGCCATCACCGCCAGACCCGAGGGCAGGTGGTTCTGCAACCCGGCGATGAAGTGATAGAATGCGTCCGTCTCGCCCCCTTGTGGGCCGGAAAAGATGTTCTGCCCGGTCTCCATGTCGATGATCGAGTGGTGGATATGCATGGCCGAGCCCGGCTCATCCACAATCGGTTTCGCCATAAAGGTGGCAAAGCAGTTGTGGCGCAGGGCGGCCTCGCGGATCAGGCGCTTGAAATAGAACACCTCGTCGGCCAGCTTCACTGGATTGCCGTGGCGCAGGTTGATTTCCAACTGGCCCGCGCCGCCTTCCTGCGTGATGCCGTCAATCTCAAACCCCTGATGTTCGGCGAAATCATAGATGTCGTCGATCACCGGGCCGAATTCGTCCACGGCCGTCATCGAGTATGCCTGCCGCGCCGCCGCCGGACGGCCCGAGCGGCCCATCATAGGCTTGATACTTTGCGCAGGGTCCACATTGGGGGCGACCAGAAAGAACTCCATCTCGGGTGCGACGACGGGTTTCCAGCCCTTGTCGTGATACATCTGGACCACGCGTTTCAACACGTTGCGCGGGCTGAACGGGATCGGATTGTCATCACGATCATAGGCGTCGTGGATCACTTGCAACGTCCAGTCGCCGGTCCACGGTGCCGCGGATGCTGTCGAGAAGTCAGGCTTCAGGATCATGTCGCGTTCGATGAACCCGTCCTCACCCGCGGCCTCGCCCCAATCACCGGTAATGGTCTGGTAAAAGATGCTGTCGGGCAGGTGGAAATAGGATTGCTTGGCGAATTTCGAGGCGGGTACCGCCTTGCCGCGCGCGATGCCGGGCAGGTCCGAGATGATGCATTCGACCTCGTCCAGTCGGTGGCCTTCGAAATAGGTGCGGGCTGCCTGCGGCAGTTGGTCTGTCCAGTCGGCCATCAGGCCCTCTCTTTCTTCAAAAACTCCGCCATGAACTGCCCGATTTTGGGGTTGTCGTCATTGGCGGGCAGGCGGTCAGTGGCCGCTTGCATCAATTCATCGGGGACCACGCCCTTGCCGCGTGTCTCGATCAGGCCCTGGATAAAGCTGTCACCATATTCAGGGTGGGCCTGTACGGTCCAGATCGTGTCGCCATAAGCCACCATGGCGTTGCGACAGAAATCGTTGGTACCGGTGACGCGTGCGCCGTCGGGTAGGGCGACTACCTGATCCTGATGCCACGCATTCAGCGTAACTGTTTGGCCATCAAGGTCATAGTCGGTGCGCCCAACGGCCCAGCCTCCGGTGAACTTTTCAACCTTTCCGCCCAGCGCCTGTGCGATGATCTGGTGGCCAAAGCAGACGCCAATCAGCGGCTGGCCTTTGTCGCGGATCGCGCGGATCAGATTTTCCAGCGGGGGTATCCACGCGTGATCCTCATACGCCCCATGGCGCGAGCCGGTGATGACCCAGCCGTCGGCAGAGTCTGTGCCGTCAGGGAACTGGCCGTCCACCACGTTGTAGGTCTGAAACGTAAAGCCGTTGCCGCCCAGCAGGGTACGGAACATGCCGTCATATGTGCCGAAGTCTGAACGCAGCTCATCCGGAGGGTGGCCGGTTACAAGGATGCCGATTTTCATAGGTCACCAAATTTGATCAAATTCATTCTAACGAACCAAAAGGGGCCGGGCAAGGGGGGTCAGACGGCCTCGACGTAGCTTAGCCAGTGCTCTTCTGGGGGGCGCTCGGCGAAGCGGCGGATTTCCTGCCGTTTGGTCATCGCCAGAAAGCGGATCATATCAGCGGGGAAGATACGCGCCACGTGGGGATCGGATTCGAAGGTAGTGATCGCGGCCTCCCAATCGCCGGCCAGTTGGGGCAGGCCGTCGATATCATAGGCGTTACCGGTGATCGGGGCGGGCGGGTCGGTTGCGTCCTCGATCCCGTTCATCGCAGCACCCAGAACGGCGGCCAGCATGAGGTAAGGGTTGATGTCGCCTCCGGCCACACGATGTTCAATCCGGCGGGCGGCAGGGGCACCGCCGGGAATGCGGAGGGCGGCAGTGCGGTTCTCATAGGCCCAGCTGGCGCCGGTGGGCGCGTGGGCGCCGGGAACCAGCCGGGTATAGGAATTGCCATGCGGCGCAAAGATCAGTGTGCTGCCGGGCATCGCCGCCAGACAGCCTGCAATGGCGTAGCGCAGCGTGTCCGTCCCCTCGGGGCCTTCATTGTCAAACACATTGCGGCCCTGATCGTCTACAACCGAAAAATGCACATGCATTCCGTTGCCTGCGTCATCGGCATAGGGTTTGGACATGAACGTCGCGGTGAACCCGTGTTTGCGGGCAAGACCGCGCGTCAACACCTTGAAAAGCCATGTATCATCAGCACAGCGCATTGCGCCCTGATGGTTCAGGTTGATCTCGAACTGGCCAATGCCGCTTTCGGAAATGGCGGTCTGGGCGGGAATGCCCATCGCGGCGCAGCCATCGTAAAGCTCGGTGAAAAAGGCATCGAATGCGTCCATCTCGGCCATGGACAGCACGGCCTCATCCACCAGCCTGCGCCCGGTAATGGGGTTCATCGGCGGTTGTGGCTGCGCGCCCGAGGAATCGAGCAGAGTGAATTCCAGCTCGGTCGCCGCGATCACGGACCAACCGCGCTGGGCATAGCGGTTCAGTACAGCGCTCAGCGCGTGGCGGGGGTCTCCGGCGAAGGGGGTGCCGTGGTCGTCGTACAGACACATCGGCACCAGTGCGGTGTCCACCTCAAGCCAAGGCATCGGGACCGCACCGCGATCGGTGGGCAGCAGCACACCATCGGCATCACCAGTTTCAAACACCAGCGGACTGCCGTCAATATCTGCGCCCCACAGGTCCACATTCAGCGCCGAGAACGGCATCCGCACGGAGCCTTTGTCCAGCTTGTCGGAATACGAGGGCGGCACGCGTTTGCCCCGCAACTGACCGTTTAGATCACAGGCTGCAACGCGAAAACTGTGCAAGGCGCTCAGGTCCATCGGGGGCTCCATCATTGTGGTTCCTCCGAGGTTTAGTCGACACGACGCGCCTTGTCACGAAATTTGATCAAATTAACCCCGCGCCGGGTTCAGGCGGCGCGGGGCAGAGGGTCAGGCGAAGCTTACACCGTTTTCAGCCATTGGATGTTCGGCCACCAGAACGCCTGACATCGCGTGGATCGCATTGGCCAGCGCCGGTGCCGAAGGCGGGGTTCCGGGTTCGCCCACGCCAGTCGGCGCTTCGGCAGACGGCACGATATGCACGTCGATGGCGGCGATATCACTGATGCGCAGCGGCTCGTAATCCGGGAAGTTGGACTGATCGACCGCCCCGCTTGTCAGCGTGATCTGGTCGCGCATCACATGGCCGATGCCATAGCCTATGCCGCCTTCCATCTGCGCTTTGACCACATCGGGGTTCACCGCGATGCCGCAATCCACGGCACAGGTGACCTTTTCGATCTTGATGCCGTCTTCCGGATCGCCCGAGATTTCAACGACTTCAGCCGCATAAGACCCAAAGGATTTATGCACCGCAATCCCCTGCGAGCGCCCCGCAGGTGCGTTGCCCCAACCCGCCTTTTCAGCCGCAAGTTTCAGAACGGCGGCCTTGCGTTGCTGATCTGGATTGGCGCTATCGGACAGGTGGGCCAGACGGAATTCAACCGGGTCACGACCTGCGGCTTCGGCCACCAAGTCCATCATGGTTTCCATCGCGTAGGCTGTATGGGTATGACCCACCGAGCGCCACCACAGAACCGTTGTCGCCTTGGGCGTGTCGGTCAGGCCAACGGCCATTCCAGGGATGGAATATGGGCTGTCAGCCACACCTTCGACCGAGCTGTGATCGACGCCGTCATGGACCAAAACGGCCTCGAACGCGGTGCCTTTGATCACCGATTGCCCGGCGATCTGATGTTGCCAGCCTACGATATTGCCATCCGTATCCAGACCCACACGCACCTTATGGCCGAAGGCAGGACGGTAGTAACCGCTGCGAATGTCATCCTCTCGCGTCCAGACCAGTTTCACCGGGCGCGAGCGGTCTGTGACCACAAAGGCCAGCGCGGCTTCGACCTGATAATCCGCATCGGGCGTGGCGCGGCGACCGAACGAGCCTCCGGCCAGCATGGTCTTGATGTGGATCTTCTCGGGCGGCAGCTGGAAGATCTGCTGATAGGCCATATGCGGGCCCGTCGGCATCTGCGCGCCATCATGCAGAACGATGTCACCCTCAGCAGTTTGTTCGATGGTGCAGTTCAGCGGCTCCATCGGCGCGTGGGCCAGCAGTGGGAAATAAAAGGTCTTTTCAACCACCTTATCCGCGCCATCGATGGCTGCTGAAACCGCTGCAACATCCGCCTTGTTCACGTTGTAGGTGGGCTCTGCATCCAGCGCGGCCATGATCTCGGACCTGATCTGATCTGAATCGCGGGTCTCCGCGCCCGACATGTCCCAATCGACCTCAAGCGCGTCGCGGGCCTGGATCGCGGCCCAGGTGTTTTCGGCATAGACCGCAACACCCGCCTGATTGGGCAGAACAGCGGCACTGATATAGCCTTTGACCTCTTTTGATGCGCTGTCATCAAAGCCAAGTGCGATTCCGCCCTTGGATTCAGGCCGCTTGATCATCGCGACCATCTGGTTCGGCAGATGCACATCCATCGCATACATCGCCTGACCGTTGCCCTTGATGGCCGAGTCCTTGCGGCGCACGGCTGCGTTGCCGATTAGGCGGAACTCGGACGGGTCTTTCAGGCGCGGCTCGGCCGGCGCTTCTAGCTGCGCAGCGGCCGCCACGAACTCCGCAATCGGAGCGGATTTGTCACCAGCCTTGACGATGCCTTCCTCGATAGTGATGCCCGATGCGTCCACGCCCCAACTTTGGGCGGCGGCCTTGATCAGCATCTCGCGTGCGGCAGCACCGGCCTGACGATATTGCAGCCAGGAATTCGCCATCGCGGTCGATCCGCCTGTACCCTGGAACGGGCCGAACAGCAGGTTGTTATAGACATTCGGGTTCGACGGCGCAAATTCATATTCGATCTGATCCATGGTCAGGCCGATTTCCTCGGCGATCAGCGTCGGCAGGCCGGTGGCCGGGCCCTGACCCTTTTCAAAATGCTTTACGATGGCGGTTACGGTGCCATCCGCGTCGATTTTCACGAAGGGGTTGAATTGAGCGGTCTCGGACGAAGCCGCAGCCAGCGCGCCATCGGGGCGGGCACCGACCAGCAGCACGGCACCGGCAGCAGCGGCACCTTTCAGAAATCCACGGCGAGAGGTGTTGATGGTCATGGATCAGGCCTCCAGAATCTCGGATGCGCGCTGGACGCCGGCGCGGATGCGTTGATAGGTGGCACAGCGACAGGCGTTGCCATACATGTACTCGTCGATTTCCTCGGCCGAGGGCTTGGGGTTTTCAGACAACAGCCCGACAGCCGACATAACTTGACCCGACTGGCAATAGCCGCACTGAACCACGTCCAGTTCGACCCAGGCTTGCTGGACTGCGGCGCCGATTTTGTCGTCGCCCACGGCCTCGATCGTGGTGATCTCGGCATCTTCGACGTCTTCGATGTAAGTTTGGCACGACCGTACGGGCTCGCCGTTCAGATGTACGGTGCAGGCCCCGCAGGACGCAACGCCGCAGCCGAATTTTGTTCCGGTCAGCTTAAGCTCATCCCGGATCACCCAAAGCAGGGGGGTGCCGGGTTCGGCGTCGACCGTGTGGGTCTGGCCGTTCAGTTTCAAGGTCAGTGACATGAGGGGGGATACTCCATGTTGGGCTGGCTACCTGAATCGGTAAACTTGCGGGTTTACCATAAGTGACGTTGTCAATCGTGTAAACCCGTGGGTTTACCTAGTGTTTGACCTTGTCATGTCAATGGGACTATAGCTTTCAGACATGAACGAATGCAGCGCGCCGAATGCGGCCAAACACGCTCAGATCATCGAGGCTGCGGTGGCCGAGTTCCAGGAAAAGGGGTTCGCCGCCGCCAGCATGGACCGTGTTTCCGCCCGCGCCGAAGTGTCCAAGCGGACGCTGTATAAGTATTTCGAAAGCAAGGAAAACCTGTTTCGCTCTATTGTGGTCGAGCTATCAAACCGCTTTGCCGGTGTACTGGATATCCGCTATGAAAAAGGCCGTGATATCCGGGAGCAACTGATCGAACTGGCATGGGCCGAAGGGCGCATCCTGATGTTGCCCGAGGTGATGGCGATGTCGCGTATGGTGATCAGCGAAACTTTGCGCAACCCCGATCTGGCGGCAGCGGCGCAGGGCAAACTGGATAAGACTGCGATATTTGTGTCGATGCTGAAGGACGCGGCAGAAGACGGGCAGTTGCGGATAGACGACCCTCAAAGTGCGGGGCAGGAGTTCATCGGGTTGATCAAGGCCAAGGCATTCTGGCCGATGGTCTTCACTGGCAGCGTCCTGAGTGAGGCCGAAATGACGGCTACGATTGACAGCAGTGTTGAGATGATACTTAGCCGTTATGGCATTTGACCCCCCCTTCGCTGTCCGCTTGGATGGCTTTGCCTGTGGCGTTTATGGTCTAAACAGTGCTAGACGCCCCCCTCGTAAGATGTGTTTCGAGGTAAAAGCCAGGAAAATGCCAGAGGTTCAGATCGCACATTCAAACCACGCCACAACTCGGCGGGCGGCGCGGCTCTCGGTTGCGCCGATGATGGATTGGACGGACCGTCATTGCCGGTTTCTGCATCGACTGCTGAGCGGTCAGACTTTGCTCTATACGGAAATGGTAACGGCCCCGGCGTTGGTTCGGGGTGGGGCGTTGCATCTGCTGGACTACAGCCCGCAGGAACACCCTGTGGCGTTGCAACTGGGCGGCTCGGACCCGCAAGAGCTGGCGCAAGCCGCGCGGTTGGGGTCCGAGGTAGGTTATGATGAGATCAACCTGAATTGCGGCTGCCCGTCCGACCGGGTGCAATCTGGCACGTTTGGTGCGGTGCTGATGAAAGATCCCGCGCGTGTAGCCGAATGTGTTGCGGCGATGCGCGAGGCTGTAGGCGTCGAGGTCACCGTGAAGTGCCGGATCGGAGTAGATGATCAGGATCCTGACCTCGTGCTGCCAGCGTTTCTGGATGCGATCCACGCTGCGGGTTGCCAGAGGGTTACAATCCACGCACGTAAAGCGTGGCTTCAAGGGCTGAGTCCAAAGGAAAACCGCGATATCCCTCCGCTGGACTATCACTTGGTGCACCGCATGAAGGCGTTGTTTCCCGACATGCATATCTCGATCAACGGTGGAATAAACTCTTTGCAGGAGGCGCGCACGCATTTAGATGCCGGCCTTGATGGGGTAATGATCGGACGCGCTGCCTATCACCAGCCTGCAGACATCCTGGCAGGGGCAGATCCTTTGATCTTTGAGGCTGGGCAACCTGCGGACCCGTTCGAGGTGGTTCATGAGATGGTGCCTTACATCGAACAACACCTTGCCAGCGGCGGGCGTTTGCATCAGATCACCCGTCATATGCTTGGGCTGTTTGCAGGGCGGCCAGGGGCGCGTGCATGGCGGCGCGTCTTGTCCGAAGGTGCCGTTCACGAGGGGGCAGGCCCTGAGGTTCTGCTGCAGGCGCTGGATCGGATCGCGCCCGACGCGCAGGTCGAAGTGAGTTAAAAAGCGGCCAACCGGCCGATATGGGGGGGGAATGCCCGAAACGTTTTTGCTGGCCCAGATGCTGGGCCTATTGCTGGTGATCGGCGCATTGGCCGGAGTTCTGGCGGGCTTGCTAGGGGTTGGCGGTGGCATCGTATTGGTGCCTGCATTTTTCTATGCGTTTCAAACCCTTGGCTATGGCGGCCCGCAATTGATGCAATTGTGTCTGGCGACGTCTCTGGCGACCATCATCGTGACCTCGGTCCGGTCCGTGATGGCCCACAACAAAAAAGGGGCCGTAGACTGGGAAATTTTGCGCGGCTGGGGGCCGGGGATCGCAATTGGGGCAGTGATCGGAGTTACCGTGGCTTCGGCCCTACGCACCGAGGCACTGCAGGCGCTGTTCGGCATTCTGGGGATGGTGATTGGTGCTTATTTGGGTTTCGGAAAATCTGAATGGCGGCTTGGGGACGCGATGCCCAAGGGGCTCCGCCGGGCCGCTTTGTCACCGGGTGTAGGGTTTCTGTCGGTATTGATGGGGATCGGAGGCGGCAGCTTTGGTGTGCCCTTGATGAGCCTGTTCAACACGCCCATTCACCGGGCCGTTGCGACGGCAGCTGGCTTTGGGGTGATCATCGCGGTTCCGTCCGTCATCGGGTTTCTGTTTTTGAATATCGCGCCTGAACACCGCCCGCCAATGACCGTTGGCGCGGTGAATTTGGTGGCATTTGCGATTGTTGTGGCGATGACGATGATCACCGCCCCTTGGGGGGTTAAGCTGGCCCACGCGATGGACCCCAAACCGCTCAAACGTGTTTTTGCCGTTTTCCTGACGCTGGTGGCCCTTAATATGCTGCGCAAAGCGATGGGCCTTTGACGACGTTTTGGCAGAAAGGCTGGGTAAAGTTTCCCTACGACCCCGCCGTCGCTGAATGGGTAGCACACGTTCTGCCAGCTGCTCGGGCTGCAGTCGTTGATCCGGCCCATGGCGAGTGGATAGACTGCGAAGGCACGTGGTTCATCGGTGTGGATGCGCTGGACAACGATGTAGAGGGCAGGGTGGGGCGATCAGGGCCGCTGCAGGGCCAGGCGCTGGAATTCGTGACCGAGCATTATGGAACTCTGCCGTTGCACAAGGGGCAGGTGTCTGTGATGTATCCCGGCTACCCCAAGCCACGCCGCGGCGAAAGCGAGGCAGCCGGGCGTTACCGACGCAACCGTGATGCAGCGCATGTGGATGGGTTGCGCCCTACGGGTCCTGACCGTCACCGCAGAGTGGACGAGCCGCACGCCTGGATACTTGGCCTTCCGCTGACCGAAGTGAGCGCTGATGCTTCGCCGATGGTTTTATGGGAAGGCAGCCATAAGGTCTTGCGGGCAGCTTTCGAAAAGGCTCTGCATGGTAGACCGCGTGATACGTTGCACGAGGTGGATGTTACAGACATCTATCAGTCTGCCCGACGCGAGGTGTTCGAGACCTGCACTCGCCTGGAATTGCCCGCCAGTCCTGGTGAGACGTATCTTTTGCACCGTCACTGCCTGCATGGGGTGGCCCCTTGGTCGGACAGTGCTTCGGCTGGGCCAGATGGTCGGATGATCGCCTATTTCCGCCCGGAATTCCAAGGCGGTGTGGCCGAGTGGATCGAATTCCCGTAACCTACAGCCATGTATTGGTTAGGAGGTATGGGGTCATGATTACGGTCCACACACTCGCCGACGGAGCACAGATCGAAGTCGAGCTGTCCGGCGAAGTCACCAGCGCGGATTACAGCGATACTTTAATTCCCGCCATCGAGGCCGCGCTGATCGAACATGAAACCGTTCGATTGATGGCAATCGTTCAGCCCGAATTCAAAGGGTACGACCTGGGTGCTGCTTGGGCGGACACTAAGTTGGGCCTAAGCCATTGGCGCGGGTTCGACCGGATTGCCGTGGTGGCCGATCAGAGTTGGGTTCAGACCAGTGTGCGATTGGCGGCTCCGATTTTGCCTTGTCCGGTCCAGGTATTTGAACTGTCCGAGGTCGAAACAGCGCGTCGTTGGATCCGCGAATCCCTCGGGTTGATCCATGTGACCGATCTTGGTGGGCCATGCGTTCAGATCAGCCTGTTGGGTAAGGTTGACCCCGAAGTGTATCAAAAGGCCGAGGCGCATCTGGACCAGATGCTTGCAGGGAAAACCGGTTTTCGCCTGCTGATCGACCTGCGGGAGTTTGACGGATGGCAGGGATTGTCTGCTCTGGCTGCGCATTTCCGACTGGCACGCGGTCATATCGGGTTGCTGGATCGTGCGGCGATTGTTGGCGACAAGGCCTGGCAGCATATGGCGCAACGCGTGGCCGGTCATGTGCTGGGCACCCGAACCCAATATTTCCCGTCGGAAGATATTGAACACGCGAAAACTTGGCTGGCTGCAGGATAACCGGCACCATCAAGTTGGATCGCCCTTAGGTTGACGCAAGGTAAGCACGCTCGCCTCTGATTATTTCTTGATCAGTCAGTCAAAAAAGAAATAGGGTTCAAGGGTTTTCCGGTCTTGCCACGTCTGGAAAACACCAATGCTGAAGCGCGCCGTTGTGGGTTGCCACTCACTCACCACTTGTCTTCGAACTTGACCCCCTCGGAGTTCAGACCAACCTGCAACGGCGCAGGCTCAGCCTGTGGCTCAGGATTTGTTCAGGCGGGCCGAACGACCGCCACGCCGTTTCGCAAGCTGCGGCTTTCGTGCGGGCAGGGCTTCCATGATCTCGGCGCGTTCGGAACTGTCCATCTTGGACCAACGTGTGATCTCGTCGATGGTCCGATAGCAACCAGTGCAGATCCGCTCGGTCGGGTGAACGACACAAATCTGGACGCAGGGGCTTTCGACCTCGTTCCGTTTCCAGACCATGTTTGTCATTGGTGTCATCCGATCCTTAGAGAAAGCGCAATCTGTCCAGCGCTCCTTGCAGAATATAGCCTGCTGCAACGTGGTCGATAACCTGTCCGCGACGTTTTCGTGTCGTATCCGCCTCGAGCAGTGCCTTTTCTGCCGCAACCGTGCTGAGGCGCTCGTCCCAGAACCCGATGGGAATTTCGGTCAAACGCATCATGTTGCGGGCAAACGCGCGCGTGGATTGGCACCTCGGACCTTCTGATCCGTCCATGTTTTTCGGCAGGCCAAGAATGACCCCTCCGATCTCGCGCTCGGCGATCAATTCCAGCAGGCGCGCAGAGTCCAGAGTGAACTTTTTGCGCCGAACGGTTTCCAAAGGGCTGGCCACACCGCGCATCCGGTCCGAGACGGCCACACCGATGGTTTTTTCGCCCAAATCCAATCCCATCAATGCGGTCATCGGTGTGAGCGAAGCGGCGAAATCCTCGAACGCGTCATGGATCATTGCGCGATCCCGGCCTGCAATGCGGCGGCGTCAATGATCTCCAACGCCTCGGCATCCCCGGCAAAGACCGCGTTTGCCTCTTGCATGATGTCGATCGCGCGCTGACCTTCACCCAAAACGCCCAGTGCACTGATCAGCCGCGCCCAGTCCTCGGGTGGTCCGCCTTCGGTCGCCAGTCGATCCGAAAGCTGGTTGACCATGCCCATGATCATCTGTTGGCGTTCTTCAGGTGTCAGGTCTGCGGCGGCTTCCACGTCTTCCTGAGACGGTCCGGACGGGGCCGGGATGTTTGGTGGGTTGAAGACACCGGCGCGGAACGCCAACTCCTCCAACTGGGCGCGCATGGCCTGTGCCCAGGGCGAGTCTGCGGGCGATGTGCGCAGCGCCTCGACCCAGATGCGATATCCGATGTCAGGACGGCCAACCTGTGTCATCATCCGTCCAAGATAGTATTGCGCGGGGCCGTTTCGGGGATCACGTTGCAAGGACTGCCGAAGTGCGTCTTCGGCTTCGGGTGATATATAGCCGTTAGCGGCCAGGATCATCATTTCGGCCAGATGTGCGTAAGCATCTGCAGGAACCGCTCCACCCGAGAGTTCAATCACCCGCTGCTGCGCTTTGTATGCCGCTGCAAAATTGCCAGCATTCGCCTCGTGCTGGGCAAGCAGTACGTGCCCTTGCAAATCGTCGGGACGTTCGGCAACCGTATTGCGCAGCTGTTGCAACAGGTTGGCGTATCCTTCGTCCAGTTGCTCGGGCAAGTCAGGTAGAACTTCGGCTTCGGCTTCGGCCTGGCTGGGGCGTTCGGCCCGCATTGTTTCGGCCAACTCCTTACGTAGCGACAAGGGCTGGTCCGGCAATCCGGCGGCGCCCATTTGGCGGTAGATCCAAAAACCGCCGCCGATCAGGACAGCGGCAACCACGACAATAGCCACCGTATTGGCCCAGACTGGAGGGCCATCCTGTGTCCCCTGCGCACGCATCTGCGCGTCAGCAGACAGAATCCGGCGCGAGATTTCGGTCCGCACCCGTTCCGCATCGGCCTCACTGATCACACCACGTGCAAGATCACGGTCCACACCAGCCAACTGCTCGCGATAAACGCGAAGGTCAAAAGCGGCTGCGGGTTCGCGGTCTTTGCGTCCCTTCAGCATGGAATATCCAAGGAACACTGCGATCAGCAGCGCGGTCAGGATCAAGAGGGCCCAGAAAGTCATGTTAGCTCCTAAATGGCTGCCTTGACTTAGACCCGCGAGCAGTCGGAAAAAAGGGGCAAATGGCCGCGAGACGACTTCATGTCGCAATATTGAGGGCTATGTCGCAATAGTGCGCTATTACGGCGTTGGATGGCAGGGGTATACTGTCGTTACACGGCATATCTGCGCACAATCACCGAACCGGATGGATTCGCTTATGAAACACTATTCAGCCTTTGCTGTGGCGCGCGAAGCGCTGCGCTATCACACAGGATGGGAGCGCGCTTGGCGCTCGCCCGAGCCAAAGAAGAAATATGACGTGATCATCGTCGGTGCTGGCGGCCATGGACTGGCCACGGCGTATTACCTTGGAAAGAACTACGGCATTCAAAATGTCGCGGTGATCGAAAAGGGTTGGCTGGGTGGTGGGAATACCGGCCGGAACACGACCATCATCCGGTCGAACTATTTGCAGGATCCGTCGGCGGCGCTGTATGAAAAGGCGCGCAGCCTTTACGAGGACCTGAGCCAGGATCTGAACTATAACGTGATGTTCAGTCCGCGTGGGGTGATCATGCTGGCGCAAACCCAGCACGAGATCCGTGGCTATCAGCGCACGGCCCATGCCAACGCGTTGCAAGGCGTGAAGACCGAATGGATCACGCCCGAGCGCGTCAAAGAGCTGGTGCCGATCATCAATCTGGACGGGCCGCGCTATCCGGTATTGGGCGGTCTTTGGCAGGAACGCGGTGGCACCGCGCGTCACGATGCGGTGGCCTGGGGTTATGCCCGTGCGTGTTCGGCTATGGGGATGGACATCATCCAGCAATGCGAAGTCACTGGCGTACGTCAGGACAATGGCCGCGTTGTCGGCGTCGACACCACCAAAGGTGCGATTGACTGTGAAAAACTAGGCATCGTGGTCGCGGGCCATTCCGGTCAACTGGCTGAGATGGCGGGCTTCCGTCTGCCGCTTGAGGCCGTAGCGCTGCAAGCGCTGGTGTCCGAGCCGATCAAACCCTGCATGGACGTGGTCGTAATGGCCAACACCGTGCATGGCTATATGTCGCAATCCGACAAGGGCGAGATGGTCATCGGTGGCGGCACCGACGCTTATAACAACTTCACCCAGCGCGGTTCGTTCCATCATATTGAGGAAACTGTGCGGGCGCTGGTCGAGACCTTCCCGATGATTTCGCGCCTGAAGATGTTGCGCCAGTGGGGCGGTATTGTGGACATGACCGGCGACCGGTCTCCGATCCTGTCGAAAACGCCGCTGCAGGGCTGTTTCATCAACGCAGGTTGGGGCACGGGTGGCTTCAAGGCCATTCCGGGTTCGGGCTGGGGTATGGCGCAACTGATGGCCACGGGCCATTCGCCGCTGACCGAAGCCTTCACGCTGGAGCGTTTTAAGGAAGGCCGTTTCATCGACGAAAGCGTCGCCGCCGGGGTGGCACACTAAGGGCTCTGCCCGAAGTGACCACAACACAGAATTCTGGTCGGCCCGAGTGTCGACCAACCGAGAAAAGGATGACCATATGCTGATCCTGAATTGCCCCTATTGCGGCGTCGATGCCGAAGAAACTGAACTGGCCGCTGGCGGCGAAGCGCATCTGAAGCGCTTTGGTCCCGGCGCGTCTGATGACGAGTTCCACGACTATCTGTTCATGCGTGAAAACCCCAAAGGTGTGCACTTTGAACGCTGGCGTCACGTGAATGGCTGTGGCAAGTGGTTCCACGCCGCGCGTGCGACCGACACGCTAGAGGTATTTGGCACCTATTCGGCCCAGACCACCGAGCCGCCCAAAGAAATCCGCGAAGCGATAACCGCCAAGCGCCCCGGCTGGACCTGGAGAGAGTTCGAATGATCCGCCCAGCCACCCGTAATTCCGCCTGCGAAAGGTCCGCAACATGAGCACCCGTCTCGCAAACCAAGGCCGGCTGATCGACCGGTCGAAACAGGTCACATTCACCTTTAACGGCACCTCGATGCAGGGCTACGAGGGCGACACGCTTGCCTCGGCCCTGCTGGCCAATGATCAGATGATGATGGGCCGGTCGTTCAAATATCACCGTCCGCGCGGCGTTGTCGCCAGCGGCGCGGAAGAGCCGAACGCTCTGGTCGGCCTGGGACAGGGCAACCGGTTCGAGCCGAACCAGCGCGCCACCACGACCGAGCTGTTCAATGGCTTGACCTCGATCTCGCAGAACCACTGGCCGAATCTCGAGTTCGACATTGGTGCCGTGAACACGGCGCTGGCGCGGTTCCTGCCGGCTGGCTTCTACTACAAGACGTTCATCCATCCGAAACCGTTCTGGAAACACGTCTACGAGCCGTTCATCCGTCAGTCCGCCGGTCTGGGCAAAGCGCCCGACAAGGACAACCGCGATGCGGACACCTATGAGCACTTCTATCACTTCACCGATGTTCTGGTGATCGGCGGCGGTGTGGCGGGTCTGCAGGCTGCGAAGGTGGCAGCCGCGTCCGGTGCCAAAGTCATGCTGATCGAGCAGACAGCGCATTGGGGAGGGCGTGCTCCGGTTGATGGCGGCACGATCAATGACGAGCCTGTGGATAAGTTCGTGGAACAATTGGTTTCCGAACTCGAAGCAATGGACAACGTCACGATGCGCAATCGTTGCATGGGGGCCGGGGTTTATGACCACGGTTACGTGCTGGGATATGAGCGCCTGACCGATCACAAACCGGGCACCCAAGGCCCACGTCACCGGCTGTGGCGCATCCGCGCGAAACAGGTGGTAACTGCCACCGGCGCGATCGAGCGTCCGTTGTCCTTTGCGGGCAACGATGTGCCGGGCGTGATGCTGGCCTCGGCCATGCGCGACTATGTGGTGAACTGGGGCGTGACCCCCGGCGAGCGTGTGATTGTGGCCACCAATAACGACGACGCCTATCGCACCGCGATCACCCTCAAGAAAGCCGGTGTGGATGTGCTGCGCGTGGTCGATGCACGCGACACGGCTGGTCCGCTGGCGAATGAGGCGCGCGAACTTGGTATCCGCGTTGACCCCGGCAAAGCGATTGCCAAGGTCAAAGGCGGCAAGCGCGTCAAAAAGGTCGAGCTGTGCAATCAAGAAGGCATCGGTGGCGCGCGTGAAGAGGTCGAATGCGACGCGGTCGCCATGTCGGGCGGCTGGTCTCCGGTCGTTCACATGTGGTCGCATTGCGGCGGCAAGTTGATCTGGGACGAGGCGCAGGCGCATTTCCGTCCTGACCCGTCGCGACCTCCGCTTGGTGCTGATGGCGAAGGGTTCGTGCTGGCCGCGGGCTCGTCGAATGGTCCGCTGGCGCTGGGCGATGTTCTGACCGACGCGGATGCGGCGGGTAAAGCAGCGGCCAAGGCGGCCGGGTTCACAGCGAAGCGCACCAAGGCCCCGGTCGGTGAGACCACGGCTGAGGCTCCGATGGCGGCGGTCTGGCTGATGCCGGCGAATGCCGAGATCGGTTTGCGGATGAAATCCTGGCTGGATTTCCAGAACGACGTCAAAGTCTCCGACGTTCAGCTGGCGGCGCGCGAAGGTTACGAAAGCGTCGAACACACCAAGCGTTACACCACGCTGGGCATGGCGACCGACCAAGGTAAGTTGAGTAACATCAATGGTTTAGCGATCCTTGCTGATGCCCTGGATTCAGAGATTCCGAAGGTCGGCACCACCACCTTCCGCCCGCCCTATACGCCCATCTCGCTGGCGTCGATCGGTGGCGAAGCGCGCGGTGAGGTGTTCCAGCCGATCCGCCAAACCCCGATGCACAACTGGCACGACAAGAACGGTGCAGACTGGGAGCCGGTCGGCCATTGGCGTCGGACCTATGCCTATGTCCGTCCCGGTGAGTCCGTGCATGACGCGGTCAATCGCGAGGTGAAGAATACCCGTGAAAACCTCGGCCTGCTGGACGCCTCGACATTGGGTAAGCTGATCGTCAAAGGGCCCGATGCGGGCAAGTTCCTGGACATGATGTACACTAACATGATGTCCACGCTGAAGGTCGGCAAATGCCGCTATGGCCTGATGTGTTCAGAGAACGGCTTCCTGATCGACGACGGTGTTGTCGCGCGGATCGACGAAGATACATGGCTGTGCCACACCACCACCGGCGGTGCCGAGCGTATCCATGGTCACATGGAAGAATGGCTGCAGACGGAGTGGTGGGACTGGAAAATCTATGTCGCGAACGTCACCGAGCAATACGCGCAGGTTGCTGTTGTTGGCCCCAACGCCCGCAAGGTGCTGGAGAAGCTGAACGCTCAAGCAGGCGGCGGCATGGATGTCTCGAAAGAAGCGCTGCCTTTCATGGAATGGCGTGACGGCAAGATCGGCGCGTTCGATGCGCGGGCCTACCGCATCTCGTTCTCGGGTGAACTGTCCTATGAAATCGCGGTTCCCGCGTCTCAGGGTCAGGCGTTCTGGGATGCTCTGATCGACGCGGGCAAAGAGTTCGGCGTGATGCCTTACGGCACTGAATGTCTGCACATCCTGCGGGCCGAAAAGGGCTTTATCATGATCGGGGACGAGACAGACGGCACCGTGATCCCGCAAGATCTGGGGCTACACTGGGCGCTGTCGAAAAAGAAAGAGGACTATCTGGGCAAGCGCGCCCACACGCGCAGCCATATGGCCGATCCGGACCGTTGGAAACTGGTCGGACTTGAGACTGTGGATGGTTCTGTCCTTCCCGATGGTGCCTATGCGGTGGGCGAGGGCGTCAATGCCAACGGTCAGCGCAACATGATCGGGCGCGTCACCTCGACCTATTACTCGGCCAATCTGGGCAAGGGCATCGCCATGGGCCTGATCAAGCACGGTCCTGACCGAATGGGCGAGATTGTCGAGTTTCCGGGAACCGACGGCAAAACCTACAAGGCCAAGATCGTCGATCCGATCTTTTACGATAAGGACGGGGAGAAGCAGAATGTCTGAACCCATCAGCGCACTGAACCACGCCAGTTATGACGGCATCGCCAAGGTAGCGGAATGCGGCTTGCAAGGAATGATCACCCTGCGCGGCGATCTGTCCGACAAGGTACTGGCCAAGTCCGTCAAGGACGCTACCGGGCAGAAAGTGCCCGGTCAGCGCGAGGCAAGCGTCAACGGGGATACCGGCGTGTGCTGGATGTCTCCGGACGAATTGCTGGTGCTGGTGCCCTATTCAGAGGTGAACGCCAAACTGGCGCAGATGACCGAAACGCTTAGCGGCACACATGCGCTGGCCGTGAACGTCTCGGATGCCAGGGCGGTGTTCTGCGTTTCGGGATCTTCTGCGCGTGAGGTAATGGGCAAGCTGGCTCCGGTTGATTTGTCGGCAGATGCCTTCCAGCCCGGCCAGATCCGCCGCTCGCGTTTGGCGCAGGTTGCGGGCGCGTTCTGGATGGACGACGCCGAGACCTTCCGCGTGGTTTGCTTCCGATCAGTCGCAGACTACGCGTTCAAACTGCTTAAGGTTGCGGCGCAACCGGGCAGTGAGGTTGGTGTTTACTAAGCATTTTAAAACGCTAGATTTTTGGGCTGCCGGGGAACCTGGTGGCCCTTTTTGTTGCTGCGACAGCACAGTTGTGATTGATCCGATCAGCTTGGTTCGTGACGTAAGAATGGATTTCCTTCAAGCGACACTCATTGTTAGAGTGTTGGCTGATATTATCACGTATGACGTGTGGAGTGCCGATAGTGTTCAACAGTGCTGCTAGGGTAAACGGAATTAATGATTTCACTAAGAATGATTGCGGTTTGTGCCGCATTGATCGTCTCGCCAGCTGTGGTTTTGGCTGAGACATATAAAGAAACTTTGGGGTGCACATTCGGCAAAGGCCTGGCGAATCGTCCGACACCTGAGAAAGTGGTGTTTCCAGTGGACGAATTCGGGCGTTCCGCTCTGCTGCATGAGGTCGAGATTCCGGGCATCGTAACTGACACAGGGCCGGGCCGAATCCGACGAGATTCTCCGATCAAATTGTCGATCGCGTGGGTCGGTCAGACCTGTTTTTATGCGGCTACGGGAAGAACGTATGCAGGTAATGAATCGCGTATTGATGCAATCGATTTGAGGGATCAGGAGTTCTCGATTTCTTTGGATCGCAGAACGATGAAAGCGATTACAAAGCCTTCCACTGTATCCGCATGAGCGGCGCGCGACGGTTTTGCAAAAGGACGTTGCAAAGGTATTGGAACCCCCAAATCCTGATTTAGGAGACTAGGATTTTGAAACAGTTTTTGTATTCGATCGCGGCTGTGATGTGTACGGCGTCTGCTCAGGCGGGCATCGTGAATTATGAGTGCGAGTTACACAGCTTGGAAGCGCAAGGATGGATTCCTCCGGTTGTCTTGCTGAGTGTCGATGCTGACACTAAGCGCGCGCGGGCATTCGATGGCGCAATCCGCTCTGCCAATGAGCTTGCGCGGATTGATGAAAACACACCAGCAAATGCCAAGTTGAAACTCACGCGAAAAGGCGAATACCGATTGTCATGGCGCCTTACACTGTCCTCAAACTCTACGCGCCAATACCGTGTGTCGTATACTGCGACAGTCGACCCCGAGACGAACAAGTTAAAGATGTCGGCAAGTTTCCCGCAGGCCAATTTGGGAAACCGACCCAGTGGAATTGGGCGCTGCCAGCCGATATCCGCGCCTACCTTGTTTTAGACCTACAAGCGGCTGGGAAAAAGCCTAACCGCTTAAGACAAACGACTGAAAACCGTTCAACGACGTTGGCGCAGTCAGGGCTTGCACCCCGACCTCTTCGCCGTTGGCATTGCGGCAAGATGGGTAAAACGACAACAAATCCGCCAGTTTGGCCATTCGATCCTGACGTTGCGCCTCGGGCAAAAGCGGCGCGTGGGTAGAAAGATAAAGCGCGGGGCGGGTCACTTTCAGAAACGGAATAAGGCTGGGCAGAACCATGTATTCTGCCCCCTCGATATCCATTTTAACGAGTGATACACTGGACAGGTCGGTCGCGGCTTCGAACTGATCCCAGGCAATGGTCAGCGCATCACTGCCATGAGCCGCGTCATGCAAAAGGGAACTGGTGGAATCAC
The DNA here is from genome assembly GCF_059609525.1 of Ruegeria sp. YTSC325. NCBI lineage: Bacteria > Pseudomonadati > Pseudomonadota > Alphaproteobacteria > Rhodobacterales > Roseobacteraceae > Ruegeria > Ruegeria sp. YTSC325. The sequence continues at coordinate 70,011 of NZ_JBXWLY010000007.1, forward strand.
CGGGCTCTCCCCTTACCGAGGCCATACGTGCAACGCCGAACCGATCCGACAGGGCTACGCCAAAGGCCGAGACGTTGCGGACGTTGTTCAAATCCATGTTCCAGGCCAGGTACCGGTAAGCGGTGGGGTCAGGCTCAAAGCACCATACATGTCGCGCGCGCCGCGCGCCGTAAAGAACGGTAGGGCCGATCCATGCACCTATATCCAAATAATCACTTTCGGGTTTCAGATGAGCATCCAACACGGCAAAAGTCTCGGGCTCCCACAGGCCAGCAGTGGCCTTGCGCCAGAATTTCGAATGGTAGGGGTCCAGTCGAAACCGTTCTCCATTCAGGCTGCCTGAATAGTATCCGCGGGCGCGGTAAAACATCTTGCGCGCCTGTGTCAGCATCGCGGACCTCCGGGTTTTCTTGTCTCTGCCCTTGACCTATGGCCGTTGCCAAAGCATTTAACCTTTGGAACCGCAACAATCATTTCAACAGGGGGCCGAGATGGCTTTTGAACTTCCTGATCTTCCTTATGCACATGACGCGCTGGCAGCCAAGGGCATGTCCGCGGAAACATTGGAATATCACCACGACCTGCACCACAAGGCCTATGTCGACAACGGCAACAAGCTGATCGCCGGAACCGAATGGGACGGCAAGTCGATGGAAGAGATCATCGTGGGGACCTATGACGCAAATGCTGTCGCCCAGAACGGTATCTTCAACAACATCAGCCAGTTGTGGAACCACAACCAGTTCTGGGAGATGATGGGCCCCGGCGATAACGCCATGCCCGGTGAGCTGGAGAAGGCTCTGGTCGAAAGCTTTGGTTCGGTTGACGAATTCAAATCGCAGTTCAGCGCGGCAGGTGCTGGCCAGTTCGGCTCGGGCTGGGCGTGGCTGGTCAAGAACGCAGACGGCTCGCTGGCTGTCACCAAGACTGAAAACGGCGTGAACCCACTGTGCTTTGGTCAGACAGCGTTGCTGGGTTGCGATGTGTGGGAGCATTCCTACTACATCGACTTCCGCAACAAGCGTCCGGCCTACCTGACCAACTTCCTGGACAATCTGGTCAACTGGGAAAACGTCGCCTCGCGGATGTGATCGGCTGACCGGTAGTACGTTTTTGAGGGCCTGCTTGCGTGAGTGAGCAGGCCTTTTTCTTTTGAAGTAAACAGTTGCTGCAGGAGGTTGAGGAATCGGCAGCATTCTTCATTTCTATGACCGCTTTGAGCCCAAAGAAGACGTTTGGATAAAGCGCAGCGAATGACTGCATCAATGGTGGTTCACGCGACTTTCCACACTAGGCAAAGACGAAATCATCAGCACTTACACCGACGACTCCTAGAAGTGTAATTTCGTTCAAGTCCAAAGCGGTGCTGTCAAGGTCGATGATCGTGTTACCGTTTATCTCTTGAATATCCAGCGACAAGAACTCTGTCTCGGCAATACCATACCCGGAAATATCCAGCTTATCTTTTCCCACTTCAAAGTCATGGATGGTATCTAGCCCACTGTCCGGTTCAAAAACGAAGCTGTCGGCTCCTCCTTGGGCCTGTTCAAAGAGAGAACCATCTCCCCAGAGGTCGTCGTTCCCAGTCCCTCCGACAATGATATCGTTCCCTCCGACAGTGTCGCCGTATAGGTTCGGAGCGTCGCCTACGATCAGGTCATCGTCTGCTCCGCCGTTCAAAACATCGTCGGAGTTCTGGCCGAAGCCAACTGCCCAATCCGTATCTCCGAACAAATAGTCGCCACCATCACCACCCGAGATTGTATCATTCCCATACAGACCGACGACCACGTCGTTGCCGTCACCCATTTCGGCGACATCGTCCAAGTCAGTGAGAATAACATCCTCACTGACATCACTGCCAACAACATGAACCGGAGCCTGTTTTCCCTTGGCGGAATAAAAATCGAAGTGAGGAACATTCTCCTCTTCAGTATAAAGGTGATCTATATAGCTATCGAAGTTTTTTTTGGACGCAAGCACGCCCAAGTCGACTACAGAGCTTTCGCTATCGTTTTTCGGTGGTTTTCGCGGCATTATACTTCCCTCAAAGATGGAAAGGAATTGCTTCTGCCTGATCTGCCGTCGGTTCACGGTACAGCATCGGTTTGACTACGTCTACCGCCATTGATTTCGGTCGACCCGAGCTTGAGGGTTTCGCGTCCCCGTCAAAGCTCAGAATTAGCAAGTGGAATTTTGAGAGCGTGGGCTAAAGGCTTTCCTCGAATGGCACCAATGTCCGCCAACCGGACGTTCATTCGGGTAAGGCGTGCTGCGGTGCGGCCAACGGCAGCTTTGTCCCGCTCGGCAGAAATTGAATTGGTTGCACTGTGCGGCAAACTTTATTTGCCGGTTCGCATATTAGCATCTTCATCCGCTTCTGGTTCGCTAGCGTACCCATCGGTAGTTTCCCGCCGATAAATTCGAATTAATCTGAATGAGTATTGTACGGGCCCCGGTCGTCCCTAGCTATATTAGGCGGAGGGAGAGAACCGCCAATCTACTAAAAAAGCTCGAGCAGCGCGCTGAAAAACCGTTGGCGCGCAAAGGGATACCTATGTCCGTTGAACAAGGGATGGTCACATAAAACCACAACAGGAGATCACGATGGTCGCACTTTCACAGGGAACTTGGATTGTCATTGCTGACGGCGAAAAAGCACTGTTCATGGAGAACATTACGGACGCGGAAGACCCGAATTTGATGATTGTTTCCGTCGAAGAGACCGACGGGCCGGCAGGCCGACCATCGGATCGGGCAGGGCGGCGCGCTGATGCTGGTCCGAACCAGAAATCCGCGGTTGAAGAACCCAAGTGGAAAGCGCAGGCAAAGTCTCTGTTCGTGCAAGACGTTGCTAACCTGTTGAACCGAAAGGGGTTGAAGGGAGCGTATAAACGGCTTGTCCTGGTCGCCAGCCCTCATGTCCTGGGCCTTTTGCGTCGGCGTCTGCACAGCGAAGTGCTGGGCAAGGTCGTGGCCGAAGTTGACAAGACTTTGACCAACCACCCACTCCATAAGGTCGAGCAGGTTTTGATTAACCGTTTGAAGCCTGCAACTTAGACTAAATTCCGAAAGCAGGCGACACGCTCGCCTGCTTATCCCATGCGGGCGGCCAACAGTGTCCGCAGATTTGCCATGGCCGTCTCCGGCCCGTCGACCCACGTAATGAAATCGCCCAGCGAAGCGTCGGCAAAGCCCTGACCAATGACCTGCTGCACTAGATCGTGCAGGGCGTCCCAATACCCGTCCACGTTCATCACCAGAATGGGTTTGTCGTGCAGGCCCAACTGGCGCCATGTCAACGCTTCGAACAGCTCGTCCAGCGATCCGGGGCCGCCGGGAAGGACGACAACCGCATCCGCGTTCATGATCATGACCTTCTTACGCTCGTGCATCGTTTCGGTGATCACAAAACGGGTCAGGTCGGTCTTGCCAACCTCGCGCTGTAACAGGTGAACTGGGATGACGCCGAACGTGTCTCCTCCTGCGTCTTGTGTGGCGCGGGCGACCTCTCCCATCAGCCCCACATCTCCGGCGCCGTAGACCAGACGCCAGCCTTCTTTGGCAAGGTGCCGCCCGAATGTGCGCGCAGCCTGTGCATAGGCCGAATTAACACCATTGCGTGACCCGCAATACACACAGACGGATTTCTGGGTCATTATATAGGCTCTCCGGGGTTGTAACTGCGGTTTTGACCCCTGGTAGCGGGATTGATAGATTGGCTCAACCGTCACGCAGAATGTGTGGAAGTCAAAGCATTTGCGCTGCGGAGTGAAAGGAAAAAAATGGACGCCAAGTCGGGAAGCGAAAGCACCGGTCCTGTCACCTGGGGGGTGATCATCGGGATACTGGTTCTGGTCGGGGCCACAGGGGCCTATATGTCCGGGGTGTTTGACCAAGAGCCCGAAGGGTCGGGCGCTCAAACGGATGTGGCAGATCAGCCGGTTCAAGACACCGCAACAGAGCAAAGCGCGGCCGTGTCCGAGGGTGAAGGCAGCAAACCAAGCCCTTCGGAAAACACAGAAGCGGCTGAGACCGAGGCTCCCGCAGAGCCGAAAGTAGAAACGGCCCAAGCAGAAACTGAAGCGGCGCCCGAAGTGTCACCGCCGACTCTTGATCAGATATTCGTTGAACCGGACGGGAACGCGGTTCTGTCCGGCTCGGCTGAGCCAGGTGCTTTGGTGCGCGTCCTGCTGGATGGGGAAACTCTGCACAGCTTTACGGTCGACGGCAGCGGCCAGTTTGCCGTATTCGTCACGATCCCGTTCGCCAACACCGCGCGGGGGCTTGTGTTGGAGACAGACAAAGACGATCAGCCGGTCCGGTCGGATGACTACTTGATCGCTGCCTTACCCGAGCCCAAGGTCGAAATTACGGCGGCTGAACCCGCTGAAGACGCACCGGCAACGCCCGAAGCGCGGGAATCCTCTTCGGCAGGTGCTGAAACTGCGCAGACTGAGACGTCAGTGCCCGAGGATGATCAGGTCGCGAGCGCCAGTCAGCAGTCCGACGATGAACAGAACGAGACGGGCGCCCCGACACAGGGCGGCGAACAGCTAGACACCGCGCAAGCGGAAACCGCTCCGACCGCGGATGCTGTGCTTGACGCTCCGGAAGAGCCTGTGCAGGAAGAAACCCAAAATCAACAGGTTGCGATACTGCGTTCGGGTGAAGACGGGGTTGAGCTGGTGCAACCTGCGTCTCCGCAGGACAGCGCATCGGATCAGGTTGCACTGGACACTATCGGGTATTCTGACGCCGGTGATGTCGAGTTGACGGGCCGCGTGCCTGATGGTTCGGTGGTGCGCCTTTACTTGAACAACCGATTGGTTGCGGATTTGCCGCCAACCGATGACGGTAAGTGGCGCAGCGAGCTTGAGGGGGTCGACCCCGGTGTTTACACCTTGCGGGTGGATGAGGTCGGTACGGACGGAACCGTCGTCAGCCGTCTTGAGACGCCCTTCAAACGCGAACCTCTAGAAGTTCTGCGTGCCGCTGATGCCGCCAATGGGTCTGCCGCACCCGATGCGCCGGTCATCCGTTCGGTCACTGTTCAGGAGGGCGACACGTTGTGGGCAATCTCGCGTGATCGCTATGGGGATGGGCTTTTGTTCGTGCGTGTGTTCGAAGCCAACCGCAATGCGATCCGTGATCCTGATCTGATCTATCCAGGGCAGGTCTTCACCATTCCCGAGTAATCCTGTACTTCTGACCCTCTTGGGTCAGGGGCCAATCTCTGACCGCAGGTTTGGTACGTGATGAGACGAGCAGCCCATATGCATTCCGACGACATGCCCCAGGTCGACGAACGCCATTCCGGCTGGCGAACGATCCGCAAGGTCGCCCCCTATCTATGGCCCGAGGATGAGCCATGGGTGAAACGACGTGTCGTTATCGCCATGAGTATGTTGGTTATCGCCAAGCTGATCGCTGTCTACACGCCGATCCTTTACAAGGGCGCGGTTGACAGCCTTGCCGCCGAGGGGGTGCCTCCGCTCGCACTCGGAGCCGTTGGGCTGACGGTCGCTTACGGTGTTGCGCGGATGATGACGGTGGGGTTCCAGCAGTTGCGCGATGCGGCGTTTGCACCTGTCGGTCAGCGGGCATTGCGGGCCTTGGCGCTTGAGACCTTTCAGCACATACACCAATTGTCGATGCGCTATCACGTGACCCGCCGTACCGGTGGCCTTAGCCGGATCATCGAGCGTGGCGTCAAGGGGGTCGATTTTCTACTGCGATTCCTATTGTTCTCTATCGGGCCTTTGATCCTTGAGCTGCTATTGGTTGCGATCATCCTGATGTGGTTGTTCGACGTGTGGTATCTGGTTGTGGTCGCGGTCACCATCGCGCTGTACATCTGGTTCACTTTTGCGGTGACAGAATGGCGCGTAAAATTGCGCCGTGAGATGAACGATCAGGACACCGAAGCCAACCAACGCGCCATCGATAGTCTGCTGAATTTTGAAACCGTCAAGTATTTCAATGCGGAAGAACGCGAAGCTGAGCGGTATGACGTGTCGATGAAGGCTTACGCTGGGGCCGCGCTCAAAACGGCGTACTCATTGGCTTTCCTGAATTTCGGGCAGTCCTTCCTGATTACCTGTGGGTTGATCGGGGTCATGGTGCTGGCCGCGCTGGGCGTGCAAGCGGGTACATTAACCGTGGGCGATTTCGTGATGGTGAATGCCTACATGATCCAGATTACAGTGCCTTTGAACTTTCTGGGAACGGTCTATCGTGAGATCCGGCAGGCTCTGGTTGATATGGGGCAGATGTTCGATCTGTTAGAGCAGCCGGCCGAGGTAACGGATAAGCCCAATGCGCCCGCGCTGGATGTGACCGGCGGCGAGGTGACGCTACAGGATGTCCGGTTTGGGTATGATCCTGACCGTGAAATCCTGAAGGGCGTGTCGTTGACCGTTCCTGCGGGGCAGACTGTGGCAATCGTGGGGGCAACAGGGTCGGGTAAATCCACAATAGGGCGTCTGCTGTTTCGGTTCTATGATGTGACCGGCGGGGCATTGAAAATCGACGGGCAGGACGTACGGGACGTGTCGCAAACCAGCCTGCATTCGGCCATCGGAGTTGTCCCGCAGGATACCGTATTGTTCAACGATACGATCCGCTACAACATCGCGTACGGCCGCAATGGTGCCACGCAAGAGGATGTCGAAGCCGCCGCAAGAGCGGCGCAAATCCACGACTTTATCGTTACGTTGCCTGAAGGCTATGACACCAAGGTTGGGGAACGTGGGCTGAAACTTTCAGGCGGGGAAAAGCAGCGGGTTGGGATCGCGCGCACGTTGCTCAAGAACCCTCCGATCCTCTTGCTGGACGAAGCGACATCGGCGCTGGATACCGACACCGAGCAAGAGATCAAGGACGCGTTGGCCCAAGCTGGCAAAGGACGCACGGTGCTGACCATTGCCCATCGTCTTAGCACAATCGCCGAGTCCGATCGTATTGTTGTGTTGGAACGTGGCGAGATCATCGAACAAGGCACTCATGACGAATTGCTGCAGCGTGAAGGGCGGTACGCGCAATTGTGGAACCGGCAGCAATCGGACGCGCAAGCAGCGTAATCTTGTGCTAGACTTCGGGATATTCTCCGGAGGTGTTGGAATGCGTCAGTTTTCGTGGATATCCTTTGTTTGCGTGGCAACGCTGACATGCAGTGCAGCTTGGGCCGGAGATGACCCGATCATAGGCGTCTGGAAGACCGAGCCGGATCGCAAGAACCTGACGTCGCACATCAAGATTACCGCGTGTGGCGATGCGTTTTGCGGGCAAATCCTGTCGGCGTATGACGCGTCGGGCAAAGAGGTTCAGACGCCCAACATCGGTAAGAAACTGTTTTGGGATGTGACCAGCGAAGGCAATGGCAAATACGGAGGGGGCGAATTCTGGGTTCCCCTGATTGACGTGGATGCCGTGCCGCAGATGACGCTTGAGGGCGATACTTTGCGGGTGAAGGGCTGCGAGCATCATATCTGCGCTCATCAATCCTGGACGCGCCTGTAAGGAAGCGGGGCCGGCACTGCCGACCCCGATGTATTACTCAGCGGCCCTAAGAGGTGACCCCGGTGGAGTGTCCTTGCGCGGGTCTTCGGGTTTGTCGTCCCAGATCACTTCGGCCGATTGTGCTTCAAGTGCAGCCTTGTCTGTCTCCATGTCCTGGGCGACCTGGCTGGACTGACCGCTAGACGCACGAACCACAAGTTTCGCAAGCAACACTGCATAGGTCGAAACCCAGACGCGCAGGGCTAGGAATGATGGCGTGACGATCAGGGTCAGGATGGTTGCAATTCCCAAACCAAAGACCACGGCTGTTGCAAGTTGCTTCCACCACAGCGCAGTCGGGCTGTCGATGGAATAACCACCGTTGATAAAGTCCAGCGACAGGCCGAACATCATCGGGGTCAGACCTGCCATAGTGGTCAGGGTGGTTAGCAGAACCGGGCGAATACGGGCCTCGGCGGTGCGGATGATCGCCTCGATCCGAGGCATGTAGCGGCTGTATTCCTGATAGGTGTCGATCAGAACAATGTTATTGTTCACCACGATCCCGGCCAAAGCTACGATCCCTGTACCCGTCATGATGATCGAGAAGGGCTGCTGCATCACCATCATGCCCAGCAACACTCCGGTGGTCGACAGCACCACCGCCAACAGCACCAGAACCGAGTTGTAGAAGCTGTTGAATTGCGCCAACAGGATCACGAACATCAACCCCAGTGCACCCAAGAATGCATTGGCAAGGAAAGCCCCGGATTCGGCCTGTTCCTCTTGGTCGCCGGTCCATTCCCAAGAGATCGCCGGACCAAAGGGGTTCGTGTCCAGCCATTCTGTCAGCACTGCAATGCGTTCGTTGGGGTTCACCGGCGAGATCGACGCGGACCCTTCGTCGATCAACGCCTGAAGGGCGCCCACGTTTTCAGACCCGGTCAGCAACACAACATCGTACTCAACGCCGTTGGTGCCAGTCAGGCTTAGATCGGTTGCGGTCGTGTCTGCAGCGACCTGTCGCAGCACGGCCAACCTTGTGGAGGTACCGTCAGCGGCCTGAGTTGTAACCTTGCTGAGGCCCGGTTCCACATCCGCCTTCACATCGAAGTATCGCTGCTGGTCGACACGGTTGATCTCGGCCAGTTTTGCAACCGGCTGGCGGGTGACAAAGTTGGAAAGCGGGACCAGTCCGTCGGCTGTCCGGACTTTCAGAGTATCCAGCGTCGACAAGACGCGATCTTCATCGGGCAGGCGGACACGGATCTCGATCTCTTCATCGACCGTTTCGGGGCGCATTTCCCCCAGCAAAAGGCCGCGTGTGACCAGTTGCACCATCGCGCCAACGGTCGCTACATCCGCGCCAAACCGGCCCGCTTTTGCGACGTCGACGTCAATCTGCCAGTCGATACCCGGCAGCGGGAGGGTGTCCTCGATCTTGATCAGGCCGGGAGTTCTATCGAACACCGCCCGCGCGGCAGTCGTGGCGGCTGTCAGCTGCTCTCGGTTGTCGCCCTTGAGGCGCAGGTGCACCGGTTTGGCCGAAGCCGGGCCTTGTTCCAAGGGCAGGATCTCGACCACGATCCCTGGCAACGTCGCCAGTTCCGCGTTCAACTGATCCAGAACGAAGTCACCGTCATACTCCGGAGCGATCGTCTGGCGGTCCAAAAGGCCAAAGAGGATCGGCTCGGACAGGGTAGGGCGGTCCTCCCACGGGATAATCTCGAACTGTACGCGACCGATCGTGTCGGCCGGTGCCTGTGCGCCACCGTTGTTCTGGTTCAGCCCCCCTTCACCCGCAAACGAAAACACATTGATGACCGCAGGATGGGCACCAATGATTTGCTCGGCAGCCAGCACCATCTCGTCTTTTTCCGCCAACGAGATATTGCCCCGTGCGCGGACATAGGCCGTGGCCTGCTCTGGCTCGCTTTCGACAAAGAACTCGACCCCGCGGTTGTTATTGCCGTAGGCGAACATGACCGCCATCACCAGAATGGCAACGACGACGATGGAAACGACCGGCATGATCGGGTTGCCAACCAGAAACTTGATGAAATGCCCGAACCGAGTGTGTTCGCGCACAGTATGCACGTGCTGATCCGGAGCGCGCTCGATCTTGATCGCGCTCAGCGTGATCGACCCGGCAAAAGCTCCGAGGATGAACAGAACCGCGCCCAACAAAAGGCCACCCGCAGGAATCAGGAAGGCTGGGTTCAACATTTGCATCGCGCCCAGGAACATCAGCAGAAGGGCGGGCGGCACCATCAGGGCGCGCATGTTCCATGAGAACCTCGCACGTAGCCAGTGCGAGGCGCGGTCAAACATACGGCTCAGACGGCCCGAAACACCGCCCATGACCGGCAGGTAGATTAGGGCAACGATCAACGAGGCTGACAGAACAAAGATCAGGGTGACCGGAAGCATGCCCATGAACTCACCCGGTACACCGGGCCAGAACAGCATGGGCAGAAACGCGCACAGCGTTGTCGCGGTCGAGGACACGATGGGCCAGAACATCCGCTGGGCGGCTTCGACATAGGCGTGCATTGGCCCGACGCCGTCCTTGATGCGTTTGTCAGCATACTCCACGACAACGATCGCGCCGTCGACCAGCATGCCCACCGCAAGGATCAGACCAAACATAACGATGTTTGAGATGCTGACACCCATAACTGCAAGAAAGGCGAAACACAAAAGGAACGAGGTCGGAATGGCGAACCCAACCAGCAGGGCTGCACGTGTACCCAATGCGGCCAGCACCACGATCATAACCAGTGCAATCGCCGTCAGGACCGAGCCTTCGAGCTGGCTAACCATTGATCCGACGATGCGGCTTTGGTCGTTCGATGTGCCAAGCTGGATCGCGGCCTGCATCTCGGGCGGCCATTTGGTGCGAGCCTCGGCAATGGTCTTTTTGACGTCTTCAACCGTGTCTATCAGGTTGAAGCCCTTGCGCTTGACTACCTGCAAGGCGACGGTGGATTCGCTGTTGAACCGGGCAGTGCCTTCGCGATCCTCGAACGTATAATTGATCTGCGCCAGCTCTCCCATCGTGACGACGCGGTCACCGTTCACCTTGACCGGCAGGTCATACACGTCCTGAGCCGTTTTGAACGATGAAGGAATCTTGACCGAGAAGGTACCTTGTTCGGTTTCGACCTCACCGGCTGCAATCAGTTGGTTGTTGTTCTGGACGACGTTGATCAATTCAGCGGCCGTGACGTCATAAGCCTCAAGCCGCAACGGGTCGATGATGACCTCAAGCAGTTCGTCCCGGTTGCCCGCAATGCCGGCTTCCAGAACCGAGTCCATGGCCTCAAGATCGTCCTGCAAATCTTTGGCAACGCGCGCCATCGTGCGTTCGGGGACTGCTCCGGTCAGGTTGACGATCACGATCGGGAATTCGGAAAAGTTGATCTCGGTCAGGGAATACTGTTCGGCCCCGTCCGGAAACTCGGCCTGAGCACTGTTCATCGCGTCGCGCACATCGGCCATGATGGCTGTCTTGTCCCAGCCAAAGTCGAACTCGAGCGCGACCCCGGCGTAGCTTTCTGCCGCCGTCGAGGTCATCTCTTTCAGGCCGTCCAGGTCGGCCAGCTCGGTCTCCATCGGTTTGACCAGAAGGTTCTCAGAGTCTTCGGCCGAGATCCCTGGAAACTGAACCGAAACGAACAGGGCAGGGATTTCGATGTCCGGCTCGCCTTCCTTGGGCAGGCCAACATAGGCAAAACCACCGATCACCAGCGAAATCGCGATAAAGGCGAGGACCATGCGGGCCCGGCCAGCGGCCCAACTGACGATACCGGTCATTCGGAGGGTTCCTTGTATGTAGGCTCAACCGTCACACCGCTGGTTACGAATTCCTGACCAACAACAATCACGTCAACGGTTTCGGGCAACCCACCCAACCACACGCCCTCTGACGAGTCGCGCAGCAGACTGACAGGCTTGAAGTCGACCACGTTGCCACTGCCGATCGTCCGTATGCCCACTTTTCCTTCGTGGTTCAGGGTCAGGGCCGATTGCGGCAGCAGATGCGCCTTGGCGCCTTCCGCGGCAATGCGGATATCCGCAGTCTGACCGTCGCGGATCGAAAGATCGGGGTTGGGAACGGTAACTTCAACTTCGAAGGTTCGCGTGGTTTCGTCGGCCGATCGGCTCAGAAATGTGACGCGACCGGCGACCTGCAGCCCGGTCACCAATGTTGCCGAGGCCTCGGACCCGACAATCACACGGTTGACCTCGGCTTCGGGGACAAACCCAACCAACTTGATTGGGTCCAGCTGAATCACGGTCGCACACAAAGACCCCGGTTGCATGAGACTCCCCAGTTCAGCCGTATCGCTTTCCAGCAGACCGTCAAAAGGTGCCTCAATGGTCTGACGATCAATTTCGCGCCGCGCGGCTTCGACTTCGGCGATGGCGGCTTCAATGCCTGCGCGGGTCGCCTCAAGCCCCGCCTCGGCGGTCTTGATCCCTGCCTCGGCTGTGCGCATGGCCGCCTGGCTTGAAATTTTGCGCGTTTCCGAGCCGAACCCGGTTTCAGACAGGCGCTCGGCGGCGGTCAGATTGATCTCGGCCTCTGCGACCAGGGCGTGCGCCTCTTCCAGACGGGCTTCGGCTTCGGGGATACGGCTTTCGGCCTCCAGCTTGCCCGCCATGGCCTCGGCCAGGCTGGCTGGACGCGTGCCCGGATCAAGTTCACACAGCAAGTCGCCGGCTTTCACAAAGCTGCCCTTACGTTTGGGATCTGAGATCACGGTCGAGGTTGTTTCGGCCAGAACTTCGACCTGCCGGTTGGCTTTCGTCTGCCCACGCAGCAGAACAGCACTGTCAATTTCGCGTGCGGATGACCTAACGGCAACAACACCGACGACGGCCTGAGAAGCCCCCGAAACAGCCTCACCTTGTGCGTCAGAAGCGACATTTTCGTCGGCTTCCGCACGGCCAGCCAAAGCGAAAAGGGCGTCGCGTTCGAAGACTAGCAGAAACAGCGCGACGACAACGAGCAAGGCATTTACCAGTGAAATCAAACGCATGTAGAATTTCTCCCAGAATTCTTCGCCAAGATTTCTTCGGCGCTCAGGCATAAATGTGGGCCTGATTATGTATCTTTTCTACGCTGAACTGAATAGTTTGGTTCACATTTTTGCGCAACCCTGACGGGATAGGGTGAAAATGTGCGAATTCCGGCCCTTGGCTTGGCAAGGGTGCCGGGGTATGACATGGCGCCATACACCACTGACACAGCCCGGAGGGCAGGGATGAGCGACGTCGACAGTTTTATTGATGAGGTGACCGAAGAGGTGCGCCGAGACCGCCTTTACCTGCTGTTGCGCCGGTGGGGGTGGATTGGTGTCCTGCTTGTGGTTCTTATCGTCGGCGGTGCCGCGTTCAACGAAATCCGCAAATCGCGGGCAACTTCGCAGGCTCAGGATTTAGGCGACGCGATTCTTGCAGCGCTGGCCAAGAACGACTCGGGTGAACGCGCGACTGATCTTGCAGCAGTCGAGAGTGCCTCGCCGGGTGGTGACGCTGTTCTGAACATGCTGCTGTCCGCATCACAGGTTGAAGCCGGATCCGAGCAGGATGCAGTGGATAGCCTGAACACGATTGCGGTTCAGGGGGACCTGCCAGAAATCTACCGTGCAATTGCCGCTTTCAAAGCGCTGCTGTTGCAAAGCGATACGATGCCCGCGGCAGACCGCCGCCAACAATTCGAGGCGCTGGCTGCGCCCGGTGCACCGCTGCGGTTGCTGGCTGAAGAACAACTGGCGCTGATAGACGTCGCCGAGGGTAACACCGATGCGGCTATCGAACGGTTGCAGACATTGCGCCAGGATGCCGAGATCGGTGCTGACCTGCAGCAGCGCGCTGCGCAACTGATTGTGGCCCTTGGGGGCGTACCGGAACCCTTGGTGGCCCGTCAGGGCTGACCTGCGGCGCAAACAACACTGACAGACGAGTTCGGATCATCATGGTAACAAGTCTCTTTTCTCGCGTTGGAGTGTCGGTCGCATTGGCCTCTGTCACGCTTTTGGCGGCATGTGAGGAACCTCAGGTCATCCTGCCCGGCGTCCGCGAGGATATTCGTCCAGCCTCGGACAATGAAGCAGTCGAGACACGCGGATCGAAACCGATCAGCCTGCCTGCACAACAGGCCAACGCCAATTGGTCGCAAAGTCCCGGCACTGTTGCCTATCGTACAACGCACCCGCAACTGCGTGCGACCCCTCAACGGGTTTGGTCGGCGTCGATTGGGAAAGGGGATTCGCGTAAACAACGGATCACAGCAGAGCCCGTCGTCGCAGGCGGATTGATCTACACGCTGGATTCCGAGGCTAATGTGACCGCGACCTCGACCCAGGGTCAGAAAGCTTGGAGCACGAACCTTATTCCCGCAAATGATGGTGACGAGGACGCAACCGGCGGCGGAATGGCGTATGCGAACGGGGTGCTTTACGTGTCGTCCGGGTTTGGCCGTCTGACAGCACTGGATGGCAAGACTGGGGCAATCCGCTGGCAAAAGCGCTTGAACGCGACAGGAAGTGGCGCGCCACTGGTCAACGATGGGCTGCTCTATCTGGTCGCAGGGGACGAAACAGGTTGGGCCGTGGATACCAGCAACGGACGCATTGCCTGGCAGATTCAAGGCACACCGAGCGTGGGTAATGTTCTGGGGGCTCCGGCCCCTGTGATCGCGCAGGATTTTGCGGTGTTTGCATTTGGATCCGGCGATGTGGCGGCCACTTTCCGCAAGGGCGGAATTCGTCGCTGGAATGCTTCGGTCGCCGGAGGGCGTCGAGGACGGGCGGCGGCCCAGATCGTGGATGTTACCGGTGGGCCGATGGTGGCCGGGGACACTATCTATATTGGCAACCACTCGGGTCGGACCGTGGCGTTCGAGATCGGATCGGGCGAGCGGAAATGGACCGCCGATGAAGGTGCAATTGACACTGTATGGCCGGTTGGCGGAAGCCTGTTTCAGATCAGCGACCGCAGCCAGTTGGTGCGTCTGGACTCATCCGATGGGGCGGTCATATGGGCGCAGGATCTGCCGGGTTTTGTCAAGGACAAGCCCAATCGCCGAGGACCGATCGTTGCCCATTATGGGCCCATTCTGGCTGGGGGGCGCATTGTTGTTGCCTCGAATGACGGCTTTGTACGGTTCTTCAATCCCGTTGACGGGACGCTGTTAAACCGTGTGGAAGTGCCTGGCGGGGCGACAACTGCGCCGGTTGTAGCGGGGCAGACGCTGTATGTCGTATCGAGCAAAGGTGATCTACACGCTTTCCGTTGACGCGAAGATGCGCTAAAGGGCGCGTCTGAGTCTTGAAAGTTGAATGTTATGTCGCTGACCCTCGCCATCGTGGGGCGCCCCAATGTGGGCAAATCCACCCTGTTCAATCGCCTTGTGGGCAAACGCTTGGCCCTGGTCGACGACCAGCCAGGCGTGACGCGAGACCTGCGCGAAGGCGAGGGGCGTCTGGCGGATCTGCGCTTTACCGTGATCGACACCGCCGGGCTTGAGGACGCGACCGATGACAGCTTGCAGGGCCGGATGCGCCGTCTGACCGAGCGTGCGGTGGACATGGCCGATGTCTGCCTTTTCATGATCGACGCGCGGGTTGGCGTGACACCGACCGACGAGCTTTTCGCTGATATCCTGCGCAAACGTTCGAAACATGTGATCCTTGCGGCGAACAAGGCCGAAGGCTCGGCCGCCGATGCCGGTGTGCTTGAGGCTTATAACCTTGGCCTTGGCGAGCCTGTCCGCCTGTCGGGTGAACACGGCGAGGGGATGACAGACCTTTATACCCAGTTGATGCCTCTGGCCGACGCGGCCGAAGAGCAGGCGCAGGATGAGGCCCCGGAAACCGATATCGAACTGGATGAGGATGGTGAGGGCGAAACGCCTCTGATCACTGCGGCCAAGCCGTTGCAGGTGGCCGTAGTAGGTCGCCCAAATGCAGGCAAATCTACGCTGATCAATAAGATCATGGGCGAGGACCGTTTGCTGACAGGCCCCGAGGCCGGGATTACCCGCGACGCGATCAGCCTACGTATTGACTGGGCTGACCCGGATGGCGATAGCACGCCGATGCGGATTTTCGACACGGCGGGTATGCGCAAAAAGGCAAAAGTTCAGGAAAAGTTGGAAAAGCTATCCGTCTCGGACGGCCTGCGCGCGGTGAAATTCGCCGAGGTCGTGGTGGTCCTGCTGGACGCGGCGATTCCGTTTGAACAGCAAGACCTTCGCATCGCCGATCTGGCCGAGCGTGAGGGCCGTGCGGTCGTGATCGCGGTGAACAAGTGGGATATCGAAGAGGACAAGCAGGAGAAACTGCGCGACCTCAAGGAATCCTTCGAACGTCTGCTGCCGCAGTTGCGCGGCGCGCCTCTGATCACCGTGTCTGCGAAAACAGGCCGGGGACTGGAGCGCTTGCGCTCTGCCATCCTGCGGGCCCATGATGTGTGGAACCGCCGTGTACCGACTGCGGCGCTGAACCGGTGGCTGACCGCAATGCTGGAGCAGCACCCGCCGCCAGCGCCGCAAGGTCGCCGAATCAAACTGCGCTATATGACACAGGCCAAAACCCGCCCGCCGGGATTTGTGGTGATGTGCTCGCACCCTGACAAGATGCCCGAAAGCTATAACCGCTATCTGGTCAATGGTCTGCGAGAGGATTTTGACATGCCCGGCACACCCATCCGCCTGACGCTGCGCGGGCAGGGTGACAAGAACCCATACAAGGGACGGCGCAAGAAAAACGCTGGTGCTTTAGCCAAGCATCTCAAAGGTCGCGCGTAACTGCGCCAATTTTCAGCATTTTCAGCGGTAGGGCGTGACATGCCTCGAACTGCGCGCTAGCATTCAAGCGCGTGCATCTGTTTTTGCACGCACGGGTTGCATGCGGAGATTCCGCGCTTAATTTCATGTTGATATTGAACCGGGCCATCGTGAGGGGCGGGCTGGATGGATCTTAGGGAATACACACGACAATACGCAGTCCAGGACAATCGCCTGGCTGCACTGAGTTACTTTGGAACTTTTGCCGTTTATTTTACGTCGCTGGCGCTGGCGATTGCATATGTGGATCAATGGTTCATCATGATCCCTGCCGGAGTAGTTTTTGCCTTCTCAGCTGTGCGGCTTTACGTCTTGCAGCATGATTGCGGGCATCACTCACTGTTCGAGACGCGCCAGCAAAACGAGTGGGCGGGGCACGGGCTGTCCCCCTTCACATTTGCCCCTTTTGAAGTGATGAAGCAGAACCATAACCTTCACCACTCGGGCATAGGCAATCTGGAACATCGCGAAACCGGTGAAATCCACACCATGACCCTGCGTGAATGGAATGAGGCAGACTGGAAAACCCGTTTTTTCTATCGCCTTTATCGCAATCCGTTCATTCTGGTTCCAGTAGGTGCGTTGTTTACCTATTTCATTCGTTATCGCTGGCCCAAAAACACTGTCCGGTTTGGGGTGGCGGGGGTGGTACTGCACAACCTGTCGATCGTCGTATTTTTGGGTCTGCTTTACCTCATCGCTGGCGGTACCGGCGTTTTGGTGTGGATTGTGTTCTCATTTCTGGGCGGGATGCTGGGTGTGTTCCTTGTGTACCTCCAGCACAATTTCGAGGACACCTACTGGGACCGCCGTCCCGACCTTGACCCCAAGCTGGCAGCTTTGCATGGTTCCTCTGCGCTGGATTTCGGCTGGTGGTTCGACAATGCTGTCGCTTGCATCACGTTGCACGACATCCATCATTTCAATGCGCGTATCCCATCCTATCGGCTGCGCGAATGCCACTATAACCTTCCTGCCGAATATACGCCCCGCCGGATCAAGTTCCCCGAGGCCGTCGCGGCACTGAACCTCAAGCTGTGGGACGAGGATGCCAAACGACTGGTACCGTTCCCAAAGAAGACGCGGACAACAAATCTGGCCCATAGCAGCTAGCGTATAGATCATATTCGCTTGCGGAATTGTATATTCTGTGTATATACAATTTATTGGGCGATGAAGAAAGGACAAAGAATGACCGCAGTGACCAATGTCAAAGGTGTAGGCGAAGCGTTGGGAAAAGCGCTTGTAGCCAATGGCTTCAAAACAGCCGAAGCCATTGCCAAAGCAAACCCCGCTGATCTGGTCAAGGTCCCGCGAATTGGGGCGGCGCGCGCTCCTTTGTTGATTGCCGCCGCGAAAGAGGCGGTGTCGTCCAAACCTGCAACCAAACCCACTGCAAAACCTGCCGCACGTCGGACGGCCGTACGCAAACCGGCCACGCGTAAACCTGCGGCTCGCAAGACCGTGGCCGCTGCCGCCGCTGAAAAACGTGCGCAAGAGGCGGCGCGTAAAGCGACCGAGGAGAAAGCAGCAGCAGAAGCTGCCGAAGCAAAGGCAAAGAAAAAGGCCAAAGCTAAGGCCAAGGCTGAAAAAGCGGCGAAGAAACGGGCAGAGATGGAAGCCGTGTTCTCGAAAGCCAAGGATAAGGTGAAGGCCAAGACGAAGAAGGGCAAAAAGTCCAAAAAGGACGACAAAGCCAAAGACAGTAAGAAAAAAGATGACAAGAAGAGTGGCAAGAAAAAGGATAAGAAAAAGGCGAAGAAGTAAGACCTCTTCGCCCCTTGATCTTGTTGTAACCTGCGGCTGCGGCGCGCCGGTTTTCTTATGCCAGCGTTCCGTCCGTTTGCAGCGTCAGCTTGCCTCCTAGATAGGGCGAGAGCACCTCGGGCAGGGTGACGGTGCCATCGGCGTTCTGCCCGTTTTCCAGCACCGCAATCAGGCAACGCCCGACCGCCAGACCCGAGCCGTTCAGCGTGTGGACATATTCCGGTTTACCGCCGCCTTCGGGACGGAATCGTGCGTTCATGCGACGAGCCTGAAAATCACCACAGCTCGAAACCGAGCTGATCTCACGATACGTGTTCTGACCGGGCAGCCACGCTTCGATGTCATAAGTGCGGCGCGCGCCAAAGCCCATGTCGCCGGTGCAGAGGATCACAGTGCGATAGGGCACGCCCAGCTCCTCCAGAATCCCTTCGGCGCAGCGCAGCATGCGTTTCTGCTCGTCGTCCGAATTGTCCGGATGCGTGACCGAGACCATCTCGACCTTTTCGAATTGGTGCTGGCGCAGCATCCCGCGTGTGTCTTTGCCTGCCGAACCGGCCTCAGACCGGAAGCACAGCGAATGCGCGGTATAGCGGCGGGGCAGGTAGTTTTCCTCGATCATCGTGTCGTTGACGATATTGGTCAGCGAGACCTCGGACGTCGGGATCAGCCACCAGCCTTCGCGGGTCTGATAGCTGTCCTCTCCGAATTTCGGCAATTGGCCGGTGCCCTGCATCATTTCCGACAGAACCAGTACGGGGCCGTTCACCTCGGTCAGTTCGTTTTCATTGATATGCGTGTCCAGCATGAACTGCGCCAACGCGCGGTGGATGCGGGCGACGCCGCCGGATAGCAGCACAAAACGCGAGCCGGACAGTTTAGCGGCAGTTTCAAAATCCATACCGGTCTGAACGGCGTCGATCTCAAAATGCTCTTTCGGGTTAAAGTCCAGCTCGCGCGGGTTGCCCCAGCGGTTGACCTCGACATTGTCGTTTTCATCCGCGCCTTCGGGCACGTCCTCGGCGGGCAGGTTGGCGATGCGGATTAGTTGATCCGCAAGCAGAGCGTCCAGGTCCTTGGCCTCGGTCTGCATTTGGGCGATCTCGGCCTTTTTCTCGGCTACCAGCGCGCGCAGGCGTTCGAACTCGGCCTCATCACCGCGCGCTTTGGCAGCACCGACCTCTTTGCTGGCCTTGTTCTGTTCGGCCTGTGCGGTCTCAGCGGCCAAAATTTTAGCGCGGCGGCTTTCGTCCAACCGCAGCAGGTCCGACGACACCGGCGCGTCCCCACGGCGCGCAAGGGCGGCGTCGAAGGCGGCAGGGTTTTCGCGAATGGCGCGGATGTCGTGCATGTCTCAGATCCTTGAATGCGTGAATCACTGAGACCGCTTATGCACCATCTGAACCGCAGGGTGTAGCACCGGTTACGACTTATCCGCTCCCTCGTGGGATTCATGCGCCAGATGGCCATCCCATTCTCCGACCGGGATCTTGGGTTCGGGTGGATCAGCCATGTAAGATGGGGTCATGATCTGTACTCCGTTTTCATTAAAAACGGCCACGATATTGCGGTGCAGGTCGGATCGGATCTTGGGAATGATGCTGCCCCGCGTGCTATAGCCGTTGATCTGGTAATTGATCGCGTAATCGGCCAAAGCCGTCCACAAAACAAAGGGTTCGGGCTTGGCTTTGATCCCTTTGGTTCGGCGGGCGGCCTCGATCAGCATGGCCTCGACCTTTTCGGGCGGTTCTTCATATCCGATGCCGACGGTGGTGTGCAGCAGCAGCCCGCTGCCATCGGTTTTCTTTGAGAAATTCACCACGTCCGAGTTCATCAGCTGCGCGTTGGGGATCGAGATCAGTTCGTTCTTGATGGATTTCAGATGTGTCTCCATCAGCTTGATCTGAACCACGTCGCCAATGTGGTCGCCAATCTGAATGCGATCCCCGATTGAGGTCGAGCGGCGGTAAATGACGAACAGCCCGGCCAGCATGTTCGACACGACCGAGTTCGCACCTAGTGACAGCATCGCGCCTACAAGAATGGTCAAGCCTTGAAAAGCAGCGGAATCTGATCCCGGAATGTAAGGAACGGCAAAGACCAGCGCGATCAGGATGACGACGACGCGTGCGATGTTGAAAGTTGGACTCACCCAGTGTTTTTCAAAATCCCCCAGATCGAATGACCCGGCCTCGACGGCGTCAAAGAACACTCGCATGCCCCGAATGATATAAAGCGTGACCCAGCTGATTAGACCCAGCATGATCAAGTTGGGTATGTAACTAAGGATGCCCTTGAAGATCAGTAGAACAGGCTCAGTCAGGTAAGTCAGCAGAAGCTGCGCAAAGTACCGGGTTTCTGCAAAGGCGAGCAGGACGAAGGACAGATAATAGTAGAAACCCAGAAAGAAGATCACCAGCAGAACGAAATTCAGGCCATATCGAACCAGTGCGGCAATTGCTTCAGCCTGAACGCTTTTGGCGGTGGCAGTCTCCACGTCCTTCAGATGCCGTTGTACGAATTTCAGCGTCTTGCGTCTGATCCTGCGATGCAGCCAAAGGATTATTGCAACAAAGATAGCAAAGCCGATTGTCCATGCGGTGGCTTCGATCGCTCCGGAAACTCGCGCTTGATCAGTTCGATTGGACCTGTAGGCCTGGATCGCTTGCTCAATGGCCTCGCCATGGAGAAAACCGAGAACTTCCAGTTCAATTTGCTCCAGTTCCGCGTCGGCGACTGTCACAACCGATACCGACAGTCCGTCGACCAGTATGCGTGTGCCGAGTTCAGTATCCTCATAAGTGATTGTGACTTCGAGGCTATCCGAAGCTTCGGCCGCTTCTATTATTTTTTCCTGTACTGCTTCGGCGCGTTCCGATGCTGGTAGTGCACTGGAACCACGTAAGAAAAACAGAGTATCACCGTCCACGATAACGGGTGCTTTGAAAGTCTCGGATTGTTCTTCATTTTCGACAGGGACTTCGACCGTTTCCTGACCAGAAGCAGGCACCGCACAAAGGCAAACCCATACTGTCGTGACCAGTATCTGAAGTAGCAATCCCAGTTTCAGATGAATGTGCGCCATTGGACCCCCCGCGGTTCAACTATATCGACGCAAGCGCTTGTTTCTAGGACTTAACTGCAACGCTTGGCCAAATCTTTGCGCATTATCTAAGTTTGGGTGCAAAAACCTGTACCGCCATTCCTTGCAAACAGTCAGTTCAAAGAATAGGTTCTCGCAAAATTTGCGGGCCTTTCCGCAAACACCAAACCAAAAGGAATATCCCATGGAAGGTGGCGCAATCGCCCAGTTTCTCCCGCTGATCCTGATCTTTGCGATCATGTATTTCTTGCTGATCCGTCCGCAGCAGAAAAAGATGAAGGAACATCAGGCCATGGTCGAGGCCGTGCGCCGGGGCGATCAGGTCGTCACCCAAGGTGGTCTGATCGGCAAAGTATCGAAGGTCAAGGAAGGCGAGAACGAGATTGAGGTCGAGCTGGCTGAAAACGTCAAGGTCCGTGTTGTTAAATCGACCATCGCTCAGGTTCTGAACAAGACCGAGCCTGCGAAGTAATTTCGCGCGATATCTCGTTGAAAAGGCAGGGTAATGCTGCAAATTGATACCTGGAATCGGGTTCTGATCTGGTCGGTCTGCGTGATCGGCTTGCTCATGGCCCTGCCGAATGCGTTCTACACGCGCGTCGAGCAATCCAACGATGCCAAAGCCGCGATCGAGCTTGGCATCGACACCCCAGACATGCAGGCTGAGGCGGCGCAGTGGCCGAATTGGCTGCCGTCCTCGCTGGTCAATCTGGGGCTGGACCTGCGCGGCGGCGCGCATCTTTTGGCCGAGGTTAAGGTCGGCGATGTCTACGAATCCCGCATGGATGCCATGTGGCCGGAAATCCGCGACGCACTGCGGGATGAGCGCGCCACCGTGGGAACCATCCGCCGTCAGAACTCGGCGCCCGATGAGATTCGCGTGCGCATCAGCCAGCCCGAGGGGATGACCCGTGCTCTTGAGGTCGTGCGCGGTTTAGCCCGTCAGGTCCAGACGCTTTCGGGCGTTGGCGCGACGGATATCGAAGCCCGCGCCGAGGGTGACACCATCGTTGTGCAACTGTCGGATGCCGAAAAGCTGGCCTCAGACGACCGCACCGTGCGCCAATCGCTTGAGATCATCCGCCGCCGGATTGACGAGGTCGGCACCCGCGAGCCCACGATTCAACGCCAAGGCGCGGATCGTATCCTGATTCAGGTGCCAGGCATCGGCTCGGCGGGTGAGCTGAAGGACATCATCGGCACGACCGCCCAACTGACCTTCAATCCCGTCGGCGGTCGCACCACCGACGCAGATGCAACGCCGGGTATCGGGCAGGAAGTTGTGCCCTCGATTGACGAAGAGGGCGTGTATTACATCATCGACTCGGCCCCTGTTGTAACGGGTGAGGAGCTGGTCGATGCCCAGCCCGCGTTCGACCAGAACGGCCGCCCGGCGGTCAGCTTCCGGTTCAACACCTCGGGCGCGCGTAAATTCGGCGACTATACGCTGGAAAACATCGGTGCGCCGTTTGCGATTGTGCTGGATGATGAGGTGATCTCGGCCCCTGTGATCCAGAGCCACATTCCGGGCGGGTCGGGCATCATCACCGGTAATTTTACCGTCGAGGAAAGCACTAATCTGGCCGTCCTGCTGCGCGCAGGCGCGCTGCCTGCTGGGTTGGATTTCCTGGAAGAGCGCACCATCGGCCCAGAGCTTGGGCAAGATAGCATCGACGCTGGCAAAGTGGCGACCATCGTGGCCTTTGTGGCTGTGCTGGTCTTTATGGCGCTCAGCTATGGTTTGTTCGGTATCTTCGCCAATATCGCGTTGATCCTGAACGTCGGGCTGCTCTTTGGCCTGTTGTCGCTGATAGGGGCCACGCTGACCCTGCCGGGGATCGCGGGGATCGTGCTGACGGTCGGCATGGCGGTGGATGCCAACGTGCTGATCTTTGAACGTATCCGCGAGGAACTGAAATCCGCCCGAGGTCCGGCCCGTGCAATTGAACTGGGTTATGAAAAGGCACTGTCGGCCATTCTGGACGCGAACGTCACCACATTCATCACGGCGACGATCCTGTTTGCCATGGGTAGCGGCCCGGTACGCGGCTTTGCCATTACTCTGGGTCTGGGTATCCTCACCTCGGTCTTCACCGCGATCTTCGTGACGCGCCTGATGATCGTGATGTGGTTCGAACGCCGCCGCCCGAAAACGATCGAGGTTTGATCATGAGACTGAAACTTGTCCCGCAGGAAACTTCGTTCGATTTCTTCAGCCGCTGGAAGGTCTGGCTGGGCATTTCCGGCCTGATGATGGTCGTGGCCTTCACGTCCTTCATGCTGCAAGGTCTGAACTTCGGCATCGACTTCCGGGGCGGCACCACGATCCGCACCCAATCCGCGCAAGAGATAGACGTCGGTGCCTATCGCGACGCCATCGCGCCGCTGGAATTGGGAGATGTCACCATCACCGAGATTTTCGACCCGACCTTTGGCGAGGACGAAAACGTCGCCATGATCCGCATTCAGGCGCAAGCCGACGCCGAGGCGGTCTCGGCCGCGACGGTAACGGCTGTGGAAGAGGCATTAAAGGCGGCAACCCCCGATATTCAATTCGTGTCGGTCGAATCCGTCGGCCCCAAAGTTTCGGGTGAGTTGATCCAGACCGCCGTGATCGCCGTTGTCCTCGCGATCGGGGCCGTGCTGGTCTATATCTGGCTACGGTTCGAATGGCAGTTTGCCCTGGGGGCGGTTGCGGCCCTTGTGCATGACGTGATCCTGACCATCGGCATCTTTTCGGAACTGCAAATCCGCTTCGATCTGGCGATCATCGCCGCTCTGCTGACCATCGTGGGCTATTCGCTGAACGACACGGTGGTTGTCTTTGACCGGGTGCGTGAAAACCTGCGGAAGTACAAGAAGAAAGACCTGAAAGAGGTGTTGAACATCTCGATCAATGAGACCCTCAGCCGGACGGTCATGACCTCGGTCACAACCTTGCTGGCGCTGATCTCGCTTTATGTGCTGGGCGGAGACGTCATCCGTGGCTTTGTCTTCGCGATGATCTGGGGCGTGATCGTGGGGACGTATTCCTCGGTCTTTGTGGCCTCGACCATCCTGCTGTGGCTGGGTGTCAAACGCGACTGGTCCAAGCCGTCGAATACGGCGGGCAACCAGTTTGCAAACGTCGACGCCTGATTTTATCGGCCAGTCCCCGGCGGGGCTGGCCGTTATTCTTTTTGCGGCCTTCCTCAGCGGTATCGTGCGCGGGTTTTCCGGCTTTGGCACCGCTCTGATCTTCTTGCCCATCGCGACACCTTATCTCGGCCCGTTCGGCGCGCTGATCGGCCTGACCATCATGGACATCTTCGGGCCGCTCCCCAACCTGCGCCGCGCGTGGCGCGAGGTTGAGCGGGGCGATCTGATCCGCCTTGTGGCCGGATGCGCGCTGATCTTGCCCGTTGGCCTTTGGGTGCTGACGCAGGTCGACCCGGATGTGTTTCGATACGCTGTCAGCCTGTTGGCCCTCGCGATGCTGGCCATCCTGATCCTGGGCCTGCGCTACCACGGTCCTGTCGGCCGCGCGATGGTGGTCGGGATCGGCTGCGCGGCGGGGTTCCTGGGCGGAGTAGCGGGCTTGCCAGGCCCCGCCGTGATCCTGTTCTACATGTCGCGCCCTCTGCCAGTTACCGTCATCCGCGCAACGATCCTGCTATTTCTGTTCGCGTTTGACTTCCTGCTGTTCGGCTATCTGACCGGAATGGGCCGCGTAACCCTCGCGGCCGCGCTGCTGGGCCTCATGCTTGCCATCCCCAATCTGATCGGTAACTGGCTGGGCGGGAAATTGTTCCGCCCCGAATACGAGCGGCTATACCGCGCCGCCGCATATGTTGCGATTGCACTTGCCGCCTTGTCGGGCCTGCCAGTTTGGGGCTAAAAAACCCTCTATGCGCCTTAACGAGATCACCTATACCAACGCCACCCCGATAGACGGCTACGGCCCCGGCTTTTTTCGCATCGGCGGACAGGTCCACGATGGTCCGGTTCTAACCGGCCCAAACGGAACAACCGGGTGGAACGGGTATGACGACCAAACACCTCTGCTAAACCTTGCCGATCATATCGACGTGCTGTTCATCGGCACCGGTGCCGAGCTGACCCATATCTCGGCCACCCTGCGCCGTACGCTCGAAGACGCAGGCATCGGCGTCGAGATCATGAATTCTCCGGCCGCCTGCCGCAGCTACAATGTGTTGCTTTCTGAGGGTCGCCGTATCGCGATGGCCGCACTCCCTGTCTGAAGGATCCTCCTTCATCTGGCCATAAATACCTCGGGGAGCGTGAGGGGCTGGCCCCTCACTCCTGACCTGACCACACAAAGCCACCGTCAAAGCTCTGCGGCAATTCCCACCTTTTGTCCGCCTCCACAATCCGTTAAGCGGGCGCTATGACACTGACCGTGACCGATCTGGCCATCACCCGTGGCGGCATTCCCGTGCTCGAAGGGCTCAGCTTTACGCTGCCTGCCGGCAAAGCGCTGATCCTGCGTGGGCCAAACGGAATCGGCAAGACCACTCTTCTGCGTACGCTGGCCGGGCTACAGCCTCCGTTGCAAGGGCGCATTGAAGGGGCCGAGGATCAGATCGCCTATGCCTCGCATTCCGACGGGCTGAAACCCACGTTGACGGTTGTTGAGAACCTTAACTTCTGGGCCTCGGTATTTGGAACTCAAGGCATCCAGCCCGCGCTGGACGCTTTTGCCCTGAATGATCTGGCCGACCGCCACGCGGGCAACCTGTCGGCTGGGCAGAAGCGGCGTCTCGGGCTGGCGCGGATGCTGGTTACGGGGCGGCCGATCTGGATGCTGGACGAACCGACCGTCTCGCTGGACCAAAACGCGGTGAAGATGTTCGCCGACGCGGTACGCACGCATCTGGGGCAAGGGGGCTCGGCCCTGATTGCCACCCATATCGACCTCGGCCTGGACGGAGAAGTTCTGGATGTCGGCCCCAACAAGGCCAAACCCAAACCCATCGACGACTTCGACGGAGGTTTCCTGTGATAGCCCTTCTGCTGCGGGACCTTAAACTGGCGCTGCGTGCGGGCGGCGGGTTCGGCCTTGGTCTAGCCTTCTTCCTGATTGTCACCGTATTGGTGCCGTTCTCAGTGGGGCCGCAATCCTCGCTGCTCTCGACCATCGCTCCGGGTATCCTGTGGCTGGGCGCTCTGCTGGCCTGCCTGCTGTCGTTGGACCGCCTGCTGGCGCTGGATTGGGAGGACGGCTCGCTCGACCTGCTGGCCACGGCACCACTGCCACTGGAATCGGTGGTCACGATCAAGGCGTTGGCCCATTGGCTGACCACCGGCCTGCCACTGGTACTGGCCGCGCCTTTTCTGGGCGTGCTGCTGAACCTGCCGGTGCCGGGGTTCTCGTGGCTGGTGATCTCGCTGCTGATCGGCACCCCGGCCATGAGCGTCATCGGCACCTTCGGCGCCGCGCTGACCGTCGGCCTGAAGCGTGGCGGTTTGCTGCTGTCGCTGCTGGTCCTGCCGCTGTACGTCCCCACGCTGATCTTCGGCGCCGAAGTCGCCCGTCGAGGCGCCACGGGGATGGAAACCCAGACCCCACTGCTCATGCTGGCGGGGATCACTGCCGCCACTATTGCGCTGCTGCCGTTTGCCAGCGCCGCCGTTTTGCGTATCAACCTTCGGTGACGTGCTCAAACTTTGACTGAGGTCAATTGAGAACACGCCCGACTCGGACTAGATAAGGCCCATGTCTATCGCAGCCAAAGCCAACGCCCTCTGGGAATACGCCAATCCGCGCAAATTCCTTTCCACCAGTGAACGGGTGATGCCGTTTTTCTGGATCACGTCCATCGCCTGCATCGTCGTGGGGCTGATCTGGGGGTTCTTCTTCACACCTGATGATTACAAGCAAGGATCAACCGTCAAGATCATCTACTTGCATGTTCCCGCAGCGCTGATGGCGATCAATTGCTGGCTGATGATGTTGGCGACCTCGCTGGTTTGGCTGGTGCGTCGCCACCATGTCAGCGCATTGGCTGCGCGCGCTGCCGCCCCCATCGGTATCGTCATGACGCTGATCGCGTTGGCAACCGGTGCAATCTGGGGTCAGCCAATGTGGGGCACGTGGTGGGCCTGGGATCCGCGCCTGACCTCATTCCTGATCCTGTTCCTGTTCTACCTGGGCTACGTCGCCTTGTGGGAAGCGATCGAAGACCCGGATACCGCCGCCGATCTGACCTCGGTTCTGTGTCTAGTGGGATCCGTCTTTGCGCTCCTCAGCCGCTATGCGGTGAATTTCTGGAATCAGGGGCTACATCAGGGTGCGTCCGTGATGCGGGCTGCCGCAGTGACCGGTGCAGATACCGAGGAAAAGGTCAGCAATATATATTTCTATCCGCTGCTTCTGTGTATGATCGGATTTGTCCTGCTGTTCATCGCGCTGGTGCTGTATCGCACGGGTACGGAGATCCGCGCGCGCCGGATTAAGGCGCTGCTGGCGCGAGAAAGGGTAAACGGATGATCCCTGATCTTGGAAAATACGCCGACACGGTGATGTGGTCCTATGTCGTCTCGATTGCTTTGCTGGTCGCGTTGATCGTGTTCAGCGTGATGCGAGGCCGAAAAGTCCGCGCCGAAATGGAGAAGGTCGAGCAAAGGATGACGCGCAATGGCTAAAATCTCACCTCTGATGGTTGCGCCACCGCTGATCTTTGGGGCGTTCGCCGTGCTGGCCGCCGTAGGAATGTTTCGCGACGATCCGAACGCGCTCCCCTCAGCCCGCGAAGGACAACCCGCGCCGCCGGTTGTATTGACACAGTTCGAGGGCAAGCCAAATTTCGACGATGCCACCCTGCGCGATGGTGAAGTCAAGCTGGTCAACTATTGGGCCAGTTGGTGCGCGCCCTGCCGGGTTGAGCATCCGAACCTGCAGGCGCTGTCCGACGAAGGCATCCCGGTCTACGGCATCAACTACAAGGACCAGTTGGACAATGCCGAAGGTTTCCTGGCTGAACTGGGTGATCCCTATGCGGGGATTGGACGAGATGAACAGGGCCGCATGGGGCTGGACTGGGGCGTCTACGGCGTGCCGGAAACCTATGTGATCAACGGCGAGGGTACGATCATCCTGCGCTTTGCCGGTCCGATCACGCAGCGGGTGATCGAAAGTACGATCCGCCCGGCTTTGGAAAAGGCGGCAGCCAACTAGAACCCGCCCCTTCTTCTGCTCAAAAACATTTCGGAGCGGGGGGCAGAGCCTCGTAAAGCAAAAAAGGACGCCTGCTGGCGTCCTTTCTGGTTTCAAACCTGGCCTTAGATCACCCCACTTTGGCGAGGTTCCGCAGCACATATTGCAGCACACCACCGTTCTCGATGTATTCGATCTCGGGCGCGGTATCGATGCGGCATTTCAAGGTGATGGTCTTCTCGGACCCGTCCGCATAGGTGATGGTGCAGGGCACCTCTTGCAGCGGCTCAACACTGTCCAGCCCGGTGATCGAGACCGTCTCATCCCCCGTCAGACCCAGCGACTTGCGGGTATCGCCGCCGGTGAATTCCAGCGGAATAACACCCATCCCCACAAGGTTCGAGCGGTGGATACGCTCAAAGCTTTCGGCGATCACCGCCTTAACACCCAGCAAAGCAGTCCCCTTGGCGGCCCAGTCGCGGCTGGAGCCTGCGCCATATTGCTCACCGCCAAAGACCACCAGCGGCGTTCCCTGCGCCTGATAGGCCATCGACGCCTCATAGACCGAGGTCTGCTGACCATCCGGCCCCTTGGTGTAGCCGCCCTCGACGCCATCCAGCATCTCGTTCTTGATGCGGATATTGGCGAAGGTGCCGCGCATCATGACCTCGTGATTACCCCGGCGCGACCCGTAGGAGTTGAACTCGCGCGGTTGCACCTGACGGTCGGTCAGATATTTGCCCGCAGGCGTCTGCGTGGCAAATGACCCGGCGGGCGAGATGTGGTCGGTCGTCACCATATCGCCAAGGATCAGCAGCACCTTGGCCCCGTCGATGTTCGAGATTGTTCCCGGTTCTGGGCTCATGCCCTGAAAATAGGGCGGGTTCTGGATATAGGTCGATGTGGGCGGCCAGTCATAGGTTTCCTGCTGGGGCACCTCGACGTCTTGCCATTTCTCATCGCCTTTGAAGACATCGGCATATTTCGATTGGAACGCCTCGCGGGTGACGGTCTGCTGCACCAGCTCGGCAATCTCGCTTTGGGTTGGCCAGATGTCTTTCATGAAGACGTCGTTGCCGTCGTTGTCCTGTCCAATCGGTTCCGAGGTCAGGTCGATATCCATCGTTCCTGCAAGCGCATAGACCACCACCAGCGGCGGTGAGGCCAGATAGTTGGCGCGCACATCCGGCGAAATCCGCCCCTCAAAGTTGCGGTTGCCCGATAGGACCGAGGTGGCGACCAGATCGCCCTCGGCAATTGCCTCGGACAGTTCTTTCTGGATGGGCCCCGAGTTGCCAATACAGGTGGTGCAGCCATAGCCTACAAGGTTAAAGCCGATCTTGTCCAAATCGGCCTGTAGACCGGCGGCCTCAAGATAGGCCGACACAACCTGCGACCCGGGTGCGAGGGAAGTTTTGACCCATGGCTTGCGGTCCAGCCCCAGCGCGGCGGCCTTACGCGCCACAAGTCCCGCGCCGATCATCACATAGGGGTTCGAGGTGTTGGTACAAGAGGTGATCGAGGCGATCACGACCTTGCCCGATTCCAGCGTGTAGTCTTCGCCTTTGACAGGCACTTCCTTGCCCATCGGGCGCTTGAACGTCTCGGCCATTTCACGCTCGAACGCAGATTTGGCGTCGGTCAGGGCGACGTAGTCCTGCGGCCGTTTGGGCCCCGAGATTGCCGGAACGATGGTGCCCATATCCAGGCTCAGCGTGTCGGTGTAGATCGGGTTGTAATTCTCATCCCGCCAGAGCCCGTTTTCCCTGGCATAGGCTTCAACCAGCGCCAGACGATCTTCATCCCGGCCGGTATTACGCATATAGCGCAGGGTCTCGCCGTCGATCGGGAAGAACCCGCAGGTCGCACCATATTCCGGCGCCATGTTCGCAATGGTCGCTCGGTCGGCCAGCGGCAGACGGTCCAGACCTTCGCCAAAGAACTCGACGAATTTGCCCACCACGCCCTTTTCGCGCAGCATCTCGACGACTTTCAAAACCAGATCGGTGCCGGTGGTGCCTTCGACCATTGCGCCGGTCAGCTCAAAGCCCACAACCTCGGGGATCAGCATCGAGATCGGCTGACCCAGCATCGCGGCCTCGGCCTCAATCCCGCCGACGCCCCAGCCCAAAACGGCCATGCCGTTGACCATCGTGGTGTGGCTGTCGGTGCCGACCAGCGTGTCAGGGTAGGCGACCTCATCCCCGTTTTGGTCGGTGTCCGTCCAGACGGTTTGGGCCAGATATTCAAGGTTCACCTGATGACAGATGCCGGTGCCGGGGGGTACAACGCGGAAGTTGTTGAACGCCGACTGGCCCCATTTCAGGAACTGGTAGCGTTCCATATTGCGTTGATACTCGCGGTCCACATTCATCTGGAACGCGCGCGGGTTGCCGAATTCGTCAATCATGACCGAGTGGTCGATGACCAGATCGACCGGGTTCAGCGGGTTGATCTTTTGCGCGTCACCGCCCAAGCCCTTGATCCCGTCGCGCATCGCAGCCAAATCGACCACCGCGGGAACGCCGGTGAAATCCTGCATCAACACGCGGGCCGGGCGATAGGCGATCTCGCGAGGGTTTTTGCCGCCATTGCTGGCCCATTCGCCAAACGCCTTGATGTCATCGACCGAGACGGAAAAGCCCGCATCCTCGAACCGCAGCATATTTTCCAGCACCACTTTCAGAGCGGCAGGCAAGCGCGAGAAATCGCCAAGCCCGGCCTCTTGCGCGGCGGGGATTGAATAATAGGCAATGGACTTGCCATTCACGCTTAGACTGCGGCGTGTCTTGGCGGTGTCCTGTCCGGTTTTGATGGGCATCAGGTGGCCTCCCTCTCAAATGACTTGGAAATTGGGATTCGCTATGGGTTTTCTGTAGCATGATTGTTTCCTGTATGGGCGCAGGAAACCCTTCTCATTTATTTTGTATGCGGTGGTATGCAATTCAAGAGGCTTCTATTGCGGTTTCTCAAGAAACCTTGATTGGTGGGTGAAGCGCAAAGAATGGTACACCATTCACGCAGGTTATCGCATCCAGACATAATAGTTATCAGCCCGAGGTCAGATATGATCAGAACCGCCGCCATTGCCTCTTTGCTTTCACTTGTTTTGACCGCTCCTGTAGCGGCCGAAAGCGACCCGGTCGTGATCGAGCTGTTCACCTCACAAGGTTGTTCGTCCTGCCCGCCTGCCGACAAGCTGATGCACGAGCTGGTCAAGCGCGATGATGTGATCGGTCTGGCCCTGCATGTGGATTACTGGGATTACATCGGTTGGGAGGATGAATATGCCAAGCCCGACCACACCTTGCGCCAGCGGGCCTATGCCCGTTGGGGGGGGCGCTCGATGATTTACACGCCGCAGATGGTCATCAACGGTCAGCAAGATGTTGTCGGCGCGAAATCGCAAGAGCTTGAACGGATCATCGACGCCCATCTGACCGCCGCGCCCGAGGCCGAGGTCGTAGCTGCACGTGTTGGAAACGAAGTGACTGTGGATGTCACCCCAGTCGACCTGCCAGGTGGCGGGACCTACGACGTGCGGGTGGTCCAGTATTCACCCATGCGCCATGCCTCGATCCGTCGCGGAGAGCTGGCGGGGCATGAGCTTGACTATGCCAATGTGGTCGAATCCTGGCAGATGGCCGGGAAATGGGATGGGGTCGCGCCGCAGCAGTTTTCGGCTCAGCTGACATCGGATTTGCCTGCAGTCGTTCTGGTGCAGATGGCCGGTCACGGCCCGATTGTTGCGGCGGCTAAGGTCAAGTAATCAGGGCATGTCCTCGGGCTGGACCCCCAGCCCATTCCAGGTTTTCCACCGGCGGTGAATCCAGAACCACTGACCCATGTTCTTGCGAACCATGGCCTCAAGGTCGTCATTGGTGAACTGGGTCATTGTTTTGGGGTCGGTGTGCTCGACAGGGTCGTGCAGCACGATTTCGAAATCAATACCGTTAGGTTGGCGTACAGCATAACAAGGGATCAAAACGGCGTTGTATTTCATCGCCAATTCCGCATTCAGTACCGAGGTGACAGCGGGTTTTCCGAAAAACGTCAACTCTTCACCGCCATGCGCGTGGAGATCGGACACAATCGCAATGATCCCGCCTTTCTTAAGCGTGCGAACCATCTCGACCATTCCTCGGCGACCCTGTTCGAACATCGGGGCACCGGTTTTGTAGAAAGCATCGACATACATATCGTTGAAGTACGGATTCGCCATACGGCGATACAGGCATCCAATGGGTTGCCCGCTGCGGGTTTGTAGGGCTATCCGCGCGGCAAGGTAATGCCCAAAATGCGCCGTGATCATCATCACCGGCTTGCCATGTGCAACCGCGTCGTCAAACGCGGCGATACCAGGACCAGAAATCTTGGCGTGGCTTTGGCGTTCGGTGAAGCCTTCGGGTGAAAAATGCTCCATGATTGCGCGCCCAGCGTTGTCGGGTACTGCCTTGCAGATCCGGCTGACCTCTTCTTCCGGCAGCTCTGGGCAGGTCAGCTTGAGGTTGGTGCTCACGCGTTTTGTAAAGCCGACCATAGGTGCCAGAGCGCGCATGAGTGCGCCCATGGTTGCTATCCGCCGCTCGTAGGGCAACAGCCGCATTGCGCCGATTAGGCCCCTCAGAAAAAGACCGGTCACATAGTATTTGCCAAGCTCAAAACGGCTGAGTTCAGACTTTTCAACGGGCATTCGGGGTCTCGGCGGCTGCTTCGAATTGGATGTCAGACATACAAGCCGACGGTCGCAACCACAAGCGTCCAGCGAAACACGCTGAAGGCGGGGTCATTCTTCGGTTTCGTCTTCCACTAAAGAGATCGCACCGTCGTTTACCAGGGCGCGAATGGCCCCGACAATTTGTGTCATGGCGTCTTCACCCTCTGCCTGCTTGACCTTGCCGCGCTCAGCCATTTCCTCGCGCAGATTGTCTGCCATCCGCGAAGACATGTTGGTCAGAAGATATTCGACCGAGGCCTTGTCGCCTTCGGTATCGGCCCCTGCAAGAGCGGTGACAAGCACGGTTTGGTCGACACCCCGCAAGACTGCGGGAACATCCCTAGGCAAGATGCGGGCAGGGATATGAGCAAAGGTGAAAATCGATTGTCGCACAAGGCTGGCAAAATCGGAATCTTCTTCGTCCAATGCCGTTAGCAGGCCTTCGCGGGTAGAGGCCGCAGATTGATTTAGGATAGCGCCGACCCGTTCTCCGGGCCCTTCGTTAAAGGCGGTTGCTGGTCGTTGATCAAGCTGCGCCGCCAGAGACCAGCCAATCCGTTCAACAGCCTCGGGCGTGATATTGGTGGTTTTGGACACGGCGTAAGTGATGCGCCGCGCCACGGGGCCGGGCAGATGCCCCAGCATTTGCGCAGCCTTGGCGGTTTCCAGTTTGGACAGCATGACAGCGGCGATTTCGATGCTTTCGGCCTGCGCGATCTGAGCCAGATCTTCGGCCGGAATTTCCCTGAGACGCTGCCACGGATCACCGACTTGGCGTACACCGGCCACTCTGCGCAATCGTGCCGCTGTTGCCGGAGCGATCTTGCCGTTCACGGCGTCCAATGCGCCCGCCAATCCGTGAGGGAAGGACAAGCCGATACTTTCCAGAGCCTCGGCGAACTCGGCAGCGACGGCGTCCAGTGTTACGCGATCCACCAGCCCCATTTGCCCCAGCTGATGAGTCAGTTTTTCCTGTAGCTCGTCGGGAAGCTCCTCCAGCGGAATGTCGGCCCCTTCGTTCAGCAATAGCCTGACAACGACGGCAGCCTTTTCCCGGCCGCTGAGTGCGCGTGGTACAACGCGCGGGGCATCGTCAACACTGTCGCTTGCGGAAGGTGTGGCCCCCGGTGCCACCTGTATCAATGTGTTTGTGTCCTGCATCTGCCTGCGGTGCCAAATTGCTGTTCCGCAGGCAGACTACAGAGAGTCGGGTAAAGAAAAGCTGAAGCTTAGTAGTTGAAGGTCAGCCCGGTGCGGATCGCCTCGCGCAGGGATGCCTCGGCCCAAGTACCCTCACCACCGCGTGCCTTGATCTCGCGCCATTGTTCGATGGCTAGATCAGTTTTACCCGCGGCCACAAAGCCCTGCGCCATGTAGGACCGAGCAAGAATGTTGTCAGGGTTCGTCTTGATGGCGTCCTGGTAATAGGCATTTGCCAGTTCCAGCTTACCCATCTTGCGAAAGGTAAAGCCCCAATAGGTCTGCACGCGATCATCGTCCTGATCCATGATGCGCAGAATGCTTTGGGCATTTTCAAATTGTCCGTCATACGCTAGTTCGCGCACTGCACTATACAGTTCGTCTTCCGAAAAGCTGGTTTTGTCGGGCTTTACGCAACGGCCACGGTCTTTGTCATACACCCGACCAAACAGGCATTTCTTTGTCGTGTTCGTTGTTTTGGGGGGACGGGTGTCGTTTCCACCCGCTGCATATACGGCGGGTGCGAATGCAAATGCCTGAAAGGCAATGGCAGAAGCTAGTACGAGGCGCATATTCCTACTCCGTTCTCTGGGCTGTTCTGATCAATCATAGTGCGATCTGACAAAAAGCTAACAACCGCAGGCTCGCTTTTATTCACGAGTAGGAAATAATTTCTTAGCCGCTGACGTTTTCTTTACAGCTGTGGCTTACCGCGTCCCAAGAGGTTCCGGGCGCACAGGACTGTGTTTGTTCCGTGTGCGCACCGCAAGCCAAAGCGGCGGTGGTCGAACTTGCCAGCGCCAACGCGCAGATAAGAGATCGGATCATTGTGTTTCTCCTGATTGGAAATACACAAGCATACTATCTGAATTTGGTCGAATTTTCAAAAGAACAAGGCCCGGATCCGCCAATGCAGTCCGGGCCTTTGAAAGGATTGATAATAGTCAGCTTACTCGCCGAAGACGCGGGCGAAGATCGTGTCTACATGTTTGGTGTGATAACCAAGGTCGAATTTCTCTTCGATCTCGGCGGGGCTGAGGGCAGCAGTGACATCCGCATCGGCCAGAAGTTCTTCTTTGAAATCAGTGCGATGTTCCCAAACCTTCAACGCGTTGCGCTGAACCATGGCATAGGCGTCTTCGCGGCTGACGCCCGCTTGGGTCAGGGCCAGCAGAACCCGTTGGCTCATGACCAGACCGGGGAACTTGTTCATGTTCTCCAGCATGTTTTCAGGGAAGATCAGCATCTTGTCGATCACACCGGTCAGACGGGCCAGCGCAAAGTCCAGCGTGATCGTCGCATCCGGGCCAATCATTCGCTCAACCGAGGAATGTGAGATATCGCGTTCGTGCCAAAGCGCTACGTTCTCCATCGCGGGGATCACGGCGGCGCGGACCATGCGCGCCAGACCAGTCAGGTTTTCGGTTAGGACAGGGTTCTTCTTATGCGGCATAGCAGACGAGCCTTTTTGGCCCATCGAGAAGAACTCGGCCCCTTCCAGCACCTCGGTCCGCTGCATATGGCGGATTTCGATAGCGATGTTTTCGATGCTGCTGGCGATCACGCCCAACGTGGCAAAAAAGGCCGCGTGTCGGTCGCGGGGGATGACCTGCGTGCTGATCGGCTCGGGCACCAGACCAAGCTTGTCGCAGACATGTTCCTCGACTGCGGGATCGACATTGGCAAAGGTGCCGACCGCGCCGCTGATTGCGCCGGTTGCAATCTCGGCCCGCGCGTCGCGCATCCGGGACAGGTTGCGGTCCATCTCGGCGTAGAAACGCGCGAAGGTCAGACCCATGGTGGTGGGCTCGGCGTGGATGCCGTGGCTGCGGCCGATGCGTACGGTGTTCTTATGTTCGATCGCGCGGCGTTTCAGGGCGGCTAGCAGACCTTCGAGATCGGCGATCAGCAGGTCGGCGGCGCGAGTCAGCTGCACGTTCAGGCAGGTGTCCAGCACGTCGGACGAGGTCATGCCCTGATGCACAAAGCGTGCCTCTTCACTGCCGACATGTTCGGCCAGGTGGGTCAGAAAGGCGATGACGTCATGTTTGGTGACGGCTTCGATTTCATCAATCCGTGCTACGTCGAACTCCACATCCTTGGCTTTCCACACTGCCTCGGCGTTTTCGCGCGGGATCACGCCCAGATCGGCCATGGCGTCACAGGCATGGGCTTCGATCTCATACCAGATGCGGAACTTGCTTTCGGGCGACCAGATGGCAACCATTTCAGGGCGGGAATAACGTGGAATCATTGGCAGCGGCACCTTATTGTGATTTGGCAGGAGGCGTTGCGGCGGGGTTTAAACCCGACCCGCCACAGGAACAAGGTGCGAGTGCGCAGATGAGACGGTTTGCCCTGATTTTGGCTCTCTGGCCCGGTTTTGCCGCCGCGACCGAGTTCTGGCCGCTGACCGGAGATGAGATTCAGTCGACGTTGGCCGGGCAGACACTCAGCTACGCAGAGGGCGTAACGCAGAACTTCGAAGCAAGCGGAGTGACGCATTACTTCTCGGGGCGACCCAGTGCTGGACGTTGGGCGGTGCGAGAGGACAGGTATTGCTCGACCTGGCCCCCGTCCGAGCTGTGGGCTTGTTATGACGTTTTGCAAAGTGGTTTGATCATTCGCTCCATTGATGACAATGGCGAAATCACGGATGGGTATCTGTCCGAATGAACGCACCCGGCGATTTGTTTGATTTTGAAGGCCAATGGACCTTAACCCGGACAATCCGCGATGCGCGGGCAGGGCAGGTGGTGCAGGCTGACGGAACAGCCGTTCTGCGCCGCGCCGATCACGGATTGGTCTATGACGAAGAGGTCACGCTGCGCATTCCCGGTCAGGCCGAGATGAAGGGGACCCGGCGCTATATGTGGCACGCGGATCGTGATGGGATCGCGATACATTTCGACGACGGACGGTATTTTCATCGGTTGAAACTAGGTTTGCAGCAGGTTGCCGATCACCATGATTGCACACCTGACAGCTATGACGCGACCTATGATTTCGAGGACTGGCCGCGCTGGAACGTGCGTTGGGTCGTATCCGGGCCGCGAAAATCATATGAAATGGACACGCAATACGTCCCGCGATAACGTATTCACCTTGAAGTGATCGCCCGGATTGGGCATTGCTGTTGCGGAATTCCGATCCGAATTGGGGAGAAGTGAAGATGAATGCAAACGTACTGGCCAACGCGATTGGCCCGCGTGAGGGCACAGCACTGCGCGTCAAGCAAGTGGTTCTGGTCGCGCTGGGCATCGTTGCTCTGGCCGTTGCCGCGAAAATCAAAGTACCGATGTTTCCGGTACCGATGACAATGGGCACTTTTGCAGTGCTGAGCATCGGCACCGCATATGGCGCGCGTCTGGGTCTTGTGACCATGCTGGGCTATCTGCTGATTGGTGCGTTGGGCTTTGATGTATTCGCGGGATCGTCGGCCGAGAAATTTGGCCTGACCTACATGATGGGTGGCACTGGCGGCTACCTTGTCGGCTATCTGATGGCGACCGTTCTGTTGGGCGCTTTGGCAGCACGCGGTTGGGACCGTTCGGTCGGAAAGCTGGCGCTGGCGCTGGTTCTGGCGAACGTCCTGATCTACGTTCCGGGCCTGCTGTGGCTGGGTCAGCTTTATGGCTGGGACCAACCGATTCTGGAGTGGGGTATGACTCCGTTCCTGGTGGGCGATGCGGTTAAACTGGCGCTTGCAGCCCTGTTGATCCCCGCTTTGTGGAAGCTGGTGGGCGACGCCCGCGCCTGATTTTCAGCGCAACTCACATTTACGACCCGCGCTAGGAGCAATCCTGGCGCGGGTTTTTTGTTGTGCCAAGACTGGACAAACCCGAAGATCACAGGTCAGTCTACGTTAAAAGAAACAATAGGTTATTTGGATATGTTTTTGCGATTGAGCTCTGCTTTTGCGGCGATATGGCTAAGCGCTGTTCCGGCCTTGGCCGAAACGCCGGTCACGTATACCGATAACGGGCGCGCGCTGTTCAGCTTTTCTGTGCCCGACTTTTGGGCGGTCCGCACCGGTGGCCCGCGCGAGATCGAGGATACCGAACTGGGTGATCCGCGTGCTGTCGCGCGGGTGATGGGCGTCCGGCCTGTGACCGATGATACGGTCTGGATCGGGTTCGT
This sequence comes from Ruegeria sp. YTSC325, assembly GCF_059609525.1. Taxonomy (NCBI): domain Bacteria; kingdom Pseudomonadati; phylum Pseudomonadota; class Alphaproteobacteria; order Rhodobacterales; family Roseobacteraceae; genus Ruegeria; species Ruegeria sp. YTSC325. Next base: position 108,448 of record NZ_JBXWLY010000007.1, read on the forward strand.
ATCCCCGGCCGGGGTCGCCTCTATAGATGGCGGGCTGCGGTATTTGCAGGACATTGACAAGTTTCTGGTTAAGTCCCCGGTTGTATCCGATACCGTCTCGACGCGGATCGGCGGGCTGCCGGCACAAGTTATCCGTGGCACCGGAACCCGTGAAGGACGGGGGGTCAACTTTACCGCAACGGTAATCGATCTGCCGCGTGACCGTGTGGCCGTTGCTGTCGCTGTTCTGCGCGACGGCGCGGATCCGGCTTACGTGGACGACCTGAACGCGGTGTTCGACTCGTTCCGGGCAGCGCGGTGAGGAGAGTGGACATGACCAGTAAACTGATCAGAAGAACCTTTCTGGCGCTGAGCCTGGGCGCCGCCAGTTTCACGCTCTCGGCCTGCGACGGAGTCACCGTAGGTGTCGGCTACGGGTATGACCCGTTTTATGACTCGCTGCTATGGAACGACTATTATCACGATGTCGACGTCGATATTGATGTTGATCGCCCTGTTCGTCCAAGACCGCCAGAGGGGCGCCCCCCTGCGCGACCCGTGCCGCCAATTGGTAAACCACCCGCGCGGCCCCGTCCGCCGGTTGCGAAACCGCCGGCCCGACCGCGCCCGCCGGTCGCGCGACCGCCAACCGCGCGCCCACCGATTCATCGCCCGTCGCCGCGACGGTAACGGGCGTCAAGCCAGCAATTCGGTGGTGATCTGAGCCGTTCCTTCAAGTGTCCTGTGAACGGGGCACTTGTCGGCAATCTCTAGCAACCTTGCGCGTTGTTCCTGATCCAGTGGGCCTTCCAACCGGATTTTGCGCCGGAACAGATCGACTTTGCCGTCGCCTATCAATCCGGCGTCCTGTGCGTGGACCTTGTTGTGACAGACATCGACCGTGATACCCGTCAAGGGCCACCGTTTACGACGCGCATACATCCGTATTGTCATCGAGGTGCAGGCCCCCAAACCTGAAGACACGAAACCGTAGGGCGACATGCCGCGGTCAGTGCCGCCATAGGACGCGGGTTCATCCGCGATTGCGTGGTGTCGGGGGCCGGACTGAATATCCTGCAAAAAGCCATTCGGATCAGCCTCGGTCACGCGGACGATGCCTTCGGGCGCGCCGGGCGGTGGGGCAGGCGGGTGGAGCGCGACACAGCGCGTCACCCAGGCTGCGATAACGTCCGCAGCATATTCAGCGTCTGAGGCGCGGGTGATCAAGTGGTCGGCGTCGTCCAGCGTGACAAAGCTTTTGGGATGCTTGGCAGTCAGGAAAATCTTGCTGGCGTTGTCGATGCTGACCGTTTCGTCCAGTGGAGCGTGCAAGATCAGCAGCGCGGCCTTCAGCTCTTTGATGGCCGGCGTCATTGCGGATTCCGAGATATCGTCAACAAACGCCTTGCCAATGCGGAAGGGTCGCCCACCCAATGTCACCTCGGCCGAGCCTTCTTGTTCGATCTCGGGCAGCGCTGCTTGGAAATGGTGCGATACATGGCCCGGATCGGCAGGCGCACCCAGCGTAACTACGGCCTTAACGCTGGGAATTCCTGCGCGCGCGCGCAGAACAGCGGCGCCGCCCAGCGAATGTCCGATCAGCAGAGACGGTGGCATGTCGCGCCTTGCTAAGTATTGCGACGCCGCGATCAAGTCCTCGACATTGGATGAGAACGTGGTGTTGGCAAACTCGCCATCGGAATGGCCCAGCCCGGTGAAGTCGAAGCGCAGAACAGCAATACCCATCCCAGCCAGACGCGCAGCGATCCTGCGGGCTGCAGGGATGTCTTTGGAACAGGTAAAACAGTGTGCAAACAAAGCGGTGGCCAGAACCGGACCGTCCGGCAGGTCAAAGCGCGCAGCAAGTTGGTTGCCGTCGTGACCGGCAAAAGTAATACGTTCGGTGGGCATGGCAGTTCCTTACGTCGCGAGTTGCCTTAATACTGTGGGCTTACTTGGGGTCGCTCAACCCATTTGTCGTGGCCGTCACGGGAAGGTGAGGAAAGATCGCCCCTATAGATCATGGCAGTTAAAGCAGAGAAGTTGAAGAATCACCGATTGTGATGAATAGACTTTCAAATATTCGTTTTATTAAAGGAAGAACCTTCCCCATCTTGGGCTTGTGAAGCAAAGCAGCCAAGGAGGCAATCATGGCACATGTCACTTCCGCACCCCGTGGCGCAACACCGCGCCCAGACATTCTGATCGTTATCGCGTTGGCGGGGGTTATCGGTTTTTCAGCCGGTCAGAACTGGCCGAACACGCACTCGGCCAGCGCAGTGATGGCCGAGGACTGGCATGGTAACGTCAAGCGTTCGACCTGGCCGGATTAAAAGGTCAAACAAACGAGCCCCATCAATTGGGCATCAAAGGGATAGGTCGAAAGGTTCTCATACCCGTCTTCGGTGATGAGAACCTGATCTTCCAGTTTGATCGAGAAGTCCCCGCCCACTTCGCCGACGGCGGCTTCGACGCAAAGGACCATGCCGGGCTCAAGAGGGTAATCATACGCGCCCGGCACTGCCTTGTCCGGATAAGCGACCAGAGGCCATTCGTCACACAGCCCCACCCCATGCATCAGGCAACCATATTTCTGCGCCTGAAACTTGTCGTCCAGCCGATGACTGTTGGCGGTCAGTTCTGGGATCATGACGCCGGGTTTCAGCATCTCCATATTGGTCATGATATGCTCATGGGCGTGCTGCATGGCATAGATCATGTCGGGTCGCGGTTTTTGATCACCGATCCACCATGTGCGTGAAATATCGATGCAAATCCCGTACGAGCCGATAAGATCCGTGTCGAAGGCGATGATCTCGTTGGCTTGCGTAATGCGCGGGCCACATTCCTGAAACCAAGGATTCGTACGCTGCCCCGAGGCCAGCAGTCGGGTTTCGATCCATTCGCCGCCGCGCCGGATATTTTCAGCGTGAAGAATAGCCCAGATGTCGTCCTCGGACGTCTTGCCGTCGCCCACATTGGCACGGGCAAATTTCTCCATCTCGGCGACGGCTGTTTCGCAAGCGTGGTTCGCGCAGCGCATCGCCAGAATCTCATCCGGTCCTTTGATGGAGCGGGTTTTTTCGGTGACCTCTTCGCCTTCCATGATCTCGAACCCTTGCGCTTCCAAAGCGCGCAGCCCGTGCAACATGATTTTGTCGACAGCCAGCCGCATGTTGCCACCACTATGTTCTTCGATCAGGGCGCGTACTTCGTTCGAGAACACATCTGCCGCCACATCCACCTTGTCGCCACGGTCGAAATAGAACAGATCCGCGCCCGAGCGCTGTTCGCGTACCAAGGGGTTGAAAGTCGAAAGAAACGGAGAATTCTTGTAGTCCCAGATCACCATGTAGCCGTCCGCACAGAGCAGCACGGCACGAAACGGGTTATGTGTGTTCCACAGCTGCATGTTTGTGCTGTCGGTCGCATAGCGGATGTTGAGCGGGTCAAACATCAGCAAGCCGCCGTAACCACGATCAACGACAGCTTGGGTCAGACGTTTCCATCGATATTCGCGCATTGATGCCAGATTGGGCAGGGTCAGGCCAGCGGCCTCCCATTCGGCAAAGGCCAGTTGTGTTGGGCCTATCTCAATCCGGTCCAAGTCGTTTGGCGTACCGTCGCCAAGGGTCGCGCCCTTTGTCGGGTCGATCTTTCGACCATCGCGGTAGTGAGTGTTCATGGCGGCCCTCCCTGCCTATTTATTAAGCGTGGAGAATCATTGCGCTGTCGTCTTGATATTTTGCGACGGTCGGCCCGTCGCTTTTTGACCGACAACAGAATGGCGTGGTGGTAAGTCGACCTCATGACGATTTTGCAAAGCTCGATCCCGTACGACCCTCTTTCGGAAAGGCCCCTGCCGGGCATCCAACCTGCCAGCATGGAGACGTGGCTGCATCGTGATGATGCCTTCGCCGCACAGATGCAACATCGAGGGGCGTTGCTACGTGATCGTCGCGCTGACGTTTTGGCGCTGGATCCCGCCGCCGAGCCTGCCGCGCAAGAAGTGTTGGATCTGGTGCTTCACCACGCTTATCCGGGGTGTTCTGGCACTGTCATTCGACCGGATGGGCAAGAGGTTTGCATTGATCGCAAACACCCGTTGGAGACTCTTTGCAATTTGGTGCAAGAGGATATTTGCATCCTGCTAAAGCGGGGCGAAGAGCACGTTCTGACCGGTGCAATCCTGTGCTTTCCGGCCAGTTGGCGATTGTCCGAGAAATTCATGCGTCCGTTGATCGACATCCACCTGCCAGTGGACAGATATGACGAAAACGTTGCGCGCCGCGTGCAACGCCTGTTTGATGGAATTCAACCCGGCCGACCACTGTGGCGTTATAATGCTTTGTGGTACGACAACGCCGAGTTGTACCAGCCGCGCAGTGCTCAAGAACAACGCCACATCAAGGACCTCGGTACTGCACCTTACTTACGAAGCGAGCGCCAAACCCTGCTGCGTCTTCCCAAATCGCAGGCAGTCATATTTTCGATCCACACATACGTTTTGGCAGCAGAGCGTCTGCGCAAAATAGAAAACCCCGCCTGATGGCGGGGCCTCCTAGGAGGGTCTTGTTTTGTGAGTTACATGCCCAAAGCGTTGGCAACGCCCGCGAAAGCCCCGCTTGTGCTGAGAGCAGAGATCGTTACGGAATAGGCAAGTACCTGGGTGTTCAGGCGAAAGTCTTCGCCCCTTATCAGGTTCACAGCGGCCATTGAGGCCGCGATCGGGACAGACACACTGGCCACGGCACCGGTTAGTCCCCAACTGGTCAGTCGCAGGATGTCACTTGGTTGTTCGTGGTCGAGGGGGGGCGTGTCCTCCCGATCTATTGGCTGCTCGATAGGTTCTGTCCGAAAAGCGATGCTGAGCAACTGCTCATCCGACAACTGGATCGGCCGGGCTGCCGGAGGCGGCGCCTTTTTTTGTGGCTCGTCCAGTGGGTCTTCCTCAATAGTGTCCAGCTCCGCAAATGGGCCAGAAACTGCCTCGAAAACTTGCTTTCTAGTCCGCTTTTTTTTAGCGGGGGGCAGAGTGTCAAATGCACTCATGAATTGTTCGATGGTCAGAACCGTGTTGGGCGATAGCCACTCGACCCGTTTGGTCGCGCAAATGTCGACCATGCGATACAGGATCACCACCAGCATTAGTTCTGAGATTTCGGTGTCATCCAGCAATTCTGAGACGGGAGACACAGTTATTGTCAGTCGATTTTGCGGCAAGGTCACGGCGGGGCGTTTAATCGTTTTCAATCCGGCCGCGCGGTCCACACGTTCGATCCGCGTCTCGCTTGCTGGCACCTGAGTGTCCAGTGTCAGCCGCACAAGATACTGGCTACAAACGATGCTGGCTTCGGTGGAATCGAGAACGCTTTTACGCTCTACCAGATGGCCATAATCTTCCAAAGTCGCAGCCACAATCGCGCTGAAACGCTCGATCGCGCCATCGGTCTCGCCGTCAAACTGCAGGCCACCATGATAGCTGTTCTTCGGAGTCACTGCGCATTCCTCTGCCGCATGTTGTGTTGAAATACAGCCTAGCAAGGAAAATAGGGCAGATTTGGGCGGTAATGGAAAAAAATCACAAATTGCAAAGATTGATTACGCTCAGGAAACCTAGGCATTTTGGGGGCCGTTTAATGTTCATGGCAAGAATGTGACCAAAATGTGGGGCAGTTGCGCGGAAATGTGGCCAGGGTCAGCCGTCGATTCGGGCGGCCATTATCGCGATCGATTGTTGGTACACGGTGGCGGCATTCCATTGCTGGATGACCGCAAAGTTCGGCTGCCCCGGTTGGTAGCCGCGCCCCGGTTTCCAACCCTTTTTGCGCAAAAAGTTGGCTGTCGATGCCAGCGCGTCAGTCATGTTGTAAAAGTCGACGTTACCGTCACCTGTTGCGTCGACTCCATAGGTCAACGCATTGCCGGGTAGAAACTGTGTGTGCCCCAATTCGCCATGTTTCGCGCCCTTGGTAGCTGTCGTAATGCTGCCTTGATCGACCAGTTTTAGGGCACCAATTGCGTGGGGAATAAAGAACTCGGACCGACGACAATCATAGGCCAGCGTGGTGATAGCCGATACAACCTGACTGTCGCCCATAAAACCACCAAAGCCCGTTTCCATCCCATGGATGGCAATAAGTACACCTGCGGGCACTCCGTATTGCCGTTCGAGAGCGGCGTAAAACTGAGGGTTTCGTGCTTTTCGTTTGCGCCCTTGCGCGACGATTGTATCTGTTCCGCGCACTTGCATGAATTTGTCTAACGAGTACTTAAAGCTTTTTTGATTGCGGTCTGCGGCAATTGTTCGGGTGGCATAGGTCGTTTGGGCCAATGCCTGAAGCCCCTTTTTCTTGACGCCAGCACGTTTTGCCTGTCGTGAGAAGTCCTTTTTCCAGGCTTCAAACCCGGCGCTGGTGTTTCCGCATTGGGCAGCAAGCCCAGCTGTAGGAAGGAAAACGGTCAGAGCAATTGCCAAGCGCAACATCATAATAATCCCAAAATACACACCCCAACCTTACGATGCGTCTTTGGTCTGGCAAAGGGCTTAGTACAGGTCCAACTCTCCGCTGTGCTTGAGGGCCTCAAACCACTCATCCGGCGTTTTGTTGATCTTGGCATGTTTGACCATCATGGCGTTCATGTTCGGAAGGTTGGACGAGTCCGGCCAGTCCTCGGGGCTCCACAGGTTCGCGCGGATCACGCATTTAGGGCAGTGCGCAAAAACAGTTTGCACCTTAATCAGAAGTGCAAGTTTGGGCGGTCGGGCTTGCACAGTCATCGAGGCCAGTAGTTTTGGATCAGCGCATATTTGGGCAGTTCCTCGGATACGCAGCGTCTCCATCTTTCCTGGCACGAAGAAGATAACACTGGCGCGTGGGTCTTTCAGGATGTTGTGAAAGGTATCCACCCGTTTGTTGCCGGGGCGGTCAGGGATGGCGATCAAGTTGTCCGACAGCACCTGAACAAAGCCACATGGATCCCCACGCGGGGATACATCCAGATGCTCGTCCGGATTGGCCGAGGCGATCAGGCAGAACGGCGAGGTCGCGATGAAGTCGCGGCACATCTGGTCAAGTGCCGGCAGTTCTTTGGCGATGATCTGGGGCAGGGGCGCGCCGGTGATCCGTTCCAGTTCTTCGGGTGTGGTCACGAAGTTGGTGAATTCGGTGTCCATGCGATCTCCTCCTAATCGTTAGTGTGGAAGATCACCCGGAATGAGACAAGGGCGCCCGGTTGGACGCCCTTGAAAGAATTTTCATCGAAAATTCTTGGATCAGCAGCTGTAGTACATGCCGTATTCTACAGGGTGCGGTGTGTGCTCGTAGGTTTCGACCTCTTCCATCTTCAGCGCGATGTAGCCATCGATCTGGTCTTTGGTGAACACGTCGCCTTGCAGCAGGAAGTCGTGATCGGAGGCCAGAGCTTCCAGCGCTTCACGCAGCGAACCACATACGGTCGGGATGTCGGCCAGTTCTTCGGCCGGCAGATCGTACAGGTTCTTGTCCATAGCTTCGCCCGGATCGATCTTGTTCTTGATGCCGTCCAGACCAGCCATCAGCAGAGCAGCAAACGCCAGGTAGGGGTTCGCGGCTGGGTCGGGGAAGCGGGCCTCGACGCGCTTGGCTTTCGGGCTTTCGGTCCACGGAATACGGACACAACCCGAACGGTTACGGGCCGAATAGGCGCGCAGAACAGGTGCTTCGAAACCCGGGATCAGGCGCTTGTAGCTGTTGGTCGAGGGGTTGGTGAAGGCGTTCAGGGTCTTGGCGTGCTTCAGGATGCCGCCAATGAAGTAGATCGCTTCGTCCGACAGGTCAGCGTACTTGTCGCCAGCGAACAGAGGTTTGCCGTCTTTCCAGATCGACATGTTCACGTGCATACCGGTGCCGTTGTCACCTGCGATCGGCTTCGGCATGAAGGTGGCCGATTTGCCGTAGGCATGTGCAACGTTGTGGATGACGTACTTGTACTTCTGCAGCTCGTCGGCCTGCTTGGTCAGGCTGTCAAAGATCAGGCCCAGCTCGTGCTGGCAGGACGCAACCTCGTGGTGGTGCTTGTCCACTTTCATGCCCAGACGCTTCATGGTCGACAGCATTTCCGAGCGCAGGTCTTGCGCTTCGTCAACGGGGTTCACGGGGAAGTAGCCGCCCTTAACGCCCGGACGGTGGCCCATGTTGCCCATCTCGTACTCGGTGTCGGTGTTCCACGACGCGTCAGTCGCATCAACTTCGTAGGATACCTTGTTGATGCTGTTCGAGAAGCGGACATCGTCAAACAGGAAGAATTCTGCCTCGGGGCCCATGTAGGCAACGTCACCAATACCCGATGCTTTCAGGTAGGCTTCGGCTTTCTGGGCGGTGCCGCGTGGGTCACGCTCATAGGCTTCGCCGGTGTCGGGCTCAACGATCGAGCAGTGCAGGCAGATGGTCTTTTCTGCGTAGAACGGATCGACATAAGCGCTTTCGGTGTCGGGCATCAGTTTCATGTCGGATGCTTCGATCGACTTCCAGCCAGCGATCGACGAGCCGTCGAACATGAAGCCTTCTTCCAGGAAGTCTTCGTCAACCTGGTCCGACATGATGGTGACGTGCTGAAGCTTGCCGCGCGGGTCGGTGAAGCGGATGTCGACGTATTCTGCGTCTTCATCACGGATCAGCTGAAGAACTGCGTCCTTGCTCATACTCTATTTTCCTCTGATTGGAGTGTTCGATTACAGCGCTTCCGAGCCGGTTTCACCGGTCCGGATGCGAATGGCTTGCTCAACGGGCGACACAAAGATCTTGCCGTCGCCGATTTTGTCGGTCTTAGCGGCCGAGACGATGGCGTCGATGGCAGCATCGACCTGATCGTCGTCCAAAACGACTTCGACCTTCACTTTGGGCAGAAAGTCGACCACGTATTCCGCACCGCGGTACAGTTCGGTGTGGCCTTTCTGGCGACCAAACCCTTTAACCTCGATCACGCTGAGACCCTGGACGCCAACGTCCTGCAGTGCCTCTTTTACCTCATCGAGTTTGAACGGTTTGATGATCGCTTCGATCTTCTTCATCCCGGGCTCCCTTTAACTCTTGTCAGGATCGCAGTGACCACGTCTAAGATCGGGCGGCAATCGGATTGCGAATTTGGTCCCGTTTGGCCGCTGGGAAAATAGGCTTAGGTTTAAATTTTAATCAGGTTGCACAAAAAGTAATCGAAATTGAATCGACTGGGAATTTTGAGATGACGGAACTGCTGACGGCTGCTCAGATGCGGGCCATCGAACAGGCCGCGATTGAGTCTGGTGAGGTGACCGGACTGGAGCTAATGGAGCGGGCCGGGCAGGGCGTTGTCGACGCGATTTATGAGGAGTGGCCCGAGTACAAGGATCGAGGGGCCAGCCCCTCGAGCTCCCCGAGGTATTTGAGGCCAGATGAAGGGGATCCACCGCGCGCCGTGGTGTTGTGCGGGCCGGGGAACAATGGCGGTGATGGGTTTGTTGTTGCGCGTCTGCTGCATGCGTTAGGGTGGAACCTTGAGGTGTTTCTGTACGGGGATGCTGAGAAGCTGCCGCCGGATGCGCGAGTGAATTATGAGCGGTGGATGGAGTTGGGGGCTGTCAAAGCTCGAAAGATTGATCCACCACCCTTGGTGGATGAGTATCTGCCTTTCCCGGATCATTTGGACCTGATTGTCGATAGCTTGTTTGGAACCGGTTTGACTCGTCCTTTTGGGGGGGCGTTTAGCCTTTTGTCTCAAGAGGCGGTGAAAACTTTGCTAACAGAGAAAGGTGTTCGGGTTGTGTCCGTAGACACACCGAGTGGATTGTGCGCAGACAGCGGTCGGGCGATAGGCTCTGCAATTTCGGCTGATTTGACCGTTTCATTTCATACTAGAAAGATTGGTCATCTAATCGCGGATGGTCCACGATATTGTGGAAAGACTGTTGTGGCTGGCATTGGGCTGCCGTCACTGGAAAAGCCTGATTCAGCGGCCCGAAGTGCTTTGGTTAAGCTCCACGATCAGGAAAAACTGGTTCGGGTGCTGTGTACGGAAGCAGATCAAAGCAACTTGCCACAGTATCTCTTCAAAAAGCTTTACGAGCATAAATACTCCCACGGTCACGCCCTGATCCTCTCAGGCGGCGCTGCGAAAACTGGTGCTGCGCGGTTGGCGGCGCGGGGCGCTTTGCGGATTGGGGCTGGGTTGGTGACGCTTGGGGTGCCGGGCTCGGCTCAGATGGAGGTGGCGGCGCAGGTGACGGCCCTCATGGTGCAACGGGTTGATGGGGCCGAGGGGTTTGCGGATGTGCTGGGCGACGAGCGGTTGAATGCGCTGTGTCTTGGGCCGGGAATGGGGTTGGAGCGGGCGCGCGAACTGGTGCCGGTTGCGTTGCTCGCCAAGCGGGCGACCGTGCTGGATGCGGATGCTCTGACGGCGTTTGCAGATGATCCGGCGGCCCTGTTTGGGCAGTTGCACGAGAATTGCGTTCTGACCCCGCATGGGGGCGAATTTGCGCGCCTGTTCCCGGATATTGCCGAGAAATTGGCGGCTGCGCCAACCAAAGGCCCGGCCTATTCCAAGGTGGACGCCACGCGCGAAGCCGCCAAGCGGGCGGGGTGTGTCATTCTGTTCAAGGGGCCAGACACGGTGATTGCCGCGCCGGATGGGCGATGTTCGATCAATGCCGCTGTCTATGATCGTGCGGCACCGTGGTTGGCCACGGCCGGGTCGGGGGATGTTCTGGCAGGGTTCATCACGGGCCTTTCGGCGCGCGGGTTCAGTCCGATGCAGGCGGCGGAAACGGGCGCTTGGCTGCATGTGGAATGCGCGCGCAACTTTGGTCCGGGTCTGATCGCCGAGGATTTGCCCGAGCAGTTGCCTGCTGTTTTAAAACAGATCGAAGCCTGATCGCGCTTTGGAGGCAGGCTTGTGTTGCTGTCTGTCTCTTCCGCGTCGCGGGAACCTAGTCACCAACAATTTTAGACAAAAGACGGTCAAAACAAGGCTGATCGGGCAGTTGCCTCTTGCACGCGGGGGACTGGGCAAATAGAAGGCGTCAAATTTGCCCGGCGCGCCGTTTTGCGCGCCCCGAATCCTATGGGGACTACCATAATGCAGGTTACCGAGACGCTGAACGAAGGTCTGAAACGCGGCTATAACATTGTCGTATCCGCCGCCGAGCTGGACGACAAAGTGAATGAGAAACTGGTTGAAGCGCAGCCAGAAGTCGAAATGAAGGGTTTTCGCAAAGGCAAGGTGCCGATGGCGCTGCTGAAAAAGCAGTTCGGCCAGCGTCTGCTGGGTGAAGCGATGCAGGAAAGCATCGACGGTGCGATGAACAAGCATTTTGAAGACAGCGGCGATCGTCCGGCCCTGCAGCCCGAGGTCAAGATGACCAACGAGGACTGGAAAGAAGGCGACGACGTCCATGTCGAAATGTCCTATGAGGCTCTGCCCGCGATCCCCGAGGTTGACCTGAAATCAGTCGAGCTGGAAAAACTGGTCGTCAAAGCCGATGACGCAGCCATCGAAGAGGCGCTGAACAACCTGGCCGAAACCGCGCAGGATTTCAAAGCGCGCCGTAAAGGCTCGAAAGCCAAGGATGGCGACCAGATCGTATTCGACTTTGTCGGCAAGGTTGACGGCGAAGAATTCGAAGGTGGCTCGGCCGAAGACTACCCGTTGGTTCTGGGCTCAAACAGCTTCATTCCCGGTTTCGAAGAGCAGCTGGTTGGCGTTAAAGCCGAAGAAGAAAAAGACGTGAACGTCACCTTCCCGGCCGAATACGGTGCCGAGCATCTGGCCGGCAAAGACGCTGTTTTCACCTGCACCGTGAAAGAGGTGAAAGAACCCGTCGCTGCAGAAGTGAACGACGAGCTGGCCACCAAGTTTGGCGCTGAGGACCTGGAAGCCCTGAAGGGCCAGATCGCCGAGCGTTTGGAAGCCGAATATGCCGGCGCTTCGCGCGCAGTCATGAAGCGTGCCCTGCTGGATGCGCTGGACGAGAAAGTCTCGTTCGACTTGCCGCCGTCGTTGGTTGAGGCGGAAGCCAAACAGATCGCACACCAGCTGTGGCACGAAGAAAACCCGGACGTTGAAGGTCATGACCACGATCCGATCGAACCCACCGACGAGCACAACACATTGGCCGAGCGCCGCGTGCGTTTGGGCCTGCTGTTGGCCGAGCTGGGGCAGAAAGCCGAAGTTGAAGTCACCGATGCGGAGATGACTCAGGCGATCATGAACCAGGCACGTCAGTACCCGGGTCAGGAACGTCAGTTCTTTGAGTTCGTGCAGCAGAACGCTCAGATGCAGCAGCAACTGCGTGCCCCGATTTTTGAGGACAAGGTCATCGACTATATTGTCGAGCTGGCTCAGGTCACCGACAAGGACGTCAGCAAAGACGACCTGCAGAAAGCTGTCGAGGCTTTGGAAGAGGAATAATTCTCTTTCGCCCCTTTCGGGCGAGCAAGATAAAATGCGGAGCCGTCTGGAAACAACGGCTCCGCTTGAGTGGCTTGCGCTATGAGGTGAGGGGGTCAGGCCTCATGAGCGAAAGCGCGGGGGGTACTCAGCAGAGCGAACTTCTGCTCTGGCGTAAACTTATCCGAAAGTTCTTCAATCAGCCTCAGAACAGCGTCAACTTCGTCTTTCGAGGTGGCTGCACCCATTTGTTCCACAAAGTACTTTTCGAGCTGATTGAGCGGCTTACGGTCGTAGTTTGCAGCCTTGGGTGCCGCTTTGGTCTTGTCGAACAACGTGCGTGCTTGTTCGTCGCTTAGAAACACATCGTGCGCGATTCCTGCATATTTCCGAATTCCGGAAATCCTTTCGTCCGAGCAATCCATAAGTGCGGCCATGGCAACAACTTTGCCCATTGGTTTGGCAGAGCCTAAATAGTCATACGGAGCGTTACCAGACCGTTGCAGAACCCGGTTCATGACAGGATCAATCACAGCGATCGAATCCAGCACTCCTGCCATCTTTGCGTATTCGAACGACCCTATCATGACCTCGCTGGTTACGTACGAGACCGAATTTTCGCCCCTGCCACGCCCCAGTTTCTTTGTGTCGACGCAAAAACGGGTTGCTTCCCAAACTTGCGCGCTGCGCAGAGGCGGTTCGCCGTCCAGGATCGAGTTAAACACGTCTGCCAGCATATGTGGCCCCGTGGTCTGCAGCAACCGCATGCAGCCTACGACGTCCCCCTCGTCGTTTAGGCTGACCACGTGTGCAGGATTAAGCGTATCAAATTTGTCGACTTCCCGACCGTCGCGGATGTTCACATCCCATCCCAAGCGGTCGCCGAAAACGCGCGCGCGCAGTTGATACATTTCGTCCAAGACGTCTTTGAATTTATGTTGGTTTATACCATCAATCACGATGATCATTTCCATCCCCCTACAGATTGGTTACCGTGAATGGAAAATTAACCAAGTTATGATCTGAGACTATTGGGGGTTTCCCGTAGAGAAGCGGTTTTTTGGTTAACCAGGGGCGATTATTCCAAGTCCTATGGCGCGACCAATCGCCTGTGGCGTGGTCAAAGCCCCGAGTTTCTCGCGGCCGGACCTAACGTGAACTTCAACTGTGCGGTGCGAGATCGAAAGAATATCGCCGATGTCCTGTTGCGACTTCCCTTCCGCCACCCATTGCAAAATCTCTTTCTCACGCGTGGACAGGGTTGGCAGATACAGGGCTTTTGCCAAAAGCCCGGACTGCATGACGGTGTCATGCGCCTGGACTGCCGCCAACTGCAGGTCTCCCATAACGTGTCGCTTCAGTCTTTCCCATTCCTCATCCGAGCAGTTGCGGGTCACGTTCAGCAAGCCACATTCGCCATAGGGACCCCGGACCGGAACGGTCAGCCCCCTCGGGGTAATTCCAAAGTCGTGGGCGTCTTTGAAAACCGTGTGAAACTTTTCATCTTGGCTAAAACGACTCCAGTCCACCGGTGCGATGCTAAGCATGGATTGGTACAAAGTTGGATCGAAGTGATGAAACCCTTGGCTTCCGTAGTGGATCTTCCATTCGTCGGGGTAATTTGCATAGCCCTGAACATCCCCTTTGACGGGGTTGAAAGTTGCATAGGATGCGTAATCAAAGCCAAGTTCGTTGCAAACGGCATTGATAATGTCCGCCGCAGACCTTTCTTCCTGTTCGATCCTGGCTAGGTCGATGAGTTTCAAGTGTCTAACCTTCGTGATGACTACCCTCTCCCCAGAGCATAGTCGTATCTGTCCAAATTAAAGCATACGTTGCGTCACCTTGATGATGTGACGCAAGCAAATAGTTCGCTTTGCATGGTGTTAATGCAGTGAAATGGCAATAGATACGTAGGAATTGGCCTGTTTTTGCAGCGGTATTTTGCGGATTGTTGCCGACTGCAGGACAAGTTGTCTCACTCGGGTTTCAACCCAGTCTCGACGAGCAATCCGCGGGCCTTGGCCTCAGGCCAATAGCCTTTGGCATACAGGAAAATCGCGCGCTGCTGATCGCCGTCGGACAACAACCATGCTCCGCGTAGGTATTTGCCCGCGAATTCCAGATTGGTATCGGCGTCCAATAGGCCCTGTGGGTCACCACTGTAACCCATGGACCGGGCTGTCGCCGGAAGGATCTGCAACAGTCCGTAATAGGGACGGTTCACCGCCCACGGCCGGTGCGTGCTTTCGCGGATGGCGAGCTTGTGAACCAACTCTCGCGGGAGCTCGTAGTGATCGGCCCATTTGTTGATCGAGGCCCGCAACTCGGGCGTCTCATTGGGATAAAGCGGAGGATCAAATGCGGCACGTGTCGGGGTGTCCGGGCTTCCGCATGCAGCAAGAGGCGCGGCGAGCAACAGGGCAATCAGATTACGGCGCATGATTTTGGTCATCGAGATCTCCGGCGTTTGTCGCGATACTAGGAAACTTGGTTTCGTCCGCAAGGGTAGCGGAAGATTCCGGCTGAAATATGCCGTTGGGACCTTGAATGAAAAAAGGCCGCGCATGATGACGCGGCCTTTCTCAAATCCAGTGAAGAAGATCAGGCTTTTGCTTCGTCTTCTTCCGCAGCTGGTGCTTCGTCAGCAACCAGGTCATCGTCGTCCGACGCGGCCGAACCGATGTCGTCGAACAGCTCGGCGATTTCGAATTCAGCGGCTGCTTCTTCTTCGGCAGCCAGTTCCTGGATCGACTTGCCCGAAGCTTGCAGTTCGGCTTCTTCTTCCGAACGGGCGACGTTCATCTGAATCTCGACTTCGACCTCGGGGTGCAGTTTGACTGCGAGCGAGTGCAGACCCAGTTCCTTGATCGGTGCGATCAGGGCGATCTGTTTCTTGTCGACGGTGAAGCCAGCTTCGGTCGCGGCCTCTGCGGCGTCACGCGGAGTGACCGAGCCATACAGAGCGCCAGCATCCGATGCCGAGCGAATCACGATGAACTGCTGACCGTCCAGCTTTTCAGCCAGTGCTTCAGCTTCTTTCTTGGTTTCCAGGTTGTGCGCTTCAAGCTGCGCCTTGCGGGCTTCGAACGAGGCGATGTTCGACTCAGACGCGCTCAGGGCTTTGCCTTGGGGCAGCAGGAAGTTGCGGGCGTAGCCAGGCTTGACGTCAACGACGTCGCCCATCTGACCCAATTTCGCAACGCGTTCCAGCAGGATAACTTGCATGTCAGTCTCTCCTTACTTCACGGCGTAGGGCAGCAGGGCGAGGAAGCGGGCGCGCTTGATAGCACGGGCGAGTTCACGCTGCTTTTTCGCCGAAACGGCGGTGATGCGCGAAGGTACGATCTTGCCACGCTCAGAGATGTAGCGCTGCAGCAGACGGGTGTCCTTATAGTCGATCTTCGGCGCGTTGTCGCCCGAGAACGGGCAGACCTTGCGGCGGCGGAAAAATGGTTTTGCGGCCATGGTTTAATGTCCTTTCGTCAGGCGTTGATCAACGGCGCTCGCGGCGGCCTTCGCGCTCGTCGCGCTTCTGCATCTGGACCGAGGGGCCCTCGGCATGTTCGTCGACCTTGATGGTCAGAACGCGCATGACGTCTTCGTGCAGGCGCATCAGGCGCTCCATTTCCTGAACCGCGCCAGCAGGCGAGTCGGTTTTCAGGAAGGCGTAGTGGCCTTTGCGGTTTTTGTTGATCTTGTAGGCCATCGTCTTGACACCCCAGTACTCGCTTTCGACGACGTTGCCGCCGTTGTCAGCCAGAACGGTGCCGAAGTGTTCGACGAGGCTTTCTGCCTGCGCGTTGGACAGATCCTGACGCGCGATCATTACATGCTCATACAGTGGCATGTGCACTCCTGTTTATATCAAGGCGCATTTCATAGGCGGGGCCATCTGGTCCTTCGCGACCCTGCCACGAGAGGCTGCGCGATTCATACGATAAGCGAAGGATGGCCCCGTATACACGTTTATTGCGACGGGGCAAGTCCCGTCACATATGCCTTGGTGAAGTCGTGCTATTTCCACCGCGACGCCCAATTCCTGACGCTTTTCAATTCGATCTTAACTCTCATACCGGGACAATAACCGGACACACCGGACCCAAGTCGGCAACCTGAGAAACAGGGTGAGAGAAATGACCGCGATAAATACGAATACACTCGAACAGACCGCGTCAAACGCGAGTTTTGAGAAATCCGTTCCAGTTCTGATCGCGTTCGCGCCGAACTGGAAAGTCCGCATGATCCTGGCGCGCATGGTTGGTGCGTTCCTGATTGTGATGGCATTTTCAATGTGGCTCGCTCCGGGCTCTGCCATGGCTACCGAAGTCTGGCCGATCAAACTGGCCGCGTCGCTTGCCTTTCTTGTTGTCGGTGTCAGTCTTCTGACCATTCAGGTGATGGATGCCCGTCCTGATGCGTATTTCGATCCGATCCGCCGTGAGGTGCGCGTTTTGCAAAAGAACGAAAACGGTCGGCCCCAGACTGTTCTGCGCCGCAGCTATGACACGCTGGGCGGTGCCAAGTTCAGTGATGACCAGGTCGAGCTGTTCGACGTGGACGGCAGCTTGTTGATGAAGCTGCCGTTGCAATCGGCGGATGTCAGCCGAGCGCTCAAGGGTCAACTGAGTGGAAGTGTAACAATCTTCGCCTGAATTTTATTCTGTTCATATAGGAACAGAAGTTGTGAGCGAATAAAGCTTGTGTGCCGCCCCTTGGCGGCACATTTTCGTTACCGAGCAACCCAACAGGTTTGCATCCACAACATTGCGGAGTTTGTCATGAAACCCATCCTTCTTGCTGCTGCACTGGCCGTGTCGGCGACTTCGGCGTTTGCAAGTGCCGAGAAATACGTTCTGGACCCAAGCCACAGCCAGGTAATTTTCAACTATAACCACCTTGGTTTTTCGACCACCTATGGCATGTTCTCGGGCTTTGAAGGCGAGATCCTGTTCGACAAGGAAAACCCGGCTGCGTCCAGCGTGACGGTTTCGATGCCCGTTATCGAGATGTTCACGGGCTGGAAACCGCGCGAAGATCACTTCATGACCGAAGATTTTTTCGGTGCCGCTGAAGGCGATCTTGTCACCTTCACGTCCACCAGCATCGAAGTGACAGGCGAGAACACCGCCAATATCACCGGCGATTTGACAATGAATGGTGTAACCAAATCGGTCGTACTGGACGCCAAGCTGAACCAGGCGGGTGAGCATCCGATGGCAGGCAAGCCGTGGGCTGGCTTCGACGCGACGACCACTCTGATCCGCAGCGATTTCGATCTGGGCCAATTCGCACCCTTCGTGGGTGACGAGGTTAATGTTCAGATCTCGGTCGAGGCGCAGAAAGCCGAGTAAATAAGGCTACTATTCTAGAATCGAAACCGCCGGAGCTTTTTGCCCCGGCGGTTTTCGTTTGTTCGCCGCTATTCACCGCGCGTAGCAGTCAGCTCGACGCTTACAGTGACTGCGAAGCCCAGTGAAGCTTCGGTGGGTTGCGATGTGCCCACATCGAAATCCATGCGGTTCAACTCTAATTCACCAGAAACCGTCGCGGTGTCGCCTTGCAAATCCAGAGTGAACGGCAGCACAACGTCCAAGGACTTGTCGCGGATGGTCAAGGGGCCGCGTGCCTCATACCCGGTTTCGGTTTTGAATAGATCTGCCTTAAACAGCGCCGTGGGATATTGTGCGCCGTCGAAAAAATCCGCGCCCATAGCTTGATCACTGACCGTGCCTAGGCTGAGCGACGGGATTGAGATCGTCACCTCGACCGAACCGGCCAAGCCGGGCTCGGCGGGCTCATCAAAGGCTATGGCGGCCGTCCAGTCCTGGAAGCTACCGGTGACTGGGCTACCCAGCTGGTTGATGGTAAGGCCCAGAGTTCCTTCCTGAACCTGCCAGTCCGATTGGACTTCGGCCAGTGCCGTGGCTTCGCCCTGAGCGTAAGAGTGATGGCTGAACGCGCCGATGCCCCAGCCGCCGACCAAAACCGCACCCCAGACGACGAGCGCGGCAAGCGCGGGTGTCTTCGAATGGTGTTGGGCCGGGGGCTCGGGGGCTTGGGCTGAGCCAGGCAACATACGCCGCAATGTGCTGTCTTTGTCGATGACGTGGTGTTTCAGCGCCCCGGCAATATGCAGCACCAGCGCACCTCCAAGAGTCCAGACGAACAGCCAGTGCAGGCTGGCGGTGAATTCGGCCAGATGTTGGGATTTGGGGACCAGCGGCAGGTTTTGACCAAACGGCCAAAGGATCGGCGCAAAGCCTTCAGCTGCGGCGTGGTGTATCCAACCGGTCAGCGGTGCCAGCACCAACGAGCCGTATAGCAGCCAATGCACGGTTTCCGCGGCAAAAGCCTCGGGCTTATTGTCGGCGTTCAAAAGGCCGGGTTTGGTTTGGGTCAGGGCCCAGAGAATGCGCGCGAGGGCTACGAAAAAGACCGCCACGCCCAGCGTTTTGTGCAGTGAGAACAGGCGCGCCGCGCGGGTGATGTCATCCTCGGTCGTCGGGATGTTCGGGTCATAGATGGCCTGTGCCAGATCATTGGCGAAATAGCCCAGCGGAAAGGCGGTTAAGATCAGCAGGGCGGTCAGCCAGTGGAAGGTCTTGGTGACGCTGCCATAGCTGGAAAACGTGTTGGTCGAGGGCATCGGGTGCTCCGGCGAAAGGGTGGTTGGGTTCAACCTATCGCCGTGCGGGCAGGACTCAAGGGCGCAGGGCGCACAGATACGGTGCCTTTGTGCAGAGATCAGGCAATGCTTGTGCCGCGCGATCACACAGTTTACACCCCGCCGCAACCTAACGTCATCCAAGAGGTTGCAATGACACGCGCATTTGTTTTCCCGGGGCAGGGCGCCCAGACCATCGGAATGGGCAAAGCTCTGGCCGAGGCTTACCCTGCCGCACAGGCGGTTTTTGACGAGGTGGACGAAGCCTTGGGAGAAAAGTTGAGCAGCCTGATCTGGGACGGTGATATTGCCGAGCTGACCCTGACGCAAAACGCACAGCCTGCACTGATGGCCACGTCCATGGCGGCGATGCGGGCGCTGGAGGCCGAGGGCGTCTCGATCACCGATGCAGCCTTTGTTGCCGGGCATTCGTTGGGGGAATATTCCGCGCTGGCCGCTGCTGGTGCGCTGACGGTTGCGGATACTGCGCGTCTTCTGCGCACCCGTGGTCAGGCGATGCAAAGCGCCGTGCCAGTGGGCGAAGGTGCGATGGCCGCGATCCTTGGGCTGGACCTTGAGGCCGTGCGCGCCGTGGCGGATGAGGCCGCACAGGGTGAAGTCTGTCAGGCCGCAAACGACAATGACCCGACACAGGTTGTGGTCTCGGGCGCGAAGGCTGCTGTGGAACGCGCGGCCGAGATTGCCAAGGAAAAGGGCGCCAAGCGCGCAGTCATGCTGCCTGTCAGCGCGCCCTTCCATTGTGCCTTGATGCAGCCTGCTGCTGACGTGATGGCCGAAGCTTTGGCAGGGGTTGAAATCAAATCGCCTGCCGTGCCGCTGATTGCCAATGTGCGCGCCGAGGCGGTCAGTGACCCCGATCTGATCCGTCAGTTGCTGGTCGAGCAGGTCACCGGCTCGGTCCGCTGGCGCGAAAGCGTGCAGTATATGGCCGCGCAGGGCGTTACCGACACGTGGGAGATCGGGGCAGGGAAAGCTCTGTCCGGGATGATCCGCAAAATCGACCGTTCGATCGCGGGTAAAGCTGTCGGCACGCCGGATGACGTGCAGAATGTGACCCAGGCCGAATCGTAAGATACCGCGCGTCGCGTGGCGCGTAGCTAAAGGATAAGAGAATGTTTGATTTGACAGGTAAGAACGCACTGATCACCGGTGCCTCGGGCGGGATCGGTGGTGAGATCGCGCGCTCTCTGCATGCTGCAGGCGCTACGGTGGCGCTTTCGGGCACGCGTGTTGAACCGCTGGAGGCGCTAGCCGCCGAACTCGGCGATCGTGCCCATGTGCTGCCCTGTAATCTGAGCGACCCTGAGGCTGTGGTCGCCCTGCCAAAGCAGGCGACGGATGCGATGGGGTCGGTCGATATTCTGGTCAACAACGCGGGTATCACGCGTGACAACTTGTTCATGCGCATGTCGGATGACGAATGGCAGAGCGTAATCGACGTTAACATGACCTCGACCGCGAAACTCTGCAAAGGCGTGCTGCGCGGCATGATGAAGGCGCGTTGGGGCCGGATCATCAACATCTCGTCCGTGGTGGGCGCGACGGGCAACTCCGGTCAGGCGAATTATGCCGCGTCCAAGGCGGGGATGGTCGGGATGACCAAGTCGCTGGCATACGAGGTCGCAAGCCGCGGAATCACGGCCAATGCGGTGGCGCCCGGCTTTATCACCACGGCGATGACCGACAAGCTGACTGACGATCAGAAGTCGGGCATCCTGGGTCAGGTTCCGGCCGGACGTATGGGGGACGCGTCGGAAATTGCCGCGGCAGTTCTGTACCTTGCCAGCCCCGAGGCCGGATATGTGACCGGAACCACCTTGCATGTAAACGGCGGTATGGCCATGTTGTGACCACCTGTCGGGGCAGGCGCGAAAGCGTTTGCCTTGGGCGTTGTCTGTGCTATAGGCGGCGCATCAATTCGGGGGTCGGCCGTAGGGTCGGCCTTCTAGTTTCCCGGCAATCGGGAACCCAAACCGCCCAGACGGGCACATCAAGGCCAGCCTGAGCGGGCAAGGGCAGAACCGGGCACTATGCCCTGAAATGGAATGAGGAATAGACATGAGCGACGTCGCAGATCGCGTTAAGAAGATCGTTGTTGAGCACCTGGGTGTTGAAGAAGATAAAGTAGCGGAAAACGCTTCCTTCATCGACGATCTGGGCGCAGACAGCTTGGACACTGTTGAGCTGGTCATGGCCTTCGAAGAAGAGTTCGGCATCGAGATCCCCGATGACGCAGCCGAGACCATCCAGACCTTTGGCGACGCCGTCAAATTCATCTCTGAAGCGTCCTAAGACCTTAGAGAATCCTAAAAAGCGGCGCTTCCGGGCAACGGAGGCGCCGTTTTTTGTTGCGTGGACGCTATTCGGGCTTGTCAGAGGTTGTTTTCGTCCGCACCCTTTCCACTGAGGCAAAAAATTCAGAGCGGGCAGGGCATGATACGATCCACCCCGATGATAAACACGGCACGCTTGACGCTCTGCGCCATGCGGCCTGAGGATTTCAACCGGTTCGCCGAGATCTGGCGCAATCCGTGTGTCGTGCGGCATACCGGGGGCAAGCCACGGTCGCGCGGCGAAGCCTGGGATTCGTTCTTGCGCAATGCGGGGCATTGGCAGATGGCCGGATTCGGCCAATGGGCTGTAATTCAGCAATCGAATCGGCAGATGATCGGACAGGCCGGGTTTTTCTATGGCAATCGCGCGCTGGGCGAGGATTTCGACGACTTTCCCGAAGCGGGTTGGGTGCTTGCCCCAGAAGCCCAAGGGCAGGGCATGGGCCTTGAGGCCGCGCAGGCCGCCCATGACTGGTTCGACCGGATTATGCCCGGTCCATTGGTTGCAATGGTAAATTCCGACAACTTGGCTTCGCAAAAACTGGCGGCGCGGTTGGGATATGTCGAAATGCGCGAGGATGATTATCAGGGGTCTCGCGTGTGCCTGTTGCGGCGAAACGGTCCTCCGACGCGGCACTGACAGTGCGGTTTGCGATGCCGCAAAAAGTCCGCAGTTTGCCGAAACTGGTAATTTCGCGGACCGGTACTGCGTGTATGCTGATCTCATGTGCAAAGGATTGAGCGGAGGATCAGGCTCATGAGGATTTACCCCACTATGGAATTGCAGAACGGCCGGTGTGTCACGCTGGACAAGGGCCGTCTGGACGAAGCTATGATCTGGCATGTGAACCCTGCCGAAACAGCCCGCAGCTGGGCGGCCGCAGGGGCGGAATGGATGCACCTGACGGATTTCGACGCCATCGAAGGGCGTGATACCAATTCGGAACTGGTCGAAGAGATCATCCGGTCAGCCGAAATCCCGGTGCAGTTGGCTGGCGGTATGCGCACGCGCGAACAGGTCGAACGCTGGATTGACAAGGGAGCGGGCCGGATCGTCATCGGGACGTTAGCTGCCTGGGACCCCAATCTGGTGAAGGAATTGGCCAAGCTGTATCCGGATCAAATCGTTCTGGCTGTTGATGTCTGGCAGGGCTTCGTCATGACAGAGGGGTGGCGCAGCCAAAGCGCCTTTACGCCGGACGCATTTGTCGAAGCATTTGCAGACACGCCTTTTGCGGCCATTCTGGTGACCGATATTGATAGCGATATGAACGATGTCGAAGCTCAGCTGGGTCTGATTTCCGGGTTGGCAGAAAAGTCACGCACGCCGATTATTGCCAGTGGCGTGGTGCGCTCTGCCGACGATATCTCACGGCTGGCCTACATCCCGAATATCTCGGGTGCGCTGGTTGGGCGCGCGCTATTCCGTAAGACATTGGAACTGTCCGATGCGTTGGAGGTTGCGACCGCTGCGCATGAACCGGTCGCAGAGTTCCAATAATCGAAGACCAACCCAAGGACGCCGCCCTTTCAAGCTATAGCAAGGGCGGTTTTCCGCCTTTTATGCTGTTTGCCAGTGTGCCGATACCAAGATGGCGCGAACAGCTTTCCGGCGGAATGTACCCTTGCTCTTGCCCCCACACCCCGGGCCGGGGTATGAGCGTTTCTTAAACACGAAGCAGGCAAGAGGCACTTCATGCGCAGAGTCGTTGTAACCGGTCTGGGATTGGTCACTCCGTTGGCCAGCGGGGTCGAGGAAACCTGGTCGCGGCTGCTGGATGGAGAATCCGGCGCTGGTCCGATCACTCAGTTTGATGCCGAAGGCAGTGGGGTCACAACGACCTACGCCTGCGAAGTCCCGCGCGGGGACGGCACCAATGGGACGTTTAACCCTGACGATTGGATGCCGCCGAAAGAGCAGCGCAAGATCGAGGATTTCATCCTGTATTCCATCGCAGCGGCCGATATGGCCTGCGAAGATGCGGGTTGGATGCCCGAAGATGAAGAAGCGCGCTTACGCACCGGAGTCCTGATCGGCTCCGGGATTGGCGGTCTTGGGTCCATTGCGGAAACAGCCAATCTGATCCGCGACAAGGGTCCGCGCCGCGTCTCACCATTCTTTATTCCGGGTGCACTGATCAACCTGGCCTCTGGGCAAGTGTCGATCCGACGTGGGTTTAAGGGGCCAAACCATTCGGTTGTAACGGCCTGTTCGACTGGTGCGCATGCCATCGGTGATGCAAGCCGCATCATCCGTGCAGGTGATGCGGATGTCATGGTTGCTGGCGGTGGCGAAGGCTGCATCTGCGAGATCGGCATCGCGGGCTTCAATTCGTGCAAGGCGCTTTCCACTAAATTTGCCGATGACCCCAAGAAAGCCAGCCGTCCGTATGACATTGATCGTGACGGTTTTGTCATGGGTGAAGGCTCTGGGATCGTGGTCCTGGAGGAATACGAGCACGCCAAGGCGCGTGGTGCAAAGATTTATGCCGAGGTTCTGGGCTATGGCATGTCTGGTGACGCCTATCACATCACCGCGCCTAGCGAAGATGGCGATGGGGCTGAACGCTCGATGCAGGCCGCGCTGCGCAGCGCGGGCCTTGAGCCCAAGGATCTGGACTATATCAACGCGCATGGCACATCGACCATGGCGGATACCATTGAATTGGGCGCGGTCGAGCGTTTGCTGGGCGATCATGCGGCGAATGCCACGATGAGCTCGACAAAATCCGCGACGGGCCACTTGTTAGGTGCTGCGGGCGCGATCGAGGCGATCTTCTCGATCCTCGCAATCCGTGACCAGGTTGCGCCTCCGACGATCAACTTGGATAACCCGGCGGTTGAAACTCCGATCGACCTAGCCCCTAACGCCAAGCGCGAACGCAAGATCGATGTGGCGCTTTCAAACTCTTTCGGCTTTGGCGGCACCAATGCCAGCGTGATCTTCGGAAAGGTCAGCTAAATGTGGCGGGCCCTGGCATCTAACATGCTGACCATTCTAGTGGTCGGCTTGTTCTTGATGGGTGGTCTGATCCTGTGGGGGCAGTCGCGGTACAAAAGCGAAGGCCCGTTGGAAACGGCGATCTGTTTGAGGGTCGAACGCGGATCGAATATGGGCGAGGTCAGCCAGCTTTTGCAGGATCAGGGTGCAATCAGTAGTGCCACGGTATTTCGTATGGCGGCGGATTACACTGACCGGTCCCAGCAGTTGAAGGCTGGCAGCTTTCTGGTGCGCGAAGGCGCGTCGATGGAACAGATCATCGACGAAATCACCAGCAGTGGCGCCAGTACCTGCGGGTCTGAGATCGAATATCGCATCGGTGTGACCCGTATCCAGACCCGTGTACGTGAACTGAATCCTGCCACTCTGGCCTTTGACGAAATTGCATCTTTTGACGTCACCGATGAAGACGTGCCCGCCGCGTATACTGAGAAAAGCGAAGATGCGGACACGCGCTATCGCGTTTCAGTTGCCGAGGGCGTGACTTCGTGGCAGGTGGTTGAAGGTTTGAAACAGATTGGCGCCTTGACCGGCGAAGTGACTGAGATTCCTGCCGAAGGGATGTTGGCGCCTGACAGCTACGACATCGCGCGCGGAACTGATCGGATGGCCGTGCTGAAGGGGATGCAGGACAAGCAGCAACTTCGGATCAACGCGATCTGGGAAAGCCGTCAAGATGATCTACCGATCTCGAACCCCGAAGAAATGCTGATCCTTGCCTCGATCATCGAAAAAGAAACCGGTGTTCCACATGAGCGTGGGCAGGTGGCCAGTGTGTTCGTCAACCGTTTGGAGCGCGGCATGAAGCTGCAAACCGACCCGACGGTGATCTATGGCGTTACCAAGGGACAAGGCACGTTGGGACGCGGATTGCGTAGGAGTGAACTTCGTCGGGCAACCCCTTGGAATACTTATGTGATTGACGGCTTGCCGCCGACACCAATTGCCAATCCGGGGTTGGCCAGTCTTGAGGCGGCCGTGGCACCGGAGGAGACAGACTATGTGTTCTTCGTGGCGGACGGAACAGGGGGGCACGCTTTCGCGGAAACGCTGGACGAGCACAACCGAAACGTCGCCAAGTGGCGCGAGATTGAAGCCCAGAGGAACAGCTCGGGCAACTAAAAAAGAGCCGCGTCCGAAACGCCAAGGCCCTATAGGTAAATGTTGAAGGAGGCTGAGAGTTCAGCCTCCTTCCATATGTACTCAGGTTGAGACGTTCGAAAACTGGCGCCAATTTCCGGATGTTCGATTTTGGTGCAGCAAAAGACCGCAACCAACCAAAGATAGACTTTTTTAGTTGCGCTTTATCTAGCGCATTGCACCTATACTTTCGGGTATTTTGAACGCGTTAGCATAGGTGGACCAAAAAAATTTGACACTCAGATTTCAGAAGGCCTACGGTCATTTCCGGAGATAGACTACTTTTCTGAACGGACTGCCATATGAAATTTGCGTATACCTTTATTGCTGCAATTGGCCTAACGGCCAGTGCAACTTTCGCCGATACCAATGAACGCCCCAACATTCTCGTCATCATGGCGGACGATGTTGGCTGGGCCAGCCTTGGTGCGTATCACGGTGGAGTAAAGAGCATCGAGACCCCAAACTTGGATCAGTTGGCAGCCGACGGTGCAAGATTGACCGACTATTACGCCGAGCCGAGTTGTACGGCCGGTAGATCGGCATTCATTACCGGCCAAATGCCGATCCGAACCGGGATGCATACGGTCGGGCTTCCTGGCGGTCCCATCGGTCTGCACCCTGAAGACCCAACCTTGCCAATGTTCTTGAAAGAACTGGGTTATACCACGGGCCAGTTTGGAAAAAACCATCTGGGCGACCTGAACAAGTTCCTCCCAACCGTCAAAGGCTTTGATGAGTATTGGGGGTGGCTGTATCACCTAAACGCGATGGAGTACCGCGATGACCCAGATTGGCCAGATGACCCGGAATTCGACGCGCAATACGGGCCGCGCAACATCATACATTCGTTTGCGACAGACGTAGACGACGAAACCGTGGACCCACGGTTTGGTAAAGTTGGCAAACAGCGCATTGTCGATGATGGTCCGGCTCCGCCTGAACGTCAGAAAACGCTTGATGACGAAGTAACAGCTCACACCAAGGACTTCATCTCAAGAGCAGTCGAAGCGGATACACCGTTCTTTGTGTGGATGGCCCCAGCCAGAGCTCATGTGTGGACCCATCTCAGCCCAGAATATGAGGCGATGTTAGGCGACGGGCGCGGTTTGCAAGATGTCGTTATGAAAGAGTTAGATAACAATGTCGGCAAGGTACTCAACCATCTTGATGAGCTTGGCGTATCAGACAACACCATCGTAGTCTTCACCGCTGATAACGGGCCTGAAACCATAACTTGGCCGGATGGTGGAACGACGCCTTTTTATGGAGAAAAAGGAACCACCTGGGAAGGCGGTTTCAGAGTTCCGGCAATCATTCGTTGGCCTGGAAAAATTCCTGAGGGCCAAGTTTTGAACGGAATTTTCAGTGGCATGGATTGGATGCCTACGATTGTTGCAGCAGCTGGTGGGCCAGATGATCTTCCGGCCGAGTTGCTGGAAGGTTACCAAGGCTTCAATGTGCACTTGGATGGTTACAACCAACTTCCTTACCTTAGTGGCGAAACGGATGAGAGTAACCGTGACGAAATCATCTACTATGAGGGCACAGATCTGCAAGCAGTTCGGTATAGGGACTGGAAAGCGCATTTCGTTGTGCAAAACCACGGATGGGCTGGCGCTAAGGAAGAGCGTACTGCCCCACTGCTGATCAACCTGCGTCGCGATCCTTATGAGAAGGCGGCTCATGAAAGCGGCATGTATGTTCGCTGGATGGGGCAAAAAATGTGGGCCTTCGGCCCGGCGTTCAACTTGGTACGAGAACATCTTGCGACGTTTGAGGCCTATCCATCGCGTGGCGCTTCTGTCTCAAATCAAGAACATGTCGAAGAACAGACTTCGACCGAGGGCGGCCTCTCCCAGTAAAGGCACCTGTGCAACCAGTTTCGCTCACTTCAATATGCCAATGGACATCCGACCTTGAGGGTCGGGTGGTCCATTTGCCAAGTTTCAATGCACTCGGGCCGATTGGTGAAGCCATTTCTTTTGTGAGGAATTAAGATGACCGCCAGACTACTGCTTCTGCTTGCTGCTTTTGGGCTTGTTCCAATTGCTTTGTCCTACGGCGTCGTACCCAGCGCGTCTATTTCATACCTGCTTGGCTTTCCTGTCGAAGGTACTAATCAAACACACGTTTTTCGCGCGATAATGGGCCTTTACCTTGCAAATGCAGCGTTTTGGCTCATCGCAGCCAATAAACCAGAACTGCAATATGCGGCGCTGTGGGTTCTGTTCCTGTTCATGGTTGGGTTAGCGGCGGGCCGCATTTTGAGCATTCTTGTAGACGGCATGCCCAATACTGTTCTGGTGCTCTACCTTTTGGCCGAACTTGCATTTGGTGTCATGGCAGCTCTCTTGCTTTTTGGAAAATCGGACGCAGAATGAGGTGAGGCCATGCTTAGACGATCAATCTCAACAGTTTTCTCTGCCCTATTCATTTTTGTGGTGAATGCTGAAGCTGCTCTGACTCAAACCGTGCAGCAAGAGGTCGATTCAAATTTTGCGCTTGTGGCGGAGACGGTCGAAGCAGCCGGTTTGCCTGCAATAGCCTCAATTGATCATTCTCGTCTCGCACTGGCTGAAGGCGTGGAGATGCCCGCCTCCCGAGTGCTGATTTACTCGGACCCGGCGGTCAACTCTGCGATACTCTCAGAAAATGTTCGGGCAGGTTTGGACTTACCTTTCCGAGTACTCTCGTACGATGCAGGCGGGGAAGCACAAGTCTCCTTTACCGATGCTGAATTTCTGAAGGCGCGACATGGGTTAGAAGATACAAACGCTTTGGGGGCCTTTGCGGATCTTCAAGCAAGAATTTTGGATGAATTACCCGCTCAATCTGCTCCTGCCGCCGACCTAAGTTTGAACTTTGGAATTATTGAGTTTCAGTCGAAGCTGAACGTAGCAGATGCGGTTGCGAGTTTGACCAAGACCATAAAATCACAGAGTGACACAGTTTGGTTCGGCGAAATCAATTTCGCTTTGGAAGCCGCAGAGCTTGGTGTCGAAATCGAAGAAGCCGTGCTGCTTTTGTTTGGTGGCCCCGCACCTGGAGGCGTAGCGATGGCAGATTTTCCGGCCATCGGGTTAGATGCCTTCTGTCAAAAATTGCTTGTTATCTCGGATGGCAACGATGGGTCCGTCATTCTGTTTAATGACATCGCGGCATTGGCTGAGCTTCACTATGGCAAAAGTGCTAAACCGCATCACATGCTTAACGAGCGATTGACAGAAACATTCAGAAACGCGATTTAGGCGCTTTCGTCAAATGCGGGGTCAAAGGCAGCTTTGTACCGCAGAGCAGCCTTAGCGTAACGCAAAAAAGAACGGCGGGTTTTTTGCTTACCGAGTTCAAAAACTGAAGAGATCCCGATCATACACAAAGCCTTTCGCAATACCGAGCTTCATAGCTGGGCTCTTGTGTTCTTTTACCATGAGGTCGGTGTAGTTATGGGCAAACCTCAGGATATCCACCAGCTTCATGACCATGACAGGATTGTAGTACTGCTTGTAGTACCACAGGCTTTTGCGGCCCGAGGTTGACAAGCCACGCTCAAATCCCATGACCTTGGTCCGTGCCCGAGCGTGATACATGTCCACCGGATGTGTTCCCGCCCGAACTGCGAACTGGGCCATCTGGGCAAAATCTAATCGTGTTGGGTCAGTGCGGAAAATCACCCGCTTATGCGGCTCGTTGACGAAGTGGAACGGATAGTGAATGCCGGCCGTTTCAGACTGACCGGTATGATCCATTAGGAGCGCCCTGATATCGGAGCGTGCCATATTGCCAAAGGAAGCTTCCAAAAGGTACTCCATGGCGCCGTCCTGTGGTCTGGGGACAGCCTGATCACCGTCTCCAGGCAAGAACCCTGCCTGACGCATCAAATACTCCACGCGCTCTAATTCCCTGTTACCATCAGCCACAAACCCCAGGCGCCGCGGATGGCTTTCATTCTTTGCCATGGTGACGTCTGCAATCCGTACCACTCTCTTCTGCACTTCATTTTTGAACACTGCCAAAAAGGCTGAAGAGACACCCGTATCGCGGTCGACTGAAAAGTTCAGCAGTCGATACTTCCGACCGATCTTCTTCTTGAGCAGCATGATATGCGCAAACTCGGCCGCGTCTTGTCGAACCCTAGCGGCCATCTCAAGGAGCCTGATATCGTCATCAAGCTCTCTCGGTTTTTTGTTACGGTGCCACCTACTTGATTTTGGATTGGTCGCCTCGTGTCGTTTGCAAATGTACTCGATGTACTCACTGGCAAACCAAATCCGAGCGTTCTCCCGCATAGAACGAGGCTTTTCTTTGTCTCCGACGATATCCATCGCCTTTTCGACGGCAAGCGGGTGAATGTCAGGATCAACATCTGTTGTAGACGCAATGACATACTTGCTGTCGCTGTGGACGGTACACATGTGGCGCACTTCTACCAGTTTACGAATACCTTTGTCGGGCCAGTTCACCTGAAGGATTTGTGTGTCCGTGGCGAAGTGAGGACAGTCACCTTCAAATACTTCGGGCAGTCGCTTCTCCCGATCTGCTGCAAAGGCTTGGCATTGCTCGTGGATGAAGTCGATCTTCGAATAGACTTCCGGAAGTGATGTATCGAGCAATCGTGAGATAGCTGAAAGCGTCACGCCATTAACCAGCGATCTAAAGACTTTACCATTTAGGTCGCTACGCTTATGTCGCCTCGTCGACCGACCAATCGAAAAGGTCTTCTTACACGCTTTGCACTGATATCTTGGATCTCCTTTGGCCGTCTTACCAAACTTTCGATACCGGCTCGGCATGAGCCCAACGGTCGCTCCATGATTGATACATGCAACACTCGGACAACTTTCACGTTTTGTTCTTCTATTCAGGCGGGAGAGCCTTGCGTATTCTTCCGCCAATGCCCTGTTGGATTTGAGGATGCTAGACCGTCCACAACTTGGGCAAACATAGGTGCGCTCACCTCCAGACCCGGAGACCTTGCCCCGCGCCAAGTTCGAACCAGGGTTAGCTGGTCGGCCGCGCCCATCTCGTGGGTCAGGTAACACGCCGTAAAGGTCACAAAGTGGATTGCGGCAAAAATTGACTGAGAAACCTCCAGGTAGGCGAGGAAGCCGAGTTCTCATTTTGTTCGCAGATTTTTGCGAAGCCTTCTTGGGTTCCAGCACGTCACAAGCTCTTATTTCTAAACGAAAACGACCAGCAGGTTAGCTGCTGGTCGATAGATCGTCAACATTTACCTATAGTGGCTTGCCGAAACGCGGCCCTTTTTTATTATGCTGCTGGACGCCTGCGTGGGCGGCGCCTTTTAGAGGCGGCGGGTTTGGGCCCGGACTTGGCCCCTTGTGGCTTACGCGCCCGGAAGCCGCCCTGTTTGCGAGGCTTCTTGGGCTCGGCGAATTCAGGCATAGTTCCGCTGGCGACCGGAATGTCGATTTTCATCAGCTTTTGTATTTGCTTCAGCTGGTCCAACTCATCCGGGGCGCAGAAAGCGATGCCCTCGCCCTCGCGCCCTGCGCGGGCCGTGCGGCCAATGCGGTGGACATAATTGTCAGGCACTTCGGGCAGGTCATAGTTGATCACGTAAGCGACGCCTGGAATGTCGATGCCACGCGCAGCAACGTCGGTTGCGACCAGCACATTGACCTCGCGAGCGCGGAAGGCTTTGATGGCCCGGTCGCGCTGACCTTGGCTTTTGTTGCCGTGGATTGAAGCCGCGTTGAACCCGTCTTTGACGAGGTCTTTCATCAGCCGCTCGGCCCCGTGTTTGGTGCGCGAGAAGACCAACGTCAGAGCGTCCATATCGGCGGAGAGGATTTCACGCAGCTTGCGAGGCTTATCCGCCCGCGACAGGAAGTGAACGGACTGAGTGATCTTGTCCGCTGCTTTACCCGGGGGCGACACCTGAATGCGCTGCGGGTTGGTGAGGTAAGATTGGCTCAGCTCTTCCATCTGTTTCGGCATGGTGGCCGAGAACAGCATCGTCTGGCGCGGCGTGCCCAATGCGGGTGCGATTTTTCGGAGCGCATGGATAAAGCCCATGTCCAGCATCTGGTCGGCCTCGTCCAGCACCAGATGGCGCACTGAACCAAGGTCGACGGCTCCGCGCTCCATCAGGTCTATCAAACGACCGGGGGTGGCGACCAGAATATCGGTGCCGCGCGATAGGAAGGAAATCTGCTTACCGATGGATTGGCCACCGACAACGGTGGCGACGCGTAGTTTTGTCTTTTGCGTGAGGGTACGCAGGCTGTCCGCGATCTGGTTGACCAGTTCGCGCGTCGGAGCAAGGATCAAAGCCTTGACCGTCTTGGGTGCAGGTTTGGCCGGTTGCGCAAGCAGGTGATCAATCAGCGGTAGGCCAAAAGCCAGCGTTTTGCCGGTGCCAGTCTGGGCCAGACCAAGAATGTCATGTCCATTCAGCGCCATCGGGATGGCCTGGTTTTGGATCGGCGTGGGTTGGGTAAAGTTCGCCCGTTTCAGGGCGTCGTTCAAAGCCGGAGCCAGGCCCAGCATGTCGAAGTCGAACACGTAATAATCCTTTAATATCCGCAACTTTGAGCGCGGATGCTTATTGCCGCGCAAAAGCGCGACAGGCAGGGTTTAGCGAGACCTCGGGACGCACAGGCGTATCCTGCACCGTCCGGTCGTCGCATCAAGAACCCTGCGTGAAGGGGAACCAGGAGAGATATGGTGCGCCGGTGGGGCTAAGGCCCGAATGCTCACGCGGCGGCGCTGATGGCGTGCACATGAGGGTTGGCGCGGGCATTGTCAAGTATTTGTCTGATGGACTGGCGGTCGGAGTTCTAAATTCTGCTGGCGTTCTCAATCAGTTTGAGCCATCGATTTCCGAGTGGCGGTTTAGCGCTTCGTAACACTACGGGGCGAAGTTTGGGGTAGGGAATGAAAGGAAGTGCACAGCAGGGCGATAGCCTGAAACTCGCCAGCGGTGCCCTGGTTCTGGGCGGTATGATGTGGGGGCTGTACTGGATCCCTGTCCGCTACTTCGTGGATCAGGGGCTGGACGGGGCTTGGCCGGGGATTGTGATGTATTCGGTCGCGCTGCTTGGCCTTTTGCCGCTTTTGTGGCGCGACAGGCACGATCTGGCACGGCGCTGGCAGGATTTGATGTTCAGCGGCATGTTTACCGGTGCGGCCTTTGGTCTGTTCACGATCAGTCTGGTCTACACGGATGTCGTTCGAGCCATCCTGTTGTTCTACCTGACGCCGGTTTGGGGCACGATCTTAGGCCGGGTTTTTCTTGGCGAGCGTCTGACCAGAGCCCGCGTTTTGGGGTTGATATGTGGCCTTGGAGGCATGGCGATCGTCCTTGGCAGCGGCCACGGCATCCCTTGGCCCAGCAATGTCGGAGATTGGGCGGCGCTGGTGTCCGGCATGGCTTGGGCGGTGGGCACGCTGGGTTTGTATCGCTCCTCGGGCATTTCGGTTCCGGGGCAGGTTTTTGCGTTTATTGCCGGGGCTCTGCTGCTGTCGCTGATCAGCCTGGTGTTCAGCGCAGGCGGCTTGCAACAGCAAAGCGCGATTGTTGTCGGTGTGCTGCCCATTGCGATGCTGTCGGTGCTGTACACTCTGCCGATGATCTTTCTGACGATCTGGCCCGCGACTTTACTGACACCGGCTCGGGTGGGGTTGTTATTGATGAGCGAGGTTGTGGTCGGCCTAATTTCGGCTGCTGTGTTTTCGGGCGAGCCCTTTGGGCTGCGCGAGGCCGCGGGGGCGGTACTGATTGTGAGTGCCGCTGTGCTGGAGATCGCTCGGGGCTGAGCGAGTTATCGGTGGGTAGACAGATCAGACGCCAACAGTCTTAACAGGCAGTGCGGTTCCCGTTGCATGGGTGTTGCGCAACATATTGACTTTGCGCGCTTTATGCCGTAGTTTTGTGTCATGCTAGGAGAAATGGGCGACGGCCCCGGGTTAACCCCGGTGGCCGTTTTTTGTTTCTATCGTGCGGAGAAAACTCACGCATGAGGTCACAGGCACACATGACTTTGATTACCCCGGAAGAGCGGATTTCCCAGACGGCTGACTTGTTGCAGTCGCTCGAGCGATCCATTCGCGATCTGCGCCAAGCAGCGGAAGAACTGCGCAGGCAGATCGACGCCGGGGAGGATGCAGACTTTGCCGGAGCAGGCAAGCAACTGGGTCAGTTAGAGGGGCTGATCCGAAGTTGTCAGAAAGTGGAGACAAGCTTTGTCGAACAACATCACAGACAAGCCGGAATTGCCCAAGGGGGATATGCGCTCGACCTTGAGCGCGCTCGATTTGAAATCGGGTGCAGGCTGGCTCGCCTCCGCCGATGCTGCGGTGCGGGACAGGTTTCTGAGTGACATCGGGGAGGGGGGGCTGTGTGCCCTCCCTTTCCTCTTCGAGTTCTGGGCGCTGCCGCACCAGCTGCCGCCCGAGGGCGACTGGCGGTCCTGGGTGATCATGGGCGGGCGCGGCGCAGGCAAGACGCGCGCAGGGTCCGAATGGGTGCGGTCGATGGTCGAAGGGCCCAAGCCGCTGGATCGCGGTGAGGCTAGCCGGGTGGCGCTGGTGGGTGAGACCTTCGATCAGGTGCGCGACGTGATGATTTTTGGCGACAGCGGCATATTGCAATGCTCGCCCCCGGACCGCCGGCCGGTCTGGAAGGCATCGGAACGCAAGCTGATCTGGCCCAACGGGGCCGAGGCGCAGGCGTTTTCGGCGCATGATCCCGAGGGGCTGCGTGGCCCGCAATTCGATGCGGCCTGGGTGGATGAATTGGGTTGTGCCGCGATAGACAAAGGAACAAACCAGCCGAACAAATTTCTGGACCCAAAGTCGTCGGAGTCGAGCTTGCCCGTGTATTCCAACGGCCAGCGTGACGATTTTATGCAAGTTCAATACCTACGAGCGGTTCTGGGGTATTGGTCCGACCCAAAGATCAACCCGATCTCAGACGTGTATGGCGGCCCGATGGTGGACATGTCCAATGCCTATGTCTGGGCCTGGGACGCGCGCCCATTTCCCGCCTTTCCGAACCAGCGCAGTCAATGGAGCGATGGCGAAAACTATGCCCGCGGCCATTGGCTGAATGGGCGCTCGGGATCGCGAACTTTGGCCTCTGTGGTCGCCGAGATCTGTCATGGCGCGGGCGTCACGGATATCGACACCACGGAGTTGCACGGGATCGTGCGTGGATACGTGATCGAACAGGTTTCGGACGGGCGCGCCGCGTTGCAGCCACTGATGCTTCGGTATGGCTTTGACGCTATCGAACGCGACGGTGTGTTGCGTTTTCAGATGCGTAACGGGCGGGCTCCGGTTCAGCTTGATAGCGACCTGCTTGCAACCAGTTCTGAGATCGATGGCACCATCGAACATCGCCGCGAAGCCGAGGCGGAGATGACCGGTCGTGTCCGACTTCGATTTGTCCAGTCTGATGCGGATCATGATATCGTCTCGGAAGAGGCCGTTTTGCCGGATACCAGTACCCATTCGGTTTCCGTCAATGAGATGCCGTTGTCGATGACACGCGCCGAAGGCCGTCAAACCGCCGAGCGGTGGCTGAGCGAATCCCGCGTGTCGCGAGAGAGCGTCCGGTTTGCATTGCCGCCTTCGATGCTGAATGTCGGTGCGGGTGATATCATCACCCTGTCCGGCGAACAGGGCGCGCGGTATCGTATCGACCGGCTCGAACAGGCCGAAATGCAGATGGCTGACGCTGTTCGCGTTGAACCGGGTGTTTATACGCCTTCCGATTTGCCAGACGACGACGTCTCGGAAAACCCGTTTGTGGCACCAGTCCCCGTATTTCCAGTTTTCTTGGACTTGCCGCTTATCACAGGATCCGAGGTGCCCCACGCACCTTATCTGGCGATCTCGGCTGATCCATGGCCGGGAAGTGCAGCGGTCTACTCCTCTGCGACTGATGAGGACTATGCTTTGCAAGAGGTGGTCAGCGGGCAAGCTGTTGTCGGATTCACGCAGTCGCCGATGCGCCGGGCAGGTGCCGGGCTGTGGGATGAGGGGGCACCCCTGACTGTCGAACTGATTACGGGTGTTCTGGAATCCCGACCGCGCGACGCGTTGCTGAACGGCGCAAACCTTGCGGCAATCGGCGATGGATCACCGGATAACTGGGAACTCTTTCAGTTTGAACGCGCCACTCTGCAAGAACGCGGTGTATACACTCTGTCAGGCCGTCTTCGCGGACAACTGGGGACAGACGCCAAAATCCCGGAGGTATGGCCTGAAGGCTCGACTTTTGTGCTTTTGGACCAACGGGTGTATCAAACCAACCTGCTGAGGTCTGAGCGCCGTGTCGCCAAGCACTACCGGATAGGCCCTGCGGCGCGCAGTTATGACGATCCGTCCTTTGTACATAGGGTCGAGGCATTCAACGGCAATGGTCTACGCCCTTATGCGCCATCCCACCTGCGTGTTGCCAAATCTGCGAGTGACGATCAGCTGTCGTGGATACGTCGCACGCGCATCGACGGTGATGATTGGTCGGGTATCGACGTGCCATTAGGCGAAGAAACGGAATCCTATCTGGTGCAAGTGCGCGCCGAAGGCGAGTTGGTGCGCGAACTGATCTCAGCCAATCCAAGTTGGATATACACGGCCGCAATGAAATCAGCCGACGGTGTAAGCGCAGGATACACCGTGCAGGTTGCGCAGGTCTCGGCCAGTTATGGTCCGGGTCTACCTGTCAGCCTTGACGTAAGCTAAGTCATACGTCCGGCTCTTCACAGAGATGTAAGTGCTGCGGCGCGCATGCTTACCGAGGCCGAGTTGGCAGATCGGTACATGCGTCGAACCGGTCATCTTCATCCGGTATTCAGCAATGGATTGCTGGCAACCGCAGCATGTATCCGTCCCTTGGACGTTGAACCCAGTTTTGACGATCTACAATACTGTCAGTGTTTCGCGATGGTTTTGAACAGTCTGGTACGGCTTCATCTTAGCCAGACGCGCAGCTGACGCATTTTGTGGCCGCCAGATCCAGTTTTAGCCGACCTGCAGGAATCTCTTCTCCGCAATCTTCGCAGAAACCATACTCGCCGTCCCGAATCCGGTTCAGGGCGGCGGTCAGTCTGCGCCGTTCCAGATCGCGACTGGCTTGATGTGCTTTGGCCATAGCCTGGTTTTGCAACGCGTCCATCCGGCTAAGGCGGCCAACAGCCTGCTGATCCAACTCAACCACAGCCTGCGCGCTTTTGCCCGATGCAGTGCTGTCTGCCAACTCGTCCAGACGAGCGAGGATCAAAGCGCTAAAATGTGCCAGTTCCGAGTCATTCATTTTCGTTATCGTGCGGATCACGGGTTTGCGTTTGGCGTTTTTACCACTAAATGGCATCTTAGGCGCAGCAAAGGATGAAAAGCCATGTTGGAAAAGCGCAGTCACGTGACCCCCGTCGATCCCGTTTGGGATCGTATCACGACCGAAGCTCAGGCGGCCGTGGAGAATGAACCGCTGATGGGCGGGCTTGTCCATGCTTGTGTCCTTCATCACAAAAGTCTTGAGCGGGCGTTGTCATATCGTGTTTCCGCCAAGCTGTGCTCGAACGAGATGTCGATGATGGTTCTGCGTGAAATCGTGGACGAGGCTTATGCCGACGACCCATCACTGATCGAAGCCGCGCGCGCAGACCTGATGGCCGTATATGAACGTGATCCGGCCTGCCACCGGTTGCTGCAGCCAATTCTTTATTTCAAGGGTTATCAGGCGATGCAGGCCTATCGTGTGGCGCATTGGCTTTGGCGTAAGGGTCGTTATGACCTGGCTTACTTCTTCCAGATGCGTTCATCTGAGATTTTTGGCATCGACATTCACCCTGCAGCGAAGATTGGCAAGGGGATCATGATCGACCATGCGCATTCCATAGTGATCGGTGAAACTGCCGTGGTGGGCGACAACGTCTCGATGTTGCACTCGGTGACGCTGGGCGGAACCGGCAAAGAAGAGGAACAGCGTCACCCTAAGATCGGGAACGGAGTTCTGATTGGTGCGGGTGCCAAGGTGCTTGGGAATATCGAAGTCGGCCATTGCAGCCGCATAGCGGCCGGTTCGGTTGTTCTGCAGGAGGTCCCCCCCTGCAAAACCGTTGCGGGTATTCCTGCCAAGATCGTGGGCGAGGCCGGGTGCGATCAGCCCTCGATCTCAATGGACCACATGCTGGGTAAAAACCAGTAAACAGTCTTAGTTCGAGCGGTTGTTCTTTTCGTTCAACCGCTTGAGACGACGTTCTTCCCTGCGCTTTTTACGATCCTCAATGCGTTTGGCACGTTCGGCCTCCCATTTGCCAACCGCACTCTTGGAATTGAACTTCGAGTTCTCTCCTGGATAGCTGTTTGGTTTGGCGTAGGCGTCCGCAGGGGCAAGCGCCGCCAGCATCAGAAGAACCAGAAATGTGCGTGTAATTTGAGTGATGGTCATATGGCACCTGTGCGTCCTTGAATGTCGTGCCACCAATCTGGAGCCCCACAGGTCCCCGAGCAATAGTACGCCTGATCACGTCGGCTCACATCCCGTCAGGCCATGAAAAACCGCGCCGGGGTTGCCCGACGCGGCCTCTGCAAGTTTGCGGGAATCAAGCCAGCATAACCATAGGATTTTCAAGGTTTTCCACGATGGCCTGCAACAATTCAGCCCCAAGCGCACCGTCGATAACCCGGTGATCCACTGACATGGTGACGGACATAACGGTTGCTACGGTCAGCTCTCCGTCGTCTCCGACAACCGGTTTTTTGACGCCCGAGCCCACAGCCAGAATTCCGGCGTGAGGCGGGTTCACAATGGCGTCAAAATTGTCGATGCCGAACATACCCAGGTTCGAGATCGCAAAGGTGCCACCTTGATATTCATGAGGCGCCAGCTTGCGTTCGCGCGCGCGACCGGCCAGATCTTTCATCTCGGTCGATAGCGCCGACAGCGATTTGGTGTCGGCGTCCTGCAGAACCGGGGTGAACAGCCCGCCCTCGATCGCGACAGCGACGGCCACGTCCGAGGGTTTCAGTTGCAGCACCCGATCACCGGCCCATACCGCGTTACAGGCCGGAACCTGTTGCAGCGCGTTGGCGACGGCTTTGATGATGAAGTCATTGACGCTGAGCTTGACGCCCCGACCTTCCAGCTGTTTGTTCAACTGGCTACGGAATTTGAGAAGCGCGTCCAGTTTGATATCGCGACGCAAATAGAAATGCGGGATCGTCTGCTTGGCCTCGGACAGGCGTGCAGCAATAGTTTTGCGCATGCCGTCGAGCTTGATTTCCTCGTAGTCGCGGCCTTCGTACATCTTGGCTACGGCATCTGCCGACGGGCCAGCCGGAGCTGCCGCCGCCGGAGCCGCTGCTGCAGCTGAGGGCGCTGCCGTTGGGGCCGTCGCCGTTGCGCCTTCCACATCTGCTTTGACGATACGTCCATGCGGACCCGAGCCGGTGATCTGCGCCAGATCAAGACCCTTTTGCGCGGCAATCCGGCGGGCCAGAGGCGAGGCAAAGATACGACCGCCATCGGCCTTGACCGGAGCAGCCGGGGCAGGGGCGGGTGCCTCGGACGCCGCTGGGGCGGCCTCGTTACCCGCGGCGACTGTCGGGGCAGCCGCGGGCGCTGCGGCAGGTGCTGCGCTGATGTCGTCAGCGCTTTCGCCATCTTCCAGCAGAACCGCGATGGCGGTGTTTACTTTGACCCCTTCAGATCCTTCGGGGATCAGGATTTTACCAATGGTGCCTTCGTCAACGGCTTCGAATTCCATCGTAGCCTTGTCGGTTTCAATCTCGGCCAGCAGGTCGCCAGACGACACGGTGTCGCCCTCTTTGACCAGCCATTTGGCAAGTGTGCCTTCTTCCATGGTCGGCGACAGGGCGGGCATCAGAATTTCTGTGGGCATCTGTGTCGCTCCTTACCGGTAGGTCACTTGTTTGACGGCCGCGATCACCTCATCCGTGGTGATCAGCGCCAGCTTTTCGAGGTTCGCAGCATAGGGCATCGGAACGTCCTTACCGGTGCAGTTGATGACCGGAGCGTCGAGATAGTCGAACGCTTCCTGCATCACGACCGAGCTGATGTAACTACCGACCGAGCCTTGCGGCCAGCCTTCCTCGACCGTCACCAGACGGTTGGTTTTCATCACCGAGTTGATGATCGCGCCTGTGTCCATCGGGCGGATGGTGCGCAGATCTATGACCTCGGCGCTGATACCTTCTTCGGCCAGCTTGTCGGCGGCTTCCAGCGCGTATTGCATGCCGATGCCAAAGCTGACGATGGTCACGTCCGAGCCTTCACGCCAGATGCGTGCTTTGCCCAGTGGGATGGTCAGATCATCCACTTGAGGCACGTCGAAGGAGCGACCGTAGAGGATTTCGTTTTCCAGGAAAATCACAGGGTTGGGGTCGCGGATGGCCGATTTCAGAAGACCTTTGGCATCAGCAGCCGAATAGGGCATGACGACTTTCAGGCCGGGGATTTGCATATACCATGCGGCGTAGTCTTGGCTGTGCTGCGCGGCCACGCGGGCAGCGGCACCGTTGGGGCCGCGGAATACGATGGGGCAGCCCATCTGGCCGCCGGACATATAGAGCGTCTTGGCGGCGGAGTTGATGATCTGGTCAATCGCCTGCATGGCGAAGTTGAAGGTCATGAACTCGACAATTGGTTTCAAGCCGCCAAAGGCAGACCCCACGGCGATACCGGCAAAACCATGTTCGGTGATGGGGGTGTCAATGACGCGCTTGCTGCCGAATTCGTCCAGCAGACCTTGGGAGATTTTGTAGGCACCCTGATATTCGGCGACTTCTTCGCCCATCAGATAGACGTCTTCGTCGCCGCGCATTTCTTCTGCCATCGCATCGCGAAGTGCTTCGCGGACGGTTTCGGACTTCATCTCGGCATCGGCTGGCCAATCGGGCGACAGGTCAACGACCGGTGCCGCTGGTGCGGCGGCGGGAGCGGGGGCCGGGGCCGCCGCAGGGGCGGCCTCGGTCACCGCTGCTGCTGCGGGCGCAGCCGCGGGCAGGGCGGAAGCGTCTTCGCCTTCTTCCACAAGGACCGCGATAGGCGTGTTGACCTTTACGCCTTCGGTGCCTTCAGCGATCAGGATCTTGCCGACGATGCCTTCGTCGACGGCCTCAAACTCCATCGTCGCCTTGTCGGTTTCGATCTCGGCCATGATATCGCCGGATGATACGGTGTCGCCTTCTTTGACCAGCCATTTGGCCAGCGTACCCTCTTCCATTGTGGGCGAAAGGGCGGGCATGAGAATTTCGGTTGCCATGTCTTAGTCGTCCTCTCAGGCGTAAATGTCGGTCCAGAGCTCTTCGACGGAAGGCTCGGGGCTTTCTTTCGAGAATTCGGCGGCCTGGTTGACGATCTCTTTGATCTCTTTGTCGATCGCCTTCAGGTCATCCTCGGTCGCGTGTTTGCCGGTCAGCAGCAGTTCGCGCACATGCTCAATGGGGTCGCTTTGTTCGCGGACCTTCTGAACCTCTTCACGGGTGCGGTATTTTGCCGGGTCGGACATCGAGTGGCCACGATAGCGGTAGGTCTTGACCTCAAGGATATAAGGGCCTTTTCCGGAGCGGCAGTGTGCGACGGCTTTCTCACCAGCGGCTTTGACCGCAAGCACGTCCATACCGTTGACCATTTCGCCCGGGATTCCGAATGCTTGTCCGCGGTGATAGATATCCGCTGAAGAGGTGGAGCGCGCTTGCGCTGTACCCATGGCGTATTGGTTGTTCTCAATCACGAAAACCACCGGAAGGTCCCACAGGGCAGCCATGTTGAACGTCTCGTAAACTTGACCTTGGTTAGCCGCGCCGTCGCCAAAATAGGTGAAGGTGACGCCGCCGTTTTCCTTGTACTTGTCGGCAAAAGCCAGACCTGCCCCCAAGGGAACCTGCGCGCCAACGATGCCGTGGCCGCCATAGAAATGCTTCTCTTT
Organism: Ruegeria sp. YTSC325; assembly: GCF_059609525.1. Taxonomy (NCBI): domain Bacteria; kingdom Pseudomonadati; phylum Pseudomonadota; class Alphaproteobacteria; order Rhodobacterales; family Roseobacteraceae; genus Ruegeria; species Ruegeria sp. YTSC325. The sequence continues at coordinate 149,914 of NZ_JBXWLY010000007.1, forward strand.
CGAGAACATGTGCATCGAACCACCTTTGCCCTTGGACAGGCCGCCAATACGTCCGGTGAGTTCCGCCATCACGCCGCCCGGATCCATGCCGCAGGCTAGCATGTGGCCGTGGTCGCGATAGGAAGTAATCCGCTTGTCGCCTTCTTCGGCTGCCGCCTCAAGTCCGACGACAACAGCCTCTTGCCCGATATACAGGTGGCAGAACCCACCGATCAGGCCCATGCCATATAGCTGACCAGCCTTCTCCTCGAATCGGCGGATCAGCAGCATTTCCCGGTAATATGTGGTAAGCTCTTCCGCAGAAACATTTGGTTTCTTTGTGGTTTTTCGCGCAGCCATATCGGCGATCTCCCCCTCTCGGCAAGATAGTTTAGCGTTAAACTATTCAATAAAGCATTTGTCGCTTTGTGGCGAGGAGAAATGTGACGCAGCGTCGAAACCTGCGGAAATCGTCGCGAAGGTATTTTGGGTTTACTCAGTAGAAAGGGTCACTGAATAACGATCTCATCCGAACGGATCATGCCCAATACTGAACGCGCCTGCTGATCCAAAAGGTCCAGATCCAGATATGTATCTGACAGACGGCGTGTGAGGTTTTCCATCTGAGCAATCTCGGCTTCTAGCTTCCCAAGATCGCGCGACAGGGCGTCCCGTTCCGCTGCAATCTCGACCCGTCGGAACAGGCCATAGTCACCCTGAACGGCAGCAAAGGTGAAATACACACCCAGCATAAAAGCTACCATAAAGAATGCGACTGCGCCCAAACCGGGCCGATGGGAACGGGACACTCTGTTTACCGCCGTATGAAACGCCTCAATAACGGGCCCTTTTGGACCTCTGAAAGTACTATGTCACAGGCGATTCGGGTTGTGAATCCCCTGATTCGCAAAAATGCGTCAGAGGTCGAGTTTTTATTGGTCCAGCGCGGCGACGCCCGGCAGGGTTTTGCCTTCCATCCACTCCAAAAACGCGCCGCCTGCGGTCGAGATATACGAGAAGTCCTTGGCGGCACCCGAAGCGTTCAGCGCCGCGACCGTGTCGCCTCCGCCAGCGACTGATACCAAGTTACCCGAGCGGGTCAGGGCGGCGGCTTTCAGGGCGGATGCATTGGTGGCGGCGTCAAAGGGCTCGATCTCGAATGCGCCCAGCGGGCCGTTCCATATCAGCGTCTGGCTTTGGTCGAAGATATCCGAGATCGCTGCGACACTGTCGGGGCCTGCGTCTAGGATCATGCCCTCGTCAGTACACTGGTCCGCAGGCAGGATCTGGTGCGGCGCACCGGCCTCAAACTTTTCGGCGACAACGATGTCAGTGGGCAGAACGATGGTGCAGCCCGCGCCGTCGGCCTTGGCCATGATTTCGGCCGCGGTGCCCTTCATCGCGGTTTCGGCGAGGGACTTGCCGACATTCACGCCTTTGGCCACGAGGAAGGTGTTGGCCATGCCGCCGCCGATCACAAGATAATCCACCTTGGTGATCAGATTGCCCAGCAGCTCCAGCTTGGTCGAGACCTTGGCCCCGCCCACCACGGCCGTCACCGGGCGTTTCGGTGCGCCCAATGCGCCCTCGAGCGCCTCAAGCTCGGCCTGCATCAGGCGACCTGCACAGGCGGGCAGCAGCCGGGCAATGGCCTCGGTCGAGCTGTGGGCGCGGTGCGCGGCGGAAAACGCGTCGTTGCAATAGACATCGCCCAGACGCGCCATACCTGCGGCCAGATCGGCGTCATTCTTGGTTTCAGCCGCATGGAAGCGAGTGTTTTCCAACAGCAGCACCTGGCCGGGCTGCAGTTGTTCAGCGGCCAGTTCGGCCTCGGTCCCGACGCAATCGGCCGCGAACAGAACATCTGCGTCAAAAGCGGTGGTCAGGGTGGGGATCAGCTGTTTCAGCGACAGGTTCTCGCGGCGCTCGCCACCCGGACGGCCGAAATGCGCCAGCAGGATCGGCTTTCCGCCCGCCGCAAGGATATCGCGCACGGTGGGTACGATGCGCTGAATACGGGTGGCGTCGGTCACAACGCCGTCAACGACCGGCACGTTGATATCCACGCGCACCAGCACGCGCTTGCCGTTCAGGTCCATATCGTCCAGCGTTTTCCAGCCCATCGTTCCATCCTTGCCGTTAAATACGATTTAGGCGGTTCTTTTCCTGCATTTTGCCCTCAGGTCAATGCGTCACTTGGCATTCACGCCCATGCCGCATAGGTATTTGCGCAAGACAAACGACAGGAGGGCCTCATGGCCGAGATCAAGGATCCCGAAAACACCATCATCATCGAACTCAAAGGCGGCAATGTCGTCATCGAGCTGCAGCCCGACGTGGCCCCTCAGCACTCGGCCCGGATGAAGGAACTGGCCCGTGGCGGTGAGTATGACAACGTGGCCTTCCACCGTGTGATCGACGGTTTCATGGCGCAAACCGGCGACGTTCAGCACGGCGACATGGAAGACGGGTTCAACATCCGTATGGCAGGCACAGGTGGGTCGTCGCTGCCCAACGTTCCGGCTGAGTTTTCGAAACTGCCGCATGACCGGGGCACGCTGGGTGCCGCGCGGTCGCAGAACCCGGATTCAGCCAACTCTCAGTTCTTTATCAACTTCAAGGACAATCACTTCCTGAACGGCCAATACACCGTGTACGGGCGCGTCATCGACGGGATGGAGCATGTAGACGCGATTGTTCGCGGCGAGCCGCCGATGAACCCCGACCGGATGATCAGCGTCAAGGTGGCGGCCGATGTATAAGCTAGCCGCCGCCTTTGCCGTTTTGGCCAGCCCCGCGCTGGCCACTGGCCTTGAGATCGAGATTGAAGGTGAGGGCGCCAATGGCACCGTGACTGTCGATCTGTTTGATGACCTTGCCCCGAAACATGTCGAGCAGATCAGCGCTCTGGCGGCTGAAGGCAAATATGACGGGGTGGTCTTCCACCGCGTGATCGAGGGGTTCATGGCGCAAACCGGCGATGTTGAACATGGCCGTCTGGGCAGTGACCTGCGCCGCGCCGGGACAGGCGGGTCGGATCGTCCCGATCTGGCAGCCGAGTTTTCGGACTACAATTATGATCGTGGCGTGATCGGTATGGCGCGAGCCCAGGACCCTAACAGTGCAAATTCGCAATTCTTCATCATGTTTGCGCCGGGGCCGTTCCTGAACGGCCAATACACGGTTGTAGGTCAGGTAACCGGCGGGATGGACGTCGTCGATGCGATCAAGCGTGGTGACGGACCTAACGGCGCAGTGATCGGACAGCCTGATGTAATGAAAAAGGTCACAGTGACCGATTAACAGAAAAGGCCCCGTGGCAATGCGCTTCGGGGCTTTTCTTTGAATGGCTCAATCGTCGCCGATCACATTCCAGATGATTGCGCCAATGATGCCCCCCGCCAATGGGGCCGCCCAGAACAGCCATAACTGCTCCATCGCGGGGCCTTCGGCAAACAGGGCAACTCCGGTTGATCGGGCCGGATTGACCGAAGTGTTTGTCACCGGGATCGAGATCAGGTGAATCAGTGTCAGGCCAAGCCCGATGGCAATCGGCGCAAACCCGGCAGGCGCAAATTTCGACGTCGAACCCAGAATGATCAACAGGAAGAAAGCGGTCAGCGTGATTTCGATCACCAGCGCCGATGCCATCGAATATCCCTGTGGCGAGGCCTCATCGAAACCGTTGGTGGCAAAACTGCCGACCCCTTCGAAACCCGGCGCGCCGCTGACGATCACGTATAGGACGGCAGCGGCAGCGACAGAGCCCGCAACCTGAGCGATCCAATACGGGATGAGAAGCTTTGGTGAAAACCGGCCACCAACCGCAAGGCCGAGACTGACTGCCGGGTTGAAGTGCCCGCCCGAGATTTGACCGACCGCATAGGCCATGGTCAGAACCGTCAGGCCAAAGGCAAAGGATACACCCAGCCAGCCGATGCCCACATCGGCCACACCAGCTGCCAGAACGGCGCTGCCGCAGCCGCCCAGAACCAGCCAGAACGTGCCGAAGAATTCGGCCATGAGTTTTGATGACATGAAAAGCCCTCCCAAAAACAATGGGTTCACTATAATTCAAAAATGAATTTTTGTGAAACTGTACTGTCAGGCCCAGCTTGCAGGGTCCAGTTGGAATAATTTGGCCAGTTGTTCGTAGACCTCGGGCGCCTTGGACTTGAGCGCGACGGGCCGCTCGAAGAAAACTTCGACCGAGACTGCAAAGAACTCTTCATGCCCGGTAGCGCCATAGGGGTCGATAACGGTGTGTCGACCATGTTCGACGGCGCTGACATGCGCGTCGTAGGCGCTCAGGAACACCCGTTCCCATTCTGCAAAGCTCTGACCGTTGCTGAGGATTGGCACTCCGTTTGTGCCCCCCGAGAGGTCGTCGACTTGATGCGCGAACTCGTGCAACACGACATTCTGCCCGTCGCGATCATTCAGCGCGCCTTGCTGACTGTGCGTCCAAGACAGGATCACCGGGCCGCGATCCCAACTTTCGCCCGTGCGCACGATCTCTTTCTCGCTGATAACGTAGCCATCCTGCCTGCGCTGACGCGACTTAAATGCAGTGGGGTAGATCAGAATGGTGGTCAGGTTGTCGTACCAGATATCCCGATTGACCAGTAACAGACTGGCCTGTGCGGCGATGGCCAATTCCATATCTTCGGTGACGTCCAGCCCGTCACAACCAAAAAAGCGGACCTGGTCTAGGAACAGATTGACCTTGCCGTCCAGCTTGGCCCTCAGATCTTTCGGTAGGCGGCGTATCAGAGGCACCTGAGCGTCGATCACACGACGCTGATGATCGGACAGCGGGGCGGCCAGCAGCGCATTGCGCGCCTGAGTCTTGGACCAATGACGATAGGCAAAAAAGCCGATGACCAACAGCAGAACCGAGAAAAAAATCAGCATTCGCAAAGACTACTATGCGCAGCCGGGGCTTGAAACCAAAAACGCCGCAGGTTTCCCCGCGGCGTTCATAGAATAAGGCAGAGCCTGCTTTACTGTTTGACCTCTGCAGCCGGGTTTGCACCACCCTTGGCGCTGCGGCCGGGGTTCAGCGGGTCGTCCTGACGCTGAACCGAACCTTCGAAATGCGCGCCGCTTTCGATCGCGATGGTCTTGTGGATGATGTCGCCTTCGACACGTGCGGTCGAGGTCAGGCGGACTTTCAGACCGCGCACGCGGCCTACGATGCGGCCGTTGATCACGACATCATCTGCGGTGACCTCACCCTTGATGGTCGCAGTTTCACCGATGGTCAGCAGATGGGCGCGAATGTCACCTTCGACAGTGCCTTCCACCTGAATATCGCCGGATGTTTTCAGGTTGCCGGTGATGTGCAGATCTGACGACAGAACCGATGCCGGGGGCTTGGGCTTGGGCGCAGTGCTGGCCTTGGCTTCTGACGGCGCAGGCGCGGCAGGCGTCGCGGGGGCAGCCGGTTTTGCGGCCTCTGTGTCTTTGGTTCCGGGCTCGTTGATTTTGCTCTTAGAAAACATTTCTCGCAGCCTTGATGTAAGTCATTGGGTTAACAGGTTTTCCATTCACGCGTACCTCGTAATGAAGATGCGTGCCGGTCGACCGTCCGGTGCTACCCATATCAGCAATATGATCCCCGCGCGAGACCCTTTGACCAACCTTTACGCGTATCTTGGTGTTATGAGCATAAAGTGTCTCAATTCCAAAGGCATGCTTAATTTTTACCAATCGTCCGAACCCTGATTGCCAGCCAGCATGGGTGACCACACCATCGGCGGTCGCGAAGATATCCGTTCCATGCGCACCAGCGAAATCGGCACCGTTGTGCATGCGCCGGCCACCGGTCTTGGGGTCCCGGCGGGTGCCGAAGCCACTGGTGTAACGCACGACCGCGTTCACAGGGCTTGCAAACGGCGCCTTTTCGGCGGCAATGCGATAGAGGTTCAGCTGGTCCATCTGCTGCAGCAGAGTATTCGCGCGGACTTCGTCGGGGGTCAGTTCCTCGCCGCGCGTGCTGAAGGATATGGGGGTTAGGGGGCCGCCCATGCCGCTGTACCCGCGCCGTACTTCTTCAATGATACGGTCTGTGGGCATTCCTGCCTGACGGAACATCTTGTCGAGCGGCTCGACCGAGATAACCATCGCCTCTTCCAGCTGACGGAAAATTTCGTCGCTTCGTTCCTGCATGAGCCGGATTTCCAGCTCAAGGTCATCACGCTGTTCAAGCGCGTCCTTGGCGTCGGCTGCGATCTGGTCCCGTTCCAAGGCCGTGCGGGCCAAAGCCTGGGTCATGAAATCCATCTGAGCCGGGTTGCTCACGTTTGCCATGTAAGCGTCCGCGCCATCCTCCTGCTTGAGGCTGGCCAACTCTAGCCGCGCGTCTTCGCGCTGCTTCATCGTCGCACGCAGAGTGGTTTGAATGACTTCAATGCCCGTTTCCAACTCGCGGCGGCGGTTTTCCGACGCCAGAAGCTCGGATTGCATCGTCGAAATTTGTTCAAGCGCCGTGTTGAAACGGTCCTGCGCCATTAGCGCCTCAGAGGCACGCATATCCCGCTCGGCTGAAAGTACGTTCAGACGTTCCTGATAGGTTGCCTGATCCCGCTTGGCCTGCTCGCGGAAATTACCTGATCCAATGCTGTCCATCAGCAGGATTGCGGTTGCGACGGCAGTCCAGCCAACGAAGACGGCGACGCCCGCAACGGCAATCACCTGCGTCTCGGAACTGAGACGGATAAACCGCGTATCATTGTCAGATTTCAGAAAAACCCGGCGTTCCGGAAAGTGCCGCTCGAGCAGTGAGTGTAGTTTGATTGCCAGACGTGTTCGCACGCGTCTTCCCTCTGTCCATCCCCAAATTCGGGACCGGTTGTGAGTGATCTCCGTCCCTTGAGGCAACTGCATAGAGGGGACATGTGATTTGGGCAAGTTTGTTAACCAGTTCACACATGAAACCGGTTTTTTCCCGCCAGTTTTAGGCGGGAAGTTGCCGATAGCGTCAACTTGCGCATGTTTAATGGGCTTGTCCTGGCGCAGGCAGGTCTTCGGTCAGAGGCCAGTAAAAGTCGGGTGGCAACCCGGCTTCAGCGCGTTTTTCCTCGTTGAACGGAGGTTTAAGGACCCCGTGGAAATAGCGCCGTACAAGCTCATGAAACACATCCTTGGGATCTGCATTCTCTCTTCCGCACAAAAAGTGGAACCATTTTGATCCATAGGCGACATGTCCCACCTCTTCGGCATAGATGACCTCAAGCGCGGCGATGGCGTGGTCGTCGTTGGCTTTGCGGAAGATGTCGATCATGCCCGGCGTAACGTCCAGCCCGCGCGCCTCAAGCACCATCGGGACAACGGCCAGACGCCCCATCAGATCCTCGGCCGTGTCTTCAGCGGCACGCCACATGCCGGCATGGGCGGGCAGGGCGCCATAGTGACTGCCCATGCGTTCAAGGCAATCGCAAACCATTTCGAAATGGCGCGATTCTTCTTCGGCGCATTTGACCCAGTCGTCATAGAAACCAATTGGCATGGGAACATGACCGAACCGCGCAATGATGTCCCAATGCAGGTCAACCGCATTCAACTCGATATGGGCGACTGCGTGCAACAACGCGATCCGTCCAGCTACGGTGCCAGGTTTGCGTTTGGGTACTTCGCGGGGAGACAGCAGTTCAGGCCGTTCCGGCCGCGCCGGTTGTAGCGGAGGCGTCGAGGTACCGACCTTGATCTCGGGTGCATCGCCTTTTCGCGCAGCGAACCATTCGGCAGCATAGCGTTTGGACAGGGCGGTCTTGGCCCGCCCATCCGCCGTGGTCAGAACTTCGGTTGCCATCAGGGTCAGTGTTTTGGGCACAGGTCCGCTCCGTTCAGGTTTGGGCGGGTCTTAAACCGGATGGCAACCGCAGGAAAGAGCCGTCAGAGCGCGCGCACCGCCTCAAGCACCTCATCCACATGACCGGGCACTTTGACTTTGCGCCAAGCGCGGGCAATCTTGCCCTCGGCGTCGATCAGAAATGTAGACCGTTCGATCCCCATCGACTTGCGGCCATACATGTTCTTTTCGACCCAGACGCCATAGTCTTCGCATACGGTTGATCCTTCGTCGGACAAAAGCGGTGTGGTCAGGCTGTGTTTGGCGACGAATTTGTCATGCTTGGCGACGCTGTCGCGCGAAATGCCGAAAACGTGAGCCCCGGCATCGGCAAAGGCCTGAAGTTGTTCCGAGAAACCGATGGATTCCTTGGTGCAGCCCGGCGTATCATCACGGGGATAGAAAAACAAAACGACGGCACCTCCGCGCAGATCCGACAACGTGACCTCGCCACCGCCGTCACGGGGCAAAGTGAAATCAGGGGCGATGTCTGTAACGTCGGGCATTGGAAACTCCGTTAAAGGTTTTTATGTGCTGCTCGGGATCATAGGGCGGCACGAGCGGGTTGAAAGGCGTGGATAGCAATTTGGTGCAGCACGACGAAAAAAGTGCAGACCAGAGCCAGACACCTCGGCGTCGCAGGTCGCGTCGTCGGTTGGCCGCCTATGTGACCCTTGGCGTTACTTTGACACTCGGTGGGTTGGCTGTTGCCGGTTGGTTCTTTCTGATCGGTCACCAGTTGCACGCGCCGCAATGGATGCGCACTCAGGCTGAAAATCGGCTGGATCAGACGTTGGGCGGTTTGAAGGTCAGGTTTGGAGAGGCGACGTTTTTTGTCAATGAGCAGTGGCTTCCTCGCCTCAAATTAAGTGACGTGACGATCAGCGACGCGACCGGGCAACAGATCGCTCAGGTCGGAGATCTGCGCACGCGCCTGTCAATGCGGGGCCTTCTGCGTGGGCAAATCCGGCCCCGCCGCATCATCCTGCAAGATGCGCAGATCGCGCTGACGCGTAACAAGGACGGAGCGCTGTCGCTGACGGTCGGGTCCGGCAGCTCTCCGGTGCAAGAAGCGCCGACGCTGGCCGAGTTGATTGAAGAATCGGATGACGTGTTCTTGTCACCGATCTTGTCCGGTTTGCGCTCGGTCGAGCTGCAATCGCTGACGTTGGATTATCAAGACCTGCGGCTGGGACGGGCTTGGGTGTTTGATGGCGGTCATATCAACGTAACGCGCGATGGGGACGAGATGCGCCTTGCCACGGGGTTTTCGGTTCTGACGGGGCGGGACTATGCCAGTTCGATTGAGGCAAACTACACAAGCCTTCTAGGCAGCCCACAGGCGAGTTTCGGGTTTTCGATCACAGACTTACCAGCTGAAGATATAGCGGGGCAAAGCCTCGCCCTGTCGTGGTTGCAGGTTCTGAAAGCCCCGATTTCAGGATCTTTGCGTGGCAGCGTCGATGACCAGGCGTCTCTGGGCCCACTATTCGCGACACTGAACCTTGGTGCGGGTGCAGTTCAGCCGACGCCCGAGACGCGCCCAATACGGTTCGACTCGGCCCGTACATATTTCACCTATGACCCGAGCCAGCACGTACTGGACTTCAACGAAGCATCCGTGGTCTCGGATCTCGGGGCGGTTCAAGCTGAAGGCAAAGCGTTTCTGGAGGGCATCGAAGATGGTACGCTAGAGAGCCTGACCGCTCAGTTGAAACTGAACGACATCGACATCTATCCCGGTGGTCTTTTCCCGGAATCGTTGGAATCAGCCCGAGCTGAGTTGGACTTTCAGATGAAGCTCCTGCCTTTCGAATTGCGCCTGGGGCAAATGACGCTTGTCGAAGCTGGTCATACGCTGCGGGCCTCGGGGCGCTTGCTGGGTCGCCCGGACGGATGGGTGGCGGCGCTGGATGCTGATCTGGACAATATGACCGCGGACCGATTGCTAAACTATTGGCCCGAAATTCTGGCTCCTAAGCCGCGCTTGTGGGTGTCTGAGAACCTGTACGAAGGCGATTTTTCGGGCGTAGAACTCTCGCTGCGCCTGCGCCCTGAAACCAAGCCAGATATCTATTTGGGGTTCGGTTTCGATAACGCAAAGATAAGATACGCCAAGACCTTGCCGCCCATCCAGAACGCGCAAGGGCGGGTGAGTTTGTTGGAAAACCGGTTTACGGCCTCGGCAGAAAGCGGCGTTGTGATCGCCGATCAGGGTGGCGCCGTGGATGCGTCGGGGACGTCGTTTATCATCCCTGACACGACACTTAAAAAGAACTCGCCCGCGATTGTGCGGATCAAGGCCAAGGGTAAAGCCACTGCCGCGCTGTCGCTGCTGGATCTGCCGCCACTGGAGTTGCTGAGTAAAGCCGGGTTGCCGATAGACCTTGCAGCAGGAGATGTCAGCCTTTCAGGCACGCTGTCGCTGCCGATGAAGAAGGGGCTAAAGTTCGAAGACACCGAGTTCCACTTTACCGGTGACATAGACAACGTGGAAAGCGATCGTCTGGTTCCGGGGTTCGTCGTCAGCTCCGACCGGCTGACCCTGTCCGGAGATCAGACTGCCGTCGAGATCGGAGGGTACGGCCTGTTTGGCGACGTTCCAATGCATGCAACATGGCGACAGCCCATCGGAGGGGCAGCTCCGCAACGCAGCGAACTCTCAGGCGAAATCGAGCTGTCTCCACGTCTGATGACCGAGTTGAAGGCCGGGCTGCCGCAAGGGATGCTGACCGGAGAAGGGACGGCTGACATCACATTGGGCATCGGCGCGGGCGAGCCCATAGAACTCACCGCGACTTCTGATCTGGTGGGGGTGGGCCTGTCGATCCCCGAACTGGGTTGGAGCAAAGGCCGTCGGATCGAAGGCGCAATGACCCTCGACGCGACCTTGGGCGATCAGCTGCGGGTCAACTCGTTGAAACTGGATGCGGCTGGACTTCGCAGCACCGCGTCGATTTCGTTCCGCGAGGGTGGTGAGTTCGATAAGGTCGAATTCAGCTCGTTCGATCTGGGCAACTGGCTTGCAGTTCCGGCGGAACTGGTCAGCCGCGGCGCATCCGTGCCCGATATCCGGGTACAGGGCGGGGTGATGAATCTTGGGGCGGCCACCTTCGGAGGAAGTGGCGGCAGTGGTGGCGGAGGGGCTGGAAACGGGCCTAACCTGGATGTGGTACTGGACCGCCTGCAAGTGACAGACAGCATCGCCCTGACGGGTTTCAAAGGCGATTTCCGAACCACGGGCGGCGTCGCCGGTGCGTTCACGGCACGTATCAACGGTGCTGCGCCGGTTCGAGGTACTATCACGCCCAGAGGTGCACGCAGCGCGGTCGAATTGACATCAGAAGATGCCGGTGAGGCGTTGCGATCTGCCGGGGTGATTACGCAGGCCCGCGGCGGGACCTTGACCATGACATTGGAACCAGTAGGCAACGGCAGCGACTACGACGCCAACCTGAAAATTTCGAACACCCGCATAACCGACGCTCCGGCGATGGCGGCGCTGCTGAACGCCATCAGCCTTGTCGGTTTGATCGACGAAATGGCCGGGCAAGGCATCTTTTTCTCGACTATCGAAAGTCGGATGCGCATTACGCCGACCGAGATCAAGGTCTTAAGTGGCAGCGCCGTTGGTCCCTCAATGGGGCTGTCGTTCGACGGTACGGTTGATCTGGCAAACGGGCTTCTGAATCTGCGGGGGGCGATCTCGCCGATCTACTTGGTCAACGCGATCGGCAGTGTTTTTACCAAGAAGGGGGAAGGGGTGATCGGCTTTAACTATACGCTGACCGGCCCGTTGAGTGCGCCTAAAGTGTCGGTCAATCCACTGTCCGGTCTGGCCCCTTTGTTTTTACGTAATCTGTTACGTGCACCGGCGCCGACCGTGGCAGATGGCCCGAATGCGCAACCCGTTCGACCCGACAAGCCGAAAAAGACCTTTGGGTCTCCGTCCGGCGATCGGTAAATTGGGCTGTTGCTGAATCCACTGTGGCCTTGTAAGGCGCGCGCATGAAACTGAGCGATTTTGATTTCCACCTACCTGAAGATTTGATTGCCACGCGGCCTGCGACTCCTCGGTCATCGGCGCGTCTGTTGGTTGCAAACGGTGACGTGACTTCGGATGCGCATGTTTTCGATCTGCCCGACTGGCTGCAACCCGGAGATCGCCTTGTTCTGAACGACACCCGCGTGATCCCCGCACGGTTGAGCGGCCGCCGTCATCGGGACAGTGCGCAGGGGCCGGTCTCAGCCGCGATCGAGGCGACCCTGCTGGAGCCGCAGGCGGACGGGACATGGACCGCTTTGATCAAGCCGTTGAAAAAGGTCAAACCCGGTGAGGATATCAGGTTTTCGGATGAGTTGAGCGCGACGCTGGACCGGGTCGAAGACGGGCAGGCCCACCTGCGGTTCAACCTGACGGGTGAGGATTTCGACACCGCACTGGAGCAGGCCGGAGCGATGCCTTTGCCGCCCTATATCGCTGCCAAGCGCCCGGCAGATGAACAGGACAAGACCGACTATCAAACCATCTGGGCGCGCAATTCTGGCGCAGTCGCGGCCCCTACGGCATCGTTGCACTTCGACTCGGCGGTGATGCAGGAACTTCAAGCGCGGGGCGTGGCGATCACTCATGTTACATTGCATGTCGGGGCGGGGACTTTCCTGCCGGTCAAGGTCGAGGATGTAACAACTCACAAGATGCATGCGGAATGGGGCCGGGTCAGCGAAGCGGCCGCGCAAGAAATCCGTGACACCAAGGCTGCTGGTGGCCGGGTGATCCCGGTCGGCACAACGGCTTTACGACTGATCGAAAGCGCGGCGCGCGGTGGCGACATTCAGGCATGGGAAGGTGAGACAGACATTTTCATCTACCCAGGATTTCAGTTCAACGTGACCGACGCGTTGATGACGAACTTTCACTTGCCGAAATCAACATTGTTGATGCTGGTATCGGCATTGATGGGGCAAGATCGGATGCGCGACGTCTATGCCCATGCGATTGAACAGAAATATCGCTTCTTCTCGTATGGGGATGCGTCGCTGCTGGTCCCAAAGTGACGTAAGTGTCGGGATCACGTCATCGTAATGTCGTAGACAAACACGACGGATACCCGCTTTCATATCAAAACGAACCTAAACGTCAGGTCGGCACAATTCGGAGGCCCCAATGATTCAGGTCCTTTCCAGCGCATGGGCGCTTCTTCTTGGGATGGGTCTTCTTATGATCGGCAACGGCCTGCAGGGGACGATCCTCGGTGTCCGTGGCGAGATCGAGGGGTTTTCGACCCTCCAAATGTCATTCGTGATGTCGGCCTATTTCGTGGGATTCCTCGGCGGATCCCGCCTTGCGCCCGAGATGATCCGGCGCGTCGGACATGTCCGTGTCTTTGCTGCGCTGGCCTCATTCATTTCGGCAGTGATGATCATGTATCCACTGCTCACCAACGAGATTGCGTGGATTCTGGGCCGGGTGGTGATCGGGTTTTGCTTTTCTGGCGTGTATGTCACCGCTGAAAGCTGGCTGAACAATGCGGCCAACAACGAAAACCGCGGGCAAGCACTGTCGCTTTACATGATTGTGCAGATGACCGGGATCATCTCGGCGCAGGGGCTTGTTCTGATTGGTGACCCGTCCGGCTATGAGACGTTCGTGATCGCCTCGATTCTGGTTTCGGTTTCTTTTGCACCGATCCTGCTGTCGATCTCGCCGACACCGGCCTTCGATACCACCAAACCGATGACCCTGCGCGAGTTGATGGGGAAATCTCCGTTGGGATGTGTTGGGATGTTCCTTCTGGGCGGCGTGTTCTCGGCGCAGTTTGGCATGGCTTCGGTCTATGGCGCGCGGGCGGGTTTGTCGTTGGCCGAAATCTCGACCTTCGTGGCTGCGTTCTATGTCGGAGCGGTGCTGCTGCAATACCCTCTGGGATGGTTCTCGGACCGGATGGACAGGCGATTTCTGATCATGCTGGTGGCGATCACTGGGGCTGCCGGGGCGGTCTGTGGCATGCTGTTCGGCGTGTCATTCCCGATCCTGTTGGTCTCGGCTTTTGTCATTGGCGGCATGTCTAACCCGCTTTACTCGATGCTGATCGCCCATACGAACGACTTTCTGGAGCATGAAGATATGGCAGCTGCGTCCGGAGGGCTGGTGTTCATTAACGGTATGGGCGCAATCTCGGGGCCGCTGATTACAGGTTGGTTGATGGGGGACAAAGTCTTGGGACCGCCGGGCTTTTTCCTGATCATTGCTGCGTTGCTGGCCATGACGGCTGTTTATGCGATGTACCGCATGACACAGCGCGCTGCGATTCCCGTCGACGAGACCGGTACAATGTCTCCGATCTATCCAACATCCTCGCCCGTTGCCTTCGAGGTCGCGCAGGAAGTAGCCATCGAAGCTGCCGAGGAAGCGGCAGAGGCCGAGCAGGATACGCAGAATGTTGCCTAAAACACGGAATTATTGCGCAAATGTTGCAATATGTTACTGTCACAAATCTGTAAAACGCCCTTAAATGACGTTACGTCCCTGGGGAGGCGAACATACGGAGTTAAGGGCAATGGCAGGGCCTGAAGACGTACTGAGTTTTTGGTTGGATGAAGTCGGCCCCAAGGGTTGGTATCTGCAGGATGAGGCACTGGATGCTGAAATCCGGGAAAAATTCCTGACCACGTGGGAAGCCGCGAATGAGGGCAAGTTCTCACTTTGGCTTACCTATCCCAGCGGCGCGCTGGCCTACATCATTCTGATGGATCAGTTTCCGCGCAACATGTTCCGAGGCAGCGCCAAGGCGTTTGCGTCTGATCGTGCGGCGTTGTCGGCCGCGAAGTGTGCCGTCGACAAGGGTTGGGATCTTAGGATCGACGAACCCGCCAGGCAGTTCTTTTATCTGCCACTGATGCACTCTGAGAACCTGTGTGATCAGGAACGCTGTGTGCGACTGATGTGTCAAAACATCCAAGGCGACGCCAGCAATCTGTTGCACGCCCGAGCCCATCGTGAGGTGATCCGCCAATTCGGTCGTTTCCCTTATAGGAACGAGGCGCTGTCGCGCCCCATGACCGAACACGAAGCAGCCTATGTGGACATGGGTGGCTATGGGGCGACGGTGCGGGAATTGCAGGCTGCTGGTTAACTACCCGGTACGCACCCACGGATAGCGATAATTCGGTCGGCGGCAACGTCGGCCGTGGTTGTAATAGCGGTTTGTATCAGCTCATCCGGTGCTTCGGTCAGGTCTGCGATGCGTGTCTGAGCTGCTTGCAGTTTAGTTTCGAGCCCGTCGAGTTTACCTAGTGCCGCTGAAATCTGTTGCGCTGTGGCGCTGTCGAAAAGGATTGTATTGTCTCGCAGCGAGGAAAGCTCGCTGCGCAAGGCCGTCAATTCTCCGCGCACGCCCTGAACCTCGTCTTTAAGCGGGGCAACGATGTGAAGGTTCTCTGCGAAGGCTGTCGTGACGCCTTCGACGGTCGATGCTAGTTTCCAGCCCAAAAACAGACACAAAGCCACCAGGATCAGCGTTGCGTTCAACATAGCAAGCAACAGGTCGGAGAGTGTTCTGGCCATGACAAGTCATTCCAATTCGTCGTGAAAAAATAATGGGTCGGGTTGCCCCGGTATCTATGTTCTAGCCATTAGCAACTGTGCGGTATAGGCTGAAAAATGCGCGATGAGCGCGAATTGACCCGCCGTTAGTAATGTCGCGGGCAATTTCGTTGATGCATGTCTAAATATAGTTTAATGGTGAACTAATTTCTGCATCGACCTGCGCCGAGAGGGAAACATGGCTGCAAAATCTTTTGATCTTATCGTAATTGGCGCCGGCCCTGGCGGCTATGTGGCCGCCATTCGTGCGGCGCAGCTTGGGCTGAAGGCTGCTGTGGTAGAGCGCGAGCATCTGGGCGGCATCTGCTTGAACTGGGGATGCATCCCGACCAAGGCGCTTCTGCGCTCGTCTGAGGTGTTCCATTTGATGGAGCGGGCAAAGGATTTCGGCCTCAAGGCCGAGAAGATTGGCTATGATCTGGATGCGGTGGTTAAACGATCACGCGGAGTCGCGGGCCAGTTGTCGGGTGGCATTGGCCACCTGTTGAAAAAGAATAAAGTGACCGTAGTGATGGGCGAGGCGACGATCCCCGCCAAGGGCAAGGTTTCGGTAAAAACCGAAAAGGGAACTGAAGAACTGACGGCCAAGAACATCGTTCTGGCCACCGGCGCCCGCGCGCGCGAGCTGCCGGGGCTTGAAGCAGACGGTGATCTGGTCTGGACTTACAAGCACGCGTTGCAGCCACCACGGATGCCGAAGAAGCTTTTGGTTATCGGTTCGGGCGCGATCGGTATCGAATTCGCCAGCTTCTATAACACGCTTGGGGCTGATACGACCGTGGTCGAGGTGATGGATCGCGTATTGCCTGTCGAGGACGCGGAAATCAGCGCCTTTGCCAAGAAAGCTTTTACCAAACAGGGCATGACCATCATGGAAAAAGCGATGGTTAAGCAGTTGGATCGCGCCAAGGGCAAGGTTACCGCGCATATTGAGGTCAAAGGTAAAGTCGAAAAACACGAGTTCGACACCGTGATCTCGGCCGTTGGAATCGTTGGTAACGTCGAAAATCTCGGGCTGGAGGCTTTGGGTGTCAAAATCGACCGAACCCACGTTGTGACGGATGAATTCTGCCGAACCGGGGTCGATGGTCTTTACGCGATCGGGGATATCGCGGGCGCGCCTTGGTTGGCGCATAAGGCAAGCCATGAGGGCGTCATGGTTGCTGAGTTGATCGCTGGCAAACATGCGCATCCGGTCAAACCGGAAAGCATCGCGGGTTGTACTTATTGCCAGCCGCAGGTCGCCTCGGTCGGCTATACCGAAGCTAAGGCGAAAGAGCTGGGCTATGACGTCAAAGTGGGTCGCTTCCCCTTTATCGGAAATGGCAAAGCAATCGCGTTAGGTGAACCAGAGGGGATGATCAAAACCATCTTTGACGCCAAAACCGGTGAATTGCTGGGCGCGCACATGATCGGCGCAGAAGTCACGGAGTTGATTCAGGGCTACGTGGTCGGACGTCAGTTGGAAACCACGGAAGAGGATCTGATGAACACGGTTTTCCCGCATCCAACCCTGTCGGAAATGATGCACGAAAGCGTGTTGGACGCTTATGGCAAGGTCATTCACATGTGATCGACCAGGGTGGGGGCGCTGCCCCCGCCGCCCTTTGGGCGACTCCCCCGAGGTATTTCCGGCCAGATGAAGAGACGAATCCTTCATTCATCTGGCCAAAAATACCTCGGAGCGCGAGGCAGAGCCTCGCTGAAAACCTAGCGCGTTAGCGCGTCCAGGATGCGGGCCCAGGACCGGATGCCTTTGTGAAAGCTTTTGACGTCGTATTTCTCATTCGGCGAGTGAATTGCGTCATCATCGTTGGCAAAGCCGACAAGCATCGAGTCCAAACCCAGCTCGGTATTGAAATATCCGACCACAGGGATTGAGCCGCCCATACCAGTGAACACGGCTTCGCGGCCCCATTCATCAGACAATGCGCCGCGGGCGGCTTCGAATTCAGGCCGTTCTAGATTCATGACCGAGGCTGGAGAGCCTTCCAGATCATTGTCCCATTCGACATTTGCGTCGGCGGACAGACGGTCTTCGACATGTTTGCGGATTTTGTTGCGCAAATCATCAGGATCCATGTCGCCAACCAGACGACAAGTAATCTTGCAGTGCGCGCGTGACGGAATCACCGTTTTTGAACCTGCGCCGTTGTATCCCCCCCACAGGCCGTTGACTTCGAGCGTTGGCCGGGCCCATTGCTGTTCGAGTGTTGAGTACCCTTTTTCACCGTGCGGTTGAGAATAGCCCACGGAGTTAAGATAGTCTTCCTCGTCAAACCCGCAGCCTTGCCACTGACGAAGTTGGTCAGCTGGAACTTCGTGGACGCCATCATAAAAGCCTTCGACAGCAACGCGGCCGGACGCGTCGTCATAGAAAGAAGCAACGATCCTTGACAATTCGCGCAGTGGATTCAGACCGGGGCCGCCGTAATGCCCCGAGTGCAGATCGATACGCGGACCAATGATGGTGAATTCGTCCTTGAGCATCCCGCGCAGTTGCGAGGCAATCGAGGGCACTCCGCGTGACACCATCGAAGTATCGCAGACCAAAGCCAAGTCGGCTTTCAATTCGGCGGCGTTCTCGCGCAGGAAAGGCACCAGAGAAGGTGAGCCAGACTCTTCCTCGCCTTCGAAGAAAAATGTGATGCGACAGGGCAGGGTACCGTGCACTGCTTTCCACGCACGACAAGCTTCGACAAAGGTCATCAATTGGCCCTTGTCGTCAGATGATCCGCGACCGCGGATGACAGGGCCGTTTTCTGTGTCCTCGATTGCGGGGTCAAACGGATCACGGTTCCACAGGTCTAACGGGTCCACCGGCTGTACATCATAATGCCCGTAAAAGAGAACATGAAGGGCGTCGCTGTCTTCTCCGATGTGACCAACTACCATCGGATGACCTGTGGTTTCGCGCTTTTCGGCGTGAATGCCGATTGTTTTCAGATCGGCGACCAACCAATCGGCGGCCTGGCTGACCTGAGCGTCAAACGCGGGATCCGTCGAGATGGAGGGGATGCGCAACAGCTCCATCAGGCGGTCGATTGAGGTTTGCAAATCGGCGTCGATACGGTTCAGAACTGCGTCAAGCGTCATGGAAGGCTCCTGCCAATGGGATTGATGGCCGAACCCTATCAGCGCGGATGGCGCCGTCCAGCCCATATGCCGGCGAATATTGGGTAATATCGGAAACATGGCGCGCTGCCCTGCGTCGTTTCCCCACGTCCGATAGCCGTAACTTTACTTGTCGCGTCACAAGTGAAGCGATATTTGATGCAAATCAAATAAGCATTCCCGGACTCGGTTATATGGTCCGAGCACTTGGGAACACATCGGCGTCGTTCGAAAACGGGGTCGTGGAATATGTCCGGTCAATGTGGATTGGCTGGGCTGTTAAGGAGAAACCGGTGGACTATACTGCTCAGCTCGATACTGCGATTGCCATGCTGCACGACGAAGGACGCTACCGGACCTTCATCGACATTGAACGTCGCAATGGTCATTTCCCGCATGCGGTTCACACCCGCCCAGACGGGTCCCAGCAAAACATCACGGTGTGGTGCGGCAACGACTATCTTGGCATGGGGCAAAACCCTGTTGTCCTGAACGCCATGCACGAGGCTGTGGAGTCCGCCGGTGCCGGCTCGGGCGGTACACGCAATATTTCGGGCACAACAGTTTACCATAAACAGCTTGAGGCCGAGCTGGCCGATTTGCACGGCAAGGAAGCCGCGCTGCTGTTCACGTCTGCTTATATCGCCAACGACGCGACGCTGAGCACTTTGCCCAAACTGTTCCCCGGGCTGATTATCTATTCGGATGCTTTGAACCACGCCTCGATGATCGAAGGCGTACGCCGCAATGGTGGGGCGAAACGTATTTTCCGTCACAATGACGTTGCGCATCTGCGCGAACTGCTTGAAGCCGACGATCCTGCCGCACCCAAGCTGATCGCGTTCGAATCCGTCTATTCGATGGATGGTGACTTTGGTCCTATCGAA
Source organism: Ruegeria sp. YTSC325 (assembly GCF_059609525.1). Taxonomy (NCBI): domain Bacteria; kingdom Pseudomonadati; phylum Pseudomonadota; class Alphaproteobacteria; order Rhodobacterales; family Roseobacteraceae; genus Ruegeria; species Ruegeria sp. YTSC325. Next base: position 169,352 of record NZ_JBXWLY010000007.1, read on the forward strand.
GAGATCTGTGATCTCGCCGATGAGTTTGGCGCTCTGACTTATATCGATGAGGTCCACGCGGTGGGCATGTATGGCCATCGGGGTGGTGGCGTGACCGAGCGGGACCGTCTGGCCCACCGGATCGACATCATCAACGGCACGCTGGCAAAAGCCTTTGGCGTCATGGGCGGCTATATCGCGGCAAGCGCGAAAATGTGTGACGCAGTGCGTTCTTACGCGCCGGGTTTCATCTTTACCACGTCTCTGCCGCCAGCCGTCGCTGCGGGTGCCGCGGCGTCGGTCGCTTATCTGAAGAATGCTCCTGAACTCCGCGAGCAGCACCAGACGCAGGCCAAAATTCTCAAGCTGCGGCTCAAGGGGTTGGGCCTGCCATTGATCGACCACGGCAGTCACATTGTCCCGGTGATTGTTGGCAACCCGGTTCACACCAAGAAGCTGAGCGATATGTTGCTGGATGACTATGGCATCTATGTCCAGCCGATCAATTTCCCGACCGTTCCACGCGGAACGGAGCGCTTGCGGTTTACGCCGTCACCTGTTCACGGACCCAATGAAATGAACAGTCTGGTTCAGGCGATGGACGAACTTTGGTCACATTGTGCGCTAAATCGCGCCGAACTCGCAGGTTAACCTCACGCCAAAGTGTGCAACGTGTTTTTCACGTGTTAGGCTTAAGCTAACAAAAGAAGTGACCGAATCGTGTAGGATTGATTCGGTTCTTGCGTGAAACACGCGTAGGCAGAATGGGGCAGCAGGGATGATTGGGCGCAGATCTCAGCGCGAATCCGAAGATGAAACCGACGTCAGGCCAAAGGGCTTTGACGATTACGAGGTGAGTCTGGGTGATCGGATGCGCGGGGAACGCGCAACGATGGGCAAGTCCCTACTGGATGTCCAACGCGAGCTGCGGATCAAAGCCAACTACATTGCAGCCATAGAAGACGCTGACCCTGACGCATTTGATACACCGGGTTTTATCGCAGGGTACGTCAGGTCTTACGCGCGTTACCTGGGTATGAACCCGGATGAAACCTTCGCCACCTTTTGTGCCGAAAGCGGGTTTGAAGTTGCCCATGGCATGTCGGCCGAAGCATCGGTTGTACGCAAACCAAATGGAGGGCTGCCCGCGCGCGGTCCCATGGGACGCGATCCCTTTACCTCTCCTAACACGCCGTTTGTTCCCGGACGTGAGTCGTTTGTCAGCCAGATCGAACCGCGTGCAATCGGGTCTTCGCTGGTTTTGCTGGCTGTAATATGTGGCATAGGATACGGCGGATGGGCGGTGCTGAACCGCATTCAGCAAGTTCAAGTCAGCCCGGTTGAGCAAGCACCTGTTGTTCTGTCCGACCTCGATCCGTTGGACGTTGCGCGCAGTGCGACACCAGACGAACAAGTGGCGGCGACCGATTTGCCAAGTGCTGAAGCTCTGGACCGGCTGTATCGTCCCCAGGCGTTGGACCTGCCGGTATTGGTGGCCCGAGACGCGCCGATTTCTACTCTGGACCCTCGCACAGTTGGAACATTCCAGCCGCCCGAGCCGCCTCAGATTGAAGTGGCCGAGGTGCACACGGTCGAACGTCCCGCTTTGCCGCAGGTTGTTGAAAAGCTGGATACGACGCTGAAGATTGTGGCCGTGAATCCTTCGTGGATGCGCGTAACTGCTGCGGATGGCAGTATCATCTTCGAAGGCACATTAGGAACGGTAGAGCAGGGCAACACTTTTGAGGTGCCTCTGACGGAAGAACCTCCGCAACTTCGGGCCGGCGCGTCGGGTTCTGTTTACTTTTCAATGAACGGTGAACATTTCGGCCCGGTAGGCGCGCCGGGAACAGTTGCTAAAGGCGTGATTCTATCCAAGGACGCTGTTGCCGAAACCTACAGTGTTGCGGATCTGGAAGCCGAGCAGAACAGCGCGCTCAAGCGCCTTGTGGCCGAGCTTCAGGCGCAGGAACCTGTTGCTGCATCTGATTGATCTAGCCATTGCGATAGTGGGGTAAGCGAACTATCTAAAGGCGCAACCTAGTCTGTCTTGGACCTGTTCCCATGTCGCTCAATCACGTTCGTCCGTGGCGCAATATCTATCGCCGCAAATCCCGTCAGATCATGGTTGGCGATGTTGCCATCGGCGGCGATGCCCCAATTGCCGTGCAGACCATGACCAACACTCTGACAACCGACGTTGCAGCAACGGTGGCGCAAGTGCAGGCCGCAGCCGAAGCAGGGGCGGATATCGTGCGGGTTTCGGTCCCGGATGAGGCGTCTTCGAAAGCGTTGAAAGAGATCGTGCGCGAAAGCCCTGTACCGATCGTGGCCGACATCCATTTCCACTATAAACGCGGGATCGAAGCGGCTGAGGCGGGCGCCGCTTGCCTGCGGATCAATCCGGGCAATATCGGCGACGAAAAGCGCGTGCAGGAGGTGATCAAGGCCGCCCGCGACCACAATTGCTCGATACGGATCGGGGTCAATGCGGGGTCGCTGGAGAAGCACCTGCTTGAGAAATACGGCGAGCCGTGCCCCGAGGCGATGGTCGAAAGCGGGCTCGAACATATCCGCATTCTGGAAGACAACGACTTTCACAACTTCAAGATCAGCGTGAAGGCCAGTGACGTGTTCCTGTCGGCGGCGGCCTATCAAGGTATTGCCGAGGCCACAGATGCCCCTATCCATCTGGGCATCACCGAGGCTGGGGGGCTGGTCAGCGGCACCATCAAATCCGCCATTGGGTTGGGCAATCTGCTGTGGATGGGGATCGGCGATACGATCCGCGTCAGCCTGTCCGCGGACCCGGTGGAAGAGGTCAAGGTGGGCTATGAGATCCTGAAATCTCTGGGCTTGCGCCATCGCGGTGTGAACATCATCTCATGCCCGTCTTGTGCGCGGCAGGGGTTCGACGTGATCAAGACGGTCGAAGCGCTGGAACAGCGGCTGGAACACATCAAGACACCCATGAGCCTGTCGATCATCGGCTGCGTCGTGAACGGCCCCGGTGAGGCGCTGATGACCGATGTTGGCTTTACCGGCGGCGGTGCGGGGTCTGGCATGGTCTATCTGGCGGGCAAAGCCAGCCACAAGATGTCGAACGATCAGATGATCGACCACATCGTTGAGCAGGTCGAAAAGAAAGCGGCTGAACTGGACGCGGCAGCTGAGGCTGCGGAATAGCGCAGCCAGGCGGTTCCAGGCAGGCCGGGGTTCTCGACAGGGTGGAGAGGTCTGTGTTGACAGGCCGCGCCGTTCTGGGGCCAAGTCGGTGCTATGAAGGCTATAATCGTCGTTGTTTTACTGATGTGGACTGCCCCCATTGGCGCGGCGCGTGCGTGTGAGTTGGCCTTGGCCTTTGCGTTGGATGTGTCGGGGAGCGTCGATGAGGCCGAACATCAGTTGCAGCGCGATGGCGTCGCCGCCGCCTTATTGGACCCTGACGTGGTAACGGCAATTTCGGCCCAACCCGGTGGCGTGGCGCTTATGGTGTATGAGTGGTCAGACTCACGCCAGCAGACGCAGATTTCGGCCTGGCGTCTGGTCACTGGGGTGGCAGGGTTAAAATCGATTGCCGCCGAAGTGCTGGCGGCCCCTCGAAGTGCAACGGGTGGAACCGGCATCGGCCCGGCGGTGGCGTTCGGAGCGTTGATGTTCGACTATGGGCCCGATTGCCGTCGGCGCGTCATTGATGTGTCGGGGGACGGCAAACACAACAACGGCTTTCGTCCCCATGTCGCGCGCGAAATGCAGGTGATGCAAGATGTCACCGTGAACGCACTGGTGATCGAAGGGGCCGAGCCCGAAGTGCTGGCCTATTACCTCGATCACGTCATTTCAGGGCACGGTGCGTTTGTGGAAATCGCCGCTGGGTATGAGAACTATGCTGCAGCGCTTCGGCGTAAATTGCTGCGTGAAATTCCGATGGCTGTGGCCGATCGGTAAGAGATAGGGCGGCGCACAAATGCGCACCGCCTGCGTTCAAACTTAACCCTGTTCGGCCCGCACGGCGTCTGCGATCTGCAGCATCTGATCGGCAGTCAGATAGCCGCGCAGCATTTCGGAGCCCAAAACGAAAGAGGGCGTACCCGAAATCTGCATCCGACGCGCCAATTCACGGGTCTGATTGATCTCGTCGGTTACACGATCGCTGTCCATCGCCTCCATGATTGCATCGCTGTCCAGCCCAAGGCCATCTGACAGGCGGCGCAGGGTGACTTCGTTGGGCTCTCCGCCAAATTCCATCAAGGCGTCGTGGACTTGTTTATAGGCGTCGTCGCCAGCTACGTGTTTTGTCGCCACGGCAAAGCGGGACGAGACGACGGACGCGTCGCCGAGGATCGGAAACTCTTTGATGACAAACCGGATGTTGCCATCCTCGGCCAGCAATCCGGCCACTTCAGGCACGGCTCGACGGCAATAGCCGCACCGATAGTCCATGAACTCGACAAGGGTGATATCGCCGTCCGGGTTTCCGCCAACCCAGCTATAGCCGTCGTTGAACAACTCATCTGCATTGACGGCCACCAGTTCCTTGTCGGCAGCGGCCTCGGCAACGGCGTTGCGTTGTTCAAGCACGTTTATGGCTTCGATGATCACTTCGGGGTTTTCCAGAAGATATTCCCGAATCTGAGCGCCGAACTGCTCTTTCTCGGCATCGCTCATGGCGTTCAGGTCCAGCGCTTGTGCGGGACCGGTGATCAGGGAAAGACCCAGAAGGGCCGGTGCAGCATGTCTGAGGATCATTTCCGTTTCCTTTTCTTTTTTTCTGCTTGTTCCGAGGCAATCAGCACATCCTGTGCGCGTTGCCAACCAGGGGATCCCTCGGGCAATTGCCCGACGGCGCGTCTTGCGTGAATACCTGCATCTGCCAGCTGGCCTTGCAAGGCAAATCGTTCGGCGGTGACTGTAGATGCCATGCCGGTATTGCCGGTTTGTGAATAGGCAACGCCCAGATCGCGTAGTAGGCGCGCGTTCTTGAAGTCCCTTGCCCGTGCCTTTTCAAGCACTTGCAGGGCGTTCTTCGTTTCACCATGCGCCAAGAGGGCGCGACCGTATCCTGCCAGAATTAAAGGATCATTGGGCGTCATCTCGACCGCGTGGCGGTATGCGGCGACAGCTGCCTCCACTTGCCGATTTTCAAGCAGGATCTGCCCTTTCAATTCGTAGTAAAACGGATCGTCAGGACGGACAGCCAGTGCTGCGTTTATTGCAGCACGCGCGTTATTCAGGTCCCGGTTCTGGTGATAGGCGGCGGCCTCGCGCATCAGGCGAATGTCCTGAGCGGATTCCTCTTTGGCGCGGCGCATTGTCCAGCTTGGGGATCTGAGAAAGGCGGATAGTTTGCCTTTAACACGGGCAAACCAATATTTGGCGTTCTGATCTGGAAGCGCACTATCCCCGAACGCGTCCAAAAAGGTTTGTGCGGCCCGCAAGCGTTCGCGGCTTGTGGGATGCGAACGCATATAAGGGTCCTGGTTGATCTCGCTCAGCAACTCCTGCCCTGCGAATTTCTGGTGTAGAGCAACCATGCCGCTGGGTGAAATGCCAGCCCATCTGAGGTAACTGGCGGCGCTTTGGTCGGCCGAGGATTCTTCGGCCCGCGTGTGCCCTAGAAAGCTGCGCAAGGCTGAACCTGATGTGCCCGCGGCGATACCGGCCGCAGCCTCGCCGCCGCCTGCAGCTGCGACAACCAGTGCAAGGGCTGTTCCCAATTGCGAATTGCGTTGTGCGGCCTTTAGGTTTTCGACACGGCGCGCCAGATGGCCATTGGCGATATGCGCGGCTTCGTGGGCGATCACGGCCTGCAGCATCTCGGGGGACTCGACGTTCAGGATCAGGCCGTAGTTCAGATATATGGTATTGTAATCAATGACAAAGGCGTTGAACGTGCTGTCATTCACCACCAGAATTTGAACTCTGTTGGTATTCAAGCCCGCAGCACGCAGCACGGGAAACGCCAACTCTCGCAGGCCATATTCGATGTCCGGGTCGCGGATCAGGCTTTGCGCGGCGGATTGAACAACTGTCGCGGCCCATGTCGCTACAAGCAGCAACAGGGCCGGGATTGACGCCAGCCTGGATACACGTTCAAAAGCCATGTCAGTAACATGGGAGATGGGCATGCGAAACTCAACCCGGTCCGGGGTCGATCCGTTTATTGTGATGGACGTGATGGAGGCCGCGCGCAAAGCGGAAGAAGCCGGGCGCACCATCATCCACATGGAGGTCGGCCAGCCTGGCACCGGCGCCCCCACGGGGGCGACAGCCGCGTTGACCCAAGCGATGCAGCATGAGCCGCTGGGCTACACTGTCGCGCTGGGTATGCCTGCGCTGCGTCAACGCATCGCTCGGATGTATGGTGAATGGTATGATGTCGACCTCAACCCTGATCGGGTGGTGGTCACACCCGGATCGTCAGGGGGGTTTTTATTGGCGTTCACCGCGCTTTTCGACAGCGGAGACCGGGTTGGAATCGGCGCACCGGGCTATCCATCTTACAGGCAGATTTTGAAGGCTTTGGGGCTGGTGCCGGTCGACCTGCCCACTGCACCGGAAAATCGGCTGCAGCCCGTACCGGCGGATTTTGCAGGGCTGGACCTGCAAGGGTTGATGGTGGCGTCTCCGGCAAATCCCACCGGGACAATGCTGGATCGCACGGCAATGGGCGCGCTGATCGAGGCGGCGCAGGGGCAGGGGGCCTCGTTCATCAGTGACGAGATTTACCACGGGCTGGAATACGAGGCCAAGGCTGTCACTGCGCTGGAGCTGACGGATGAGTGCTATGTGATCAATTCCTTCTCAAAATATTTCTCGATGACAGGTTGGCGCGTCGGTTGGATGGTAGTGCCCGAAGATCAGGTGCGAGTGGTCGAACGGATTGCCCAGAACATGTTTATCTGTGCTCCGCATGCCAGTCAGGTGGCGGCGCTGGCCGCGATGGATTGCGACGAGGAATTGCAAGCCAATCTGGATGTATACCGCAGAAATCGCGCGTTGATGCTGGAAGGGTTACCCAAGGCAGGGTTTACAAATATCGCGCCTCCTGACGGGGCATTCTATGTTTATGCAGATGTCTCTGAACTAACCAATGACAGCCAAGCCTTCGCCGCCGAGATTCTGGACAAGGCTGGTGTCGCCGTGACCCCGGGCTTGGATTTTGACCCTCAGCGGGGCCACACGACTTTGAGGTTCTCGTATGCGCGGTCAAGCGATGATATCGCCGAAGGCCTAAGCCGACTTGCGCGCTTCATGACCGAGCGGGGATTGTCCAAGGCCAAAGCCTAAGGCGTTCACAAGTGGGCGTAGGTCGGTTAGTCTTGTGCGCAAACGATCTTGGGAAAACTCGAGGCCATGAGCAGGATATTTTTTGCCATAGCGCTCATCTGCGCGCTTGCAGGTTCAGCCTTTGCGCATGATTTCAGCGCATTGGCCCGGATTGAACCTGCAAACAGCCATGTCCAAAATGATGGGCAGGCTGGGGTTCGTGTACAGCTTGGTCTCAGCCAGGGTGTGCCGTATCGGGTGTTCACTCTGGAAAACCCCTATCGCGTCGTCCTTGATTTCAAAGAGGTCGATTGGACCGGGCTTGAGAGCGACAGCCTTCTGCAGGCGGATCGCGTGACGTCTGTGCAATTCGGGGCCTATGTGCCGGGGTGGTCTCGGATGGTGCTGGAGCTTGGCGCGCCAATGGTCGTCGATACGGCGGGCCTGCGGATTGATTCCGCGTCCGGAGCCGCTGAGTTATCTTTGCGCCTTAAGCGATCGACTGCGGAAACCTTTGCCATCAGTGCCGGCGCACCGCGACAACCGGGATGGGATCTGCCGGAAGCCGCTGATTTACCCGACGCTCACCCCAATGACGGTCCGCGTCCGCTGCGTGTCATGTTGGACCCCGGACATGGCGGTATTGATCCGGGGGCCGAGGTTCAGGGCGTGAACGAAAAGTCCCTCATACTGACTTTTGCCCGCGAACTGCGCGAGCTTTTGCTGCGTCAAGGCGGGTATGAGGTGATCCTGACGCGGACAGACGACCATTTCGTGTCGCTCGAGCGGCGCATTGCGCTTGCGCACAGGGCGGGGGCGGATGTGTTCATCTCGCTGCACGCGGATATCCTGTCAGAAGGCCGCGCACATGGTGCCGTTGTTTATACCTTGTCCCAAGACGCCTCGGATGTGGCCAGTCACAAACTGGCCGAACGGCACGATCGTGCCGACCTGATCTCGGGTATTGATCTGAGTGGTGCGGACGATCAGGTGGCGGATGTTTTGCTGGATTTAGCGCGTCAGGAAACCCGTCCACGCACAGATGCGTTGGCGGGGGCTTTGGCCAACGGAATGGCTCAGCAAGGCGGACCGATGAACAGCCATCCAATCAGAACAGCGTCGTTTTCAGTGCTTAAGGCGGCCGATATCCCTTCGGTTCTGATCGAACTGGGCTTTCTGTCCAGTCCCAGAGACCTGAAAAACATAGTAGATCCCGAATGGCGCATGGGCATGGCGCGGGGGATCCGTGACGGGCTAGAGGATTGGCGTCAGCAGGATGTGATCCGGCGGTCCCTGATTGGTCAGTGACCCTACGGCGTAATCCGGCTAATATGGGCCATCGTGTTTTGACCCAGAGCATGCGCGCCCTTATATAGACCGCACCGCGAGCAAAAGGCAGTGACGTGATCCGTTTCATATTTTCAATCTTCGGGGCGATCTTCAGCCTCGTGACCCTTGGTGTTTTCATGGCCGCGCTGGTGATTGGCGCGATCTTCTGGATGTATGGGCGCGACCTGCCCAGCCATGAATCGCTGGCGCAGTACAAACCGCCCACGATCAGTCGGATCTATTCGGGCGAAGGCCATTTGATCGACGAATTCGCGCAAGAACGCCGCTTGTTCACGCCGTCCGAGGAAATTCCCGATCTGGTCAAACAGGCGTTTATCTCGGCCGAGGATAAGAACTTCTACACGCATCAGGGCTATGATCCGCGCGGTATCATTGCTGCGGGTGTTGAGGCGGTGAAGTCCAAGGGCGAAAACGTGCGTGGTGCGTCCACGATCACGCAGCAGGTGATGAAGAACTTCCTGCTGTCCGGCGACCGCCGCGCAGAGCGTAAGATCAAGGAAATCATCCTCGCCACCCGGCTTGAGGATACATTGGACAAGGAACAGATTCTCGAACTCTATATGAATGAGATCTTTCTGGGCCAGAACTCGTATGGTGTAACCGCCGCTGCCCAGACCTATTTTAACAAGACGTTGCAGGAACTGGCCCCGCATGAGGCTGCGACTTTGGCCGCGATGCCCAAAGCGCCCTCGGATTACCACCCGGTCCGTCAGAAAGACCGCCTGCTGGCGCGCCGCGACTATGTTCTGCGCGAGATGAACCAGAACGGCTATATCGACAAAGCCACCTATGAGGCCGAGGTCGCGCAACCGTTGCGTTCGGTCCAGAACGGCGATTTCGAAAGCTTCCGTACCGCGTTGCCGCCGCGTGACTATTTCACCGACGAAATCCGCCGTCAGCTGAGCGAGGATTTCGGAGAGGGTGAGTTCTTTACCGGCGGCTTCACCGTCCGAGCCTCGGTGGACGAGGAAATGCAGGTCGAGGCCGCCAAGGCTTTGCGCACAGCGCTGCAGAAATACGACCGGTCGCGCGGGAAATGGCGCGGCACAGGTCAGGTGATCGCCGAAGATGCCCTGTCGAATGAGGCGCAATGGCGCGAGGCGCTGGCCACAATGGAAATCCCCCGCGATGTAGAACTACCGACGCAATGGTATCCGGCCGTTGTGCTGAACGTGGCCGAGCAAGCTCTGACCGTAGGAATTGAAGACGGCCCGGCAGACGGCACGGTTCCACGTTCGGATATTCAATGGATGCAGGGCAACTTCTTTGACAATTTCAAGCGCGGCGACGTCATTTTGGTGATGGCCGGCGAGGAAGGACAGTGGTCCGCCCGACAAGTGCCCGAAGTACAAGGTGGCTTTGTTGCCATGGACGTGAACTCGGGCCGCGTTTTGGCCATGCAGGGCGGGTTCTCGTATCAGGATTCGGTTTTCAACCGCGCCACGCAGGCGCAACGACAGCCGGGTTCCAGCTTTAAGCCGTTCGTCTACGCTGCCGCGCTGGACAGTGGCTATAGCCCTGCAACTATCGTTGTGGACGCCCCGATCGAGGTGAACACACCCCAAGGTCTGTGGCGGCCCAAGAACTCGTCGAATAAATTCTATGGCCCGACGCCCTTGCGGACCGGGATTGAACAGTCGCGGAACCTGATGACCATCCGTTTGGCGCAAGAAGTCACGATGCCCGTGGTTGCGGGCTATGCCGAACGGTTTGGAGTTTATGACCGGATGGGCGCATTCCTTGCGAACTCGCTGGGGTCAGAGGAGACGACGCTTTATAAAATGGTCGCCGCCTACGCGATGTTTGCGAATGGTGGTGAGCGGGTCGAGCCCACTCTGGTCGATCGCATTCAGGATCGGTTCGGCAAGACGATCTATCGCCATGACGACCGGCAGTGTCTGGATTGCAACTCGGCATGGTTGGAGCCTGACGAGTCGCCCACCATCGAGACCGACCGCTGGCAGGTCATGGACGCCATCACCGCGTATCAGCTGACGTCGATGATGAAAGGTGTTGTGGATCGTGGGACTGCATCTGCTCATGTAAACCTGCCAGTGCCAACGGCTGGCAAGACCGGTACGACCAACGAATCCAAGGATGCATGGTTTATTGGTTTCACCTCGAACATCGTGGCCGGGTGCTACATTGGGTATGACCGCCCGCGTCCGATGGGTAGAGGTGCCTATGGGGGCACAATGTGCGGCCCGGTGTTCCAGAGTTTCATGGAACATGCCACCGAGAAGTATGGCGGCGGTCCGTTCGAAGTGCCCGAGGGTGGCCATTTCATCAAAATCGACCGCTTCAGCGGCGCGCGTCTGCCTGCGGACGCAACCGGTGATTATGTCGTCGCCGAGTATTTCCGCGATGGAGTGGATGGCTTTATCGACCGGGTTTACGATGGTGGGTTTGCGATGGGCTCGGACCTGCCTTTGTTTGAAGAGGCCAGCTCGGGCCGACAGGTGACGACGTCGACCGGTGATACGATCACTGTTGGCCCCAACGCCAGCCAGGGCGATCTGCAGGGCGGCGGGCTTTACTGAAATCTTTAAGGGCCGCTCTGTCTTGTAGCGGTCCCATGCTCTTGCTATCACGCAGCACTGATCAAGCAAGTTGGGACGTAACCATGCGCGCCGAAACCCAGAATATCGTGGCGGAAATCGAAAAGTCGCTGGAGCTGCTGGCGCAGCGTATGGACTATGAAACCGCACCTCATCGTCTTGAGGAATTCAACGCGCGTGTTGAGGACCCCAACCTATGGGACAACCCCGAAAACGCACAGAAGCTAATGCGCGAGCGGCAGATGCTGGTCGATGCCATCGAAACCTATGAAACCATCAAGACCGATCTCAGCGACAATATTGAGCTGATCGAGTTGGGCGAAATGGAAGAGGATGACGAGGTCGTCGCCGACGCCGAGGGGGCGATCAAGGCGCTTGGCGAAAAAGCCGCCAAGAAAGAGCTTGAGGCGCTGCTGGACGGCGAGGCCGACAGCAACGACACGTTCCTCGAAATCAACTCGGGCGCGGGGGGGACGGAAAGCTGCGACTGGGCCTCGATGCTGGCGCGGATGTATGTCCGCTGGGCCGAGAAAAAGGGCTATACGGTTGAACTGCAGTCCGAGACCGCAGGTGAAGAGGCCGGGATCAAATCGGCGGCCTACAAGATTTCCGGTCACAATGCGTATGGCTGGTTGAAGTCGGAAAGCGGTGTGCACCGTTTGGTGCGAATTTCGCCCTACGACTCGGCGGCCAAGCGGCATACATCGTTCAGTTCGGTCTGGGTCTATCCCGTGGTTGATGACAATATCGAGATTGAGGTGAATCCGGCGGATATTCGGATTGATACCTATCGGTCGTCAGGTGCGGGTGGTCAGCACGTGAACACCACGGACTCGGCGGTGCGGATCACGCACATTCCCACCGGTATCGTTGTGACCAGTTCCGAAAAGTCGCAGCACCAGAACCGCGATATCGCCATGAAAGCGCTGAAGTCGCGTCTGTATCAGCAAGAGCTGGACCGCCGGAACGCCGATATCAACGCCGCCCATGAAGCCAAAGGTGATGCGGGCTGGGGTAACCAGATCCGGTCTTACGTGTTGCAGCCTTACCAGATGGTAAAGGACCTGCGGACCAACCATGAAACCTCGGACACAAAGGGTGTGTTGGATGGGGATCTGGATGGGTTCATGGCGGCAACTTTGGCGCTGGATGTGGCTGGTAAGTCCCGGTCCGAGGCGCAGGGCGACTAAGCCGGGCAGGGGGCTCTGCCCCCGCCGCGCGGTGCGCGACTCCCCCGAGATATTTTTGGCCAGATGAAGTCGATCCCCGTGTAGTTGCTGCTGGAAAAGATACATCTAAACAGTGGGTTTAAATGGGGATAAGCCCCGGATAGGCTGATCGAGTCAGTGTGACCTGTCAGCCGAAGAGATCCGAATGAACCTAAGCCAGATTACCGCAACCGCGTTGGTGACCGAATTGTCCGAGGGGCGGGTCTCTGCGTCTGAAGTGATGCGTGCCACGTTGGACCGCATAGCAGCGGTGAATGGCGATTTAAACGCCATAGTTGGATTGCGGGACCAGGGCGATCTGTTGGCAGAGGCGGCTGAGCTGGACAAAGGGGCGAAGCGGGGTCCTCTGCATGGGGTTCCGATCGCGGTCAAGGACTTGGTCAATGTGGCCGGGGTTGTGTCGACCCAAGGGTCGCCGTTGTTTCGCGATCATATCCCTCAGAAGGATGACATGATCGCTGCCCGGATGCGGGCGGCCGGAGCGATTTTGATCGGAAAGACCAACACGCCCGAATTCGGATTGGGGTCACACACGTTCAACCCCGTTTATGGCGCCACGCGCAACCCGTATGATTCATCACGAACTTGCGGTGGATCTTCTGGTGGCGCGGCGGTTGCTTTGGCGTCCGGTATGGTGGCGCTGGCGGATGGCTCGGACATGATGGGTAGTTTGCGAAATCCCGCCGCGTGGAACAATGTCTACGGGTTTAGACCAAGCTGGGGGAGGGTTCCGTCCGAACCAGTCGGAGACGCGTTTCTGCATCAGCTTTCGACCCTCGGCCCGATGGCGCGTTGCCCCGAAGATTTGGGCCTGCTTTTGGATGTAATATCCGAGCGTGACGCGCGACAGCCCTACAGTGTGAAACCTGAGCCCGTTGGGCCGGTTCAGGCACAAGACCTGACAGGGGTTCGTATCGGTTGGCTTGGCGATTGGGGCGGAGCCTATCCGTTCGAAGACGGGATAACGGACCTGTGTCGGGATGCAGTGTCCGTTCTTGCCGGGTTGGGGGCACAGGTCGATGAAGTCGTGCCTGATTTCGAAGCCGAGCGTCTGTGGGAAAGCTGGACGGTGCTTAGATCATGGAGCATAGCCGCCGGCCTTGCCCCTCTGACCGAGCATAGATCAATGTTGAAAGACACGGCGCAATGGGAACTGGATCGGGGGCTTGCCTTGACCGCAATGCAGGTTCACCGCGCCAGTGAGATGCGTTCAGAATGGTTCCGGCACGCTCTTGGAATGTTCAACACCTATGACGCGCTGATCCTGCCATCAGCGCAAGTCTGGCCTTTCGAGATCGAAACGTCGTATCCGACTGAGATCGCTGGCACCAAAATGGATACTTACCACCGTTGGATGGAAGTTGTTCTGCCAGTGAGCCTGATTGGCTTGCCGTGCCTGTCAGTGCCGGCGGGGTTTGGCCCAGAAGGCGTGCCGATGGGGATGCAGATTTTCGGTCCGCGCGGCACGGACGCAAAGCTTTTGTCAATCGGGGCTGCCTATCATGCGGCGACTGAGTGGCCACAAAAAAGACCCGCCAGCTAATAAGCGACAAAGGGAGGAGGGAGACAGAATGGAGAAGCCTTTCGGAGTTCCGAAAATGGGGCCGGTTACGACAGACATGTTGCGTGAAGCCTTGAGCCGGGCTTGGGCGGATTTTCGACGTGCGCCGGTCTATGGCCTTGTGTTCGCAGGCTTCTACGTCCTCGCAGGCTGGGCAATGGCGTGGGTCACGGTACAAACTCAGACCTCGTATTGGCTGGTACTGGCCGCGATCGGATTCCCACTATTGGGGCCCTTTGCAGCAGTCGGGCTTTATGAAGTCTCTCACCGGTTGGAGTTGGGGGAGCCACTTGATTATGCTTCTATTTTCGGCGTTGTGGCGCAACAGGGCCGACGTCAGCTGCCTTCAATTTGTGCGATCATCGTGGTCATGTTCCTGTTCTGGTTCTTCCTTGGCCACATGATTTTTGCACTGTTCATGGGACTGTCGACCATGACCAACGTTTCTACCTCTCTTGAGGTTTTTCTGACTGTAAATGGCCTGACGATGCTGGCGGTCGGAACTTTGGTCGGAGCGGTTTTTGCCACCCTTCTTTACATGATCACTGTACTGTCCATCCCAATGTTGCTGGATCGGGAATTGGATTTCGTGACAGCGATGATCGCCAGCTACAGCTATGTTAGTGCGAACCTGACGGTGATGCTGGGTTGGGGCGTGTTCGTCGCCGTGCTGACGTTTCTTGCCATGATCCCATGGTTTCTTGGACTGCTGATCATCTTGCCGCTGCTTGGACATGCGAGCTGGCACTTGTATCGGCAGATCACACAAGCCGAATCCGCTGCTGCAGAGCCAAGTTAATCCACGTTTATTCTAAGCGTTCAAGGCCATGGTATGCGCACGTCGGGCGGTGCGGGCCGCGCTTATGGCTGCGGATGGTTGTGTACCAAGGTAACGCAAATTCAAGCGACGCATGGTTGTCTCGTTGGCCGTGGTTTTGGACAAGCAAATCGCAACACCTCGCCAGGTGTCCGGCTGATCTCCTCCACAGCGAGTCATCAGGTAAATTTTGCTGTTTTGCGCCGTACGGTTCGACATCAATATGTAGACTTGGCTTCCTGCGCAGGCGGCAATGCCCTGAACTTCGCGCAACTCAGGCGAGGTCGCCTCGCTGGCCGTCGGCGGTTCGTAGCTGCGGATCATGGTGCATTGCGGCAGGCGTCGCGCATGGATCACGCGGTACCGTGTCGCTTGCGCCCCGTCCAGAGCGGTTTCCGAGACATAATAAAAACCAGCGGGCAGAAGGTCCTCGGTCAGAGTGCCGGGCCCGGAACCCAGAAATTCTGTCAGAGCAGTTGCAGCAGGATGAGGTGTAGGTAGATCGATTTCGTTAAGGGGTCGTAGAAGAATACGTGCGTCCACGTCGAAAAAACAGCAAATACGATTAAGCACGTCGGGCCGGGGAAAGCTCTCTCCGCCAAGGTACCGGTTGAACTGAGTGCGGTTGATCCCAAGCTGACGGCACAGTTCAGAAATCGAGGGGTAGTCCGATGCTAGCAGTCGAAGATTATCACCGAACATCTTGCGCAGCTCAGCCGGGCTGCGGGTTTCGTTGGTCATTTCTGTCCCGGTCTTATTATGTGTTGCCGTGTTCACCCTGTTTGTCCGAGCAATAGACCGGACAATCGCGCTTCAATCGTACTGAGGACCCTGACCAGCGCATCCCAACGCCACGTCACAAGACGAGGCTAACGTCCTGATGCGTAAAAGCAATAGTCTTTTAAGTATATTGTATGGAATTTTTGGTGTTTTGGCTCGTTTTAGGCAACACATTGCTAAAACGCGTGTGGCCGCTATCAAACCCGAGTTGACCCGTCCGCTACGTAAGCGCAGTGGACGGGACAGAATACTCAGTCGCCGCGCAGCAGTGCGGCGACACCTGTGCGGGCGATCTCGATCAAACCCAACGGGCGCATCAGGTCGGCAAAGGCGTCGATCTTGTCCGGCGCACCGGTGATCTCAAAGATGAATGAATTCAAGGTGCTGTCGACCACATTGGCACGGAAAATATCTGCCAGACGCAGCGCTTCGACCCGCTTGTCGCCTTCGCCGACGACTTTAATGATCGCCAGTTCCCGCTCGACCGATGGGCCCTCGACCGTCAGGTCATGTACCTCATGCACGGGCACGATGCGGCCCAGCTGCGCCTTGATCTGTTCGATCACCTGCGGGGTTCCGGTTGTGACGATGGTGATACGGCTCAGGTGACCAGTGTGGTCCACCTCGGCCACTGTCAGGCTTTCGATGTTGTAGCCACGACCCGAAAACAGCCCGATCACGCGGGCTAGAACGCCCGGTTCGTTTTCGACCAGAACCGCGATTGTATGACGTTCCTGTACGTCCGAGAAGGTCGGCCGTAGGTTATAAGCGGAATGGCGGGTAGAGCCTTTTTTGATATGTAGGGCAGACATTTACGTCCCTTTCATCATCTTGCGAAAACCGGGCGTTGGGCGCCCGGTCAATTCCGACGAATGTTGTTAAACCAGAACCGAACCTTTGGAGTCGATCACGCCCTGCGTCTCGGCCTCGCCCAGAAGCATCTCGTTATGGGCTTTGCCCGACGGGATCATGGGGAAGCAGTTCTCGTGCTTTTCAACAAGGCAGTCAAAGATCACCGGGCCGTCATAGTTGATCATCTCCATGATCGCGTCATCCAAATCGGCCGGGTCGGAACACAAAATGCCCTTGGCCCCGAAGGCCTCAGCCAGTTTGACGAAGTCGGGCAGGGCCTCGGACCACGAATGCGAGTACCGCTCGCCATGCAGCAATTCCTGCCACTGGCGTACCATGCCCAGACGCTCGTTGTTCAGGATGAACTGTTTCACGGGCAGGCGGTACTGAACGGCGGTGCCCATTTCCTGCATGTTCATCAGCCAAGAGGCTTCACCCGCGACATTGATTACCAGCGCGTCGGGATGCGCCATCTGCACACCGATCGAGGCCGGAGTGCCATAGCCCATGGTGCCCAGACCACCGGATGTCATCCAGCGGTTGGGGTCTTCGAACCCAAGATATTGTGCTGCCCACATCTGGTGCTGGCCGACCTCGGTGGTGATATAACGGTCGTGGTTTTTGGTCAGCTCTTCAAGACGTTGCAGCGCGTATTGCGGTTTGATCGTCTTTTCGCTGTTGGTATAGGCCAGGCAGTTGACCTTGCGCCAATCCGCGATCTGCGACTGCCATTGTTTAACCGCCGCTGCGTCGGTTTTACGCCCACGTGCTTTCCAGACCTTGAGGATATCTTCCAGCACATGTGCCACGTCCCCGACAATCGGGATATCGACGCGGATCACCTTGTTGATGGACGACGGATCAATGTCGATATGCGCCTTTTTCGAGTTCGGCGAGAACGCATCAATGCGCCCGGTGATCCGGTCATCGAAACGTGCGCCGATGTTGATCATCAGGTCGCAGTCATGCATCGCCAGATTGGCCTCATAAAGACCATGCATTCCCAGCATGCCCAACCAGTTCTCGCCCGACGCCGGATAGGCCCCCAGTCCCATCAGGGTCGAGGTGATCGGAAAGCCGGTTGCATCCACCAGCTCGCGCAGCAACTGGCTGGCCGCGGGGCCCGAGTTGATCACGCCACCACCCGTGTAGAAGACAGGTTTTTTCGCCGTCTCAATCGCGGCAACCAGTTCGGTGATCTCTTCGAGATCGCCTTTCAAAACTGGCTGGTAATGTGAGGTCGAAGGTTTCGGGCCGGTATAGTCGCCCGAGGCGAACTGCACGTCCTTAGGAATGTCGATCAGCACAGGACCAGGGCGGCCAGAGGTGGCGACGTGGAAAGCCTCGTGCATGGTCTCAGAAAGCGAATCCGTATCCTTCACCAGCCAGTTGTGCTTGGTGCAGGGGCGGGTGATGCCAACGGTGTCAGCCTCTTGAAACGCGTCCGAGCCGATCATGAAGGTCGGAACCTGACCGGTCAGAACCACGATCGGGATCGAATCCAGCAACGCGTCGGTCAGGCCGGTCACCGCGTTGGTGGCACCGGGGCCGGATGTCACAAGCGCAACGCCGGGCTTGCCGGTCGACCGCGCATAGCCTTCGGCGGCGTGCACGGCCCCCTGTTCGTGACGCACCAGAATGTGACGAATGTCGTTTTGCAGAAAAATCTCATCATAGATCGGTAGCACGGCGCCGCCGGGGTATCCGAATACCGTGTCCACGCCCTGATCCTTGAGGGCCTGAACCACCATCTTTGCGCCGGTCATCTCACGTGTCATCTGCTTTGCTCCGTTCGCGACATGTGTCTTGCGTGTTGCCAAAAAAAAGCCCCCGAGATTTTCGGAGGCGCATGGGTTGGATTATGGTTTACCGTCACCGGCCCATGCGCGTGTTTCCTACGATTACGACTAGCGCTTTCATCGCCAGAGGCTCCTTTTTTGCGTGCAGGGACATTATGGGCGGCGCGACGGGGCGTCAACAGGCAATCGCACCAATTTTCTATCTCAGGCAGTGAATTTTGCGACATTTTATTGCGCAGATTGCCGCATGCCTGGAATTTTTGCGAAATAGGGGTGCTGATTCCCTGCATTCGCCTGTTTCGCTTGTGCTCAAAAGCGTCACGACGATGTCCGAAACGAGCATGATTGCGGCTCAAAGCTGAGGCAACCTGACCCAGACCTTTGCTGGCAACGGAGGCAGGCCATGCTGCATGATCTGATTGATCTGGGACGGTATCCGATAGATTGTCCGGACTCGCGGGCATATGAGCAGTTAATCAACGATCTGCGAAAAGAACTGGATCAGGATGGCTGCGCCGTCATGCCGGGGTTCGTTCATGCCGAAGGTGTCGCGTCGCTGTTGCAAGAGGCTGAGCGTGTCGCAGGTCACGCCTATCGCTCGTTCAACCGGACGAACGCCTATTTCACGCAGGACGATCCTACGCTGGAAAGATCCCACCCAGTGCGGCAGTTTTATGATCGTTCGAACGCGTTTGTGCCTGCGGATAATTTACCGAATTCCGGGCCGCTGAGGCGTATATATGAGTCTGAACCTTTTTTGCCTTTTATCCGGGCGGCGCTGAACGAACCGGAAGACAAGTTCTTTCGCTACGATGACCCGTTGGCGGATGTGATTATCAACGTTGTGGAGGAGGGGCAGGGTTTTCCATGGCATTTCGACACCAACAACTACACGGTCACACTGGCCATTCAAAATGGTGAGGCAGGCGGTGCGTTCGAATACGTCCCGAACCTTCGAACCGCCGAGGACGAGCAGTTTGAATCGGTCGCTTCGATTCTTGACGGAAGCAGGTCAAGGGTCCGTGAATTGGAACTGCTTCCTGGCGATCTGCAGATATTCCGTGGGCGGTACGCGTTGCACCGGGTGGCCCCTGTGAAAGGGCCGCGCAGCCGTTACGTCGGCATTTTCTCATTCGCCGAAGCCGAAGGGATGTGTGGCAGCGTTGAGCGAACCAAACAGCTCTATGGTCGGGTGCTACAACATCACCATGATCGGGAGGGGCTGAGAAACGATCCATTGCTGGATTGAAACGTGGTAGCCTGCGCGTGAGATAGATTTTCCGCCGGAGGCGCGTATGCCTGAAATATTGCAGCTCACTCCATTTGTATTGTGCTCTTCGTTGCAAAAGCAGATAGACTTCTATTGCGACCGTCTTGGGTTTGCCTGCGGGTTTCGGCAAGACAATTACGCGTTTCTGTCGCTTGGCCCAGTGGCCGTTCGTTTGCTGGAATGCCCGCCGCGCGAAGACCGACGACAGTTAGGCGACGAGCAATCGTTCTACATAGACGTGGATGATGTTGACGCGCTGTATGAAACCCTACGCGCGGGGTTGGAGAGTTTGCCCGAGGGACGCGTGCGGCCACCATTTGACCAACCCTATCAGCAGCGCGAGTTTCACGTCATTGATGAAGATGGAACGCTGGTGTTTTTCGGTCAGGACATCAGGCCACGGGGCTGAGTGCTCCCGCCCGTTGTCAATGCGTCTGCGGCGCATCTCCGCCGGTTGGGCCGGGCAGCGCGTGCCGCGCTGCGGTCAGAAACCGGGGCTGGTGCCCTGCAAGACTCCATGCTCGAGCGCATAGCGAGTCAGACCGGCGGTCGAAGAAATTCCCAGTTTGCGTTTGATGTTCTTGCGGTGGGTCTCGACTGTGCGGACCGAGATGTCCAACGTTTGGGCTACTTCTTTGTTGGATTTTCCCTGCGCCAGTTCCAATAGAATGGTCTGTTCCCGACCCGTCAGGGCCTCGCGCGCACCACCTCTTTTGGGTTCCAGCGATCCGCTGGCCCCGGTGCACAGGTATTGCTCGCCTTGCATAACGGCATCGATGGCCTTCTTGATCTCGTCCGTCGGAACATCCTTGAGGACATATCCCTTGGCCCCGTGACTGAGGGCCGTCGAAATGTATTCAGGGCTGTCGTGCATGGACAGGACCAGAACGCGGGTTTGAGGCAGGCGTTCCAGAATGATCTCGGTCGCGCTGAGGCCGCCCATGCCGGGCATGTTCAAATCCATCAAGATCACATCAGGTGCCAGAGTAGCGACCTGATCTACGGCGTCCTGCCCGCTGCTGAGCGTTCCGACAACAGTGATTTCGTCGTAGCTTTCGAGGATCGACTGTATCCCTTCGGCGACCATTGGGTGGTCGTCTACGATAAGGACACGGATTGTGGCGTCGCTCATGTACCGGCCTTTCGGTTGGGCGTGGCGTCTTCCTGTGGCGGCAGCAAATGGCTGAGAGGCAGGCTGACCTCGATCACCGTTCCGCTGCGTGGGCCGCGTGATGACAGAATACGCAGCGATCCGTCAAGCTGTTCGATACGCTCCTGCATGTTTCGCAACCCGATCCCCGTACTGCCGTCGCCGGGTGCACTGCGCAGTCCGCGGCCGTTGTCGGTGATCCGCATGGTTGCGCCCTTTTTGTGGCCGCGCAGGTCTATCGTAACACGAGTTGCGCCGGAATGGCGTTCGATATTGGTCAGGGCCTCTTGCGCGATACGGTAGAGCGCAATCTTGCTGTCCTGATCCAGACGGTTGCGGAAGACAACCGTTGAGAACTCGGTGTCGATTCCGGTGCGGTCCCTAAAGTCATCGGTCAATGCCTTGAGGGCAGGGCCAAGCCCGAGGTCGTCCAAAACGCCGGGACGCAGGTCGCGGCTTATGCGACGAACTTCGGTGATGGCAGACCCCAGATGGTCGATGCCCTTGCCCAAAGGATCACGCGCGCCCGCATCATCGCCACGTTCCAACCGCCTGCGGGCGTTATCCAACGCATAGCGCACGCCCACAAGGATCTGGCTGATCCCGTCATGTAATTCGCGCGCCACGCGGCCCCGCTCTTCCTCTTGCGCATCGAAAACGCGTTGTGTCAGCTCTTTCAGCTTTGCGTCGGCCAACCTGCGCTCGCGAACGTTCAGCAGCATCCCCGATGTGAAAACGATTAGGACAGCCGCCAGAACGATAGCGCCGATGTATCCAAAGGTGCGCTGCACACGGGCCTCGACCTCGGCACGGGCATTGGCGACGGTTGCTACGATATCGTCGATGAAAACGCCGGTCCCCACGGCCCAGCGCCAGTCCTGCAGGCCGACCACATAGGCGATCATCTGCGCCTCTTCCCCGGTCGAGGGCTTTTGCCACATAAAGCTGTGCCATCCCGCGCCCTGACGGGCGAGGCGAATGAACTCATCCACGACAGGGGTGCCATCGCTGTCGGTCAGCCCCTCCCAGTTGCGGTTGATGAATTGCGTCTGACGTGGGCTGACAAGGTTGTTGCCGTCATAGTCATAGACGAAGAAGAATCCGTCCTTACCGTAGATCATCGCCGACAGGATCTGTGTCACAAGATTCTGCGCGACCTTATCGTCGGGCGTGGCGCGGCCATAGATATAGGCAAACCCGTTGCGGGCCTGGGTGACATAGTTGCGCAGTTCTTCTTTCTTGGCCTCGATCAGGCGACGTTCAAGTGCCTGAATTTCGCGCTCGGCCGTGGCGCGGGCTTCCTGTGTAACAAAGAACGCAATTGCCGCCACGGCCACCAATAGCGGGATAGCTGCCACAAGTGACAGTTTCTGGCCATAGGTCAGCGAGATCAGGTTGCGAAATCCTTTCATGGACGAATCGATACGCAAGCGCGCGGGAAAATGCAAAATCTTTGCTCGAGACCGGTTTTTTCTATCGTTCGCGAGCGGAAAGCACTGGACGTTTCCCCAATTTCTAAGCCTCGCCGCAGAAAAACCGGCTTACCTACGTAGTAGTAGGTATTCACATTCAAATTCCTGTCATTAGGCTGGCGCGCACTGAAAACGACTGCCCCGAGATCGTTCGGGGGTTTGAACTATGTAGGGGAGGAACACTCATATGGATCGTCGTTCATTTCTAAAAACATCTGCTCTGGGCGGCTCGGCTGCTGCGGCCACCACGCTGGCAGCACCGGCTTATGCACAGGGCAAGCGCACCCTGACCATGGTGACCTCGTGGGGTCGCGGTCTGGCGGGCGTTTTTGACAGCGCACAGCGTTGCGCCGACAGCATCACTACGATGTCCGATGGCGACCTGACGGTCGAAATCAAAGCCGCGGGCGAACTGGTTGGCGCGTTCGAGGTCTTTGACGCCGTTTCGTCCGGTCAGGCCGACATGTACCACGCTGCCGATTATTACTTTGTGGGTCAGCACCCGGGCTACGCGTTCTTCACCGCTGTTCCGTTCGGCATGACCGCGCAGGAACTGGTGAACTGGTACTACCACGATGGCGGCATGGAGCTGCATGACGAGCTGGGCGAAATCTTTGGCCTGAAATCCTTCCTGGCCGGGAACACCGGCGCGCAGGCGGGCGGCTGGTACTCGAAAGAGATCAACGGCCCCGAGGATTTCCAGGGTCTGAAATTCCGCATGCCGGGTCTGGGTGGTCAGGCGCTGGGCAAGCTGGGCGCATCGGTTCAGAACATTCCGGGCTCGGAAGTGTATCAGGCGCTGTCCTCGGGTGCGATTGACGGCACCGAGTGGATTGGCCCCTGGGCGGACGAAAAAGCCGGTTTCCAGGAAATCACCAAGACATACTACACCGCGGGCTTCCACGAGCCGGGCGCAGGTCTGTCGCTGGCAACGAACCGCGACGTGTTCGACGAACTGACACCTGCACAGCAGAAGATCATCGAGATCGCAGCTGGTGAAGCACACCAGTGGAACCTGGCGCAATTCCTGGCCAACAACGGCGCGGCGCTGCAGCGCCTGCAGTCGGGTGGCGTGAAGGTTCTGGAATTCCCCGACAGCGTCTGGGATGCCTTCGGTCAGGCTAGCCAGGAAGTTCTGGACGAAAACATGGGCGACGAGCTGTTCAAGAAAATCCACGACAGCGCAATGTCGTCGATGGCAGCGTCTTCGGCATGGAACAACCTGTCGTCGGGTGCCTACACCACCCAGCGCGACCGCGTTCGCGGCTAAGCAGCGTTTCTTCGACCAAACGGTTTCCCCACCACGCGTGGGGAAGCCTTTCCCGTTGCAACAGCGCGGTTCGGACAGCCGCGCATCATAGGTGCAACTGACGCGACCTGGGGACAACATGCAGGACGAAAACGGTATCTCGTTCTTCGGCGCCCTGTGGAATGGACTTGTATGGTTCATCCAGAACATTGCCGAAGCCTTCTATAATTTCGGATACGCCATCACGCATCCGCAACTCTGGCTAGACTGGTCAGACAAGGCGTCGATCATGCGCTTTGTCTATTACGGTGGCTCGGTCGAGTTCTTCTTTGTGATCTTCACCTTCTTTCTGGTTCTGACCGCCGTCGGCCTGTACTACCGCAATTTCATGTGGGGGATGGTGCGGGTTCTCGAGGGCTTTGCGAACACCACAGGTCGGTTCTTTGCATGGGCCGGTTTGTTGATGGTCATCCAGCAGATTGTCATCGTTTTCATGCAACGGGTGTTTACCCGCCCTGATATGTCCTTTGGCCTTGGTATCCCATTCACTCAGGATATCAGTTGGTTCGCGGAAGAACTTAAACTGTATAACGCCATGGTGGTCTGCCTGTGCTGTACCTATACGTTCGTGCAGGGCGGGCATGTGCGCGTTGACCTGATCTATGCCGGCATCAGCCATCGGGCCAAACGCGTGGTCGACATGTGCGGCGCGGTTCTGTTTATGATGCCTATGGCCGTGCTGACGTGGATGTATGGCTGGTACTTCATGTGGCGGCACCTGATCGTGCCGAAACCCTCGGCTAGTGATACGTTGGACCGCCTGGTCGCCAAATCCCGCGCGCTGCGCTGGAACGTGGAAACCATCGGTTTCAGCCCCAACGGGTTCAACGCGTACTTCCTGTTCAAGATCCTGCTGGTGGCTTTTGCGGCCATGGTGTTCCTGCACGCCATTGCATTCCTCTACCGCTCGTTCTTGGAATACTCGGAAGGGTCCGAGAGCACAGGAAAATACCTCGACAAGGATAGCCTTGGTGAGGGTGAAGAAGCCTACGAAGGCGCACATTAGGGACGGAGACCCAGACTATGTTATTCGGACTTGATGGCGTCGAGATAGGCCTCATTATCGTATTCTTCTGCCTTTTCGGAGGCATCCTATCCGGTTTCCCGGTGGCGTTCGCCATCGGCGGGGCAGGGATCATTTCCTTCGGGATCATCGCAGCGCTGGACAGTGCCGGGCTGCTGATCCACCAGGCAATTGATACCGGCTCCCAAGCCTACCGAGATCTCGTGAATTCGGGCGTCAAACCCGACACGGTGTCGGTTTTCCGCTTCCCGGACTTACCAAGGATCGCCGAGCCGGTCTTTGTGCAGGGCTGGGAAACCGCGCTGGACCGCAACGTGTCCTTCATCGTGAACCGCATGAACGAACGCGTTCTGGCCGGTCAGTCGATTGAAACCCTGCTGGCCGTTCTGATGTTCGTCCTGATGGGCATCACGCTGGAACGCTCGAAGATCGCAAACGATCTGCTGACCACGATGGCACGTGTCTTTGGCCCGCTGCCCGGTGGTCTGGCCGTGTCGATTGTGGTTGTGGGGGCGTTCCTTGCCGCTTCGACCGGGATCGTGGGCGCGACCGTTGTGACCATGGGCTTGCTGGCGCTGCCAACCATGCTGCGCAACAACTACTCGCCAGAACTGGCAACCGGTGTGATTGCGGCCTCGGGCACGTTGGGGCAGATCATCCCACCGTCGATCGTGATCGTTCTTTTGGGGACGCTGGCCGGTGATCTGTATTCGACCGCGCAGGAAACCCGCGCGCAGGATGCAGGCTGTACAGACGCGCTGACCTATCTGGGTGAGCCTGCGGTGGTCTCGGTTGGGACATTGTTCCAAGCCGCTTTGCTGCCGGGGATCATGCTGGCGCTGCTTTATGCGCTTTATGCCTTTGGCTATGCGTTGCTGAATCCGGAAAAGGCCCCGGCCGTTGAAATGTCAGGCGGTAGTGGTGAGCCGATCACCCGTGCCGAAGGTCTGACCTGGTTGCTGGGTGCACCGGTTGCGCTGATCGTGGGCATGATGGTTCTGAGCAGTGCTGGTGTTGTCGGAAGCCAGAACATCAGCGTCTCGGCTTTCTCGGATATCGGTGAGGGCGCATCGCTGCGCACGAACGTGTCTGAGGAATGCAAAGCCTCGATGATCGACTTGCACGGACAATTGGCCTGGGATCAGGCCGTGGCCGAGCAAGAGGCCATCGATGCCGCAGGTGGCACCGCCGAGTCGACACGCCTGACCGAAGAGGAACTGGTTGCTGCGCAACAAGCTAAGATCGCTGCTGCTGCGCCGATCGGCACGGGTGTGGCTGTCATGGTCGTGCTGCTGGGTCTGACGCTGGTCATGGGTCGCGGCATTGCGCCATCGAAGCCGACGCAGCCGCTGATCGTAGGGGCCATCGGCCTGTTGCTGATGCTGCTGGTCGATGTCCTGCTCATTGCGCCAACCACGTCCTCGGGGGCGACCTTTGTCTTGATGGCGGTGCCGTTTGCGCTGGCCATTTATGGATGCAAAGAGGCCGCTGCGCGCTGCGCGACCAATGATCTGATCCGCGTGGTCTTCCCGCCGCTGGTTCTGATCATCGCGGTTCTGGGCTCGATCCTGGGCGGTGTGACCAACCCGACGCCCGCTGCGGCGCTGGGGGCAGGCGGGGCGATCATGCTGGCCGCGTACCGCAAGCTGCAGGATCAGGGCCGCTCGGCCAAGGTGATCATCTGGGCGACTTTGGCCGTGATCGTGGCCTTGCTGATGGGTGTGAACTTTGACCTGCGCATCAACCAGAGCGATGTTAGCGTCGAGACCTGGATTGCCTTCATCGTGGCCTATGGCGCCTATCTGTTTGCCCTGTTCGGCTTGCTGTTTGGTTGCTGGGTCTTGTTTACCAGCGGGGTTCTGACGCCCGTGGTGCGCGAGACAGCCAAGGTGACCTCGATGGTCTTCACCATCCTGATCGGCTCGCAGTTGCTGAACCTTGTGGTGATCTCGTTCGGGGGTGAGCACTATATCCAGCAGTTCCTGCGCAGTTTCGACAACGAGTTCACGGTCTTCCTGATCGTGATGCTGGTGCTGTTCATTCTGGGCTTTGTGCTGGACTTCCTCGAGATCATCTACATCGTGATCCCCATCGTGGGCCCGGTGATCTATGGCGGGTCGTTCGATCCGAAATGGGTCACGATCATGGTGGCGGTGAACCTGCAGACCTCGTTCCTGACGCCACCTTTCGGGTTCGCGCTGTTCTACCTAAGGGGCGTTGCGCCTAAAGAGGTCACAACAGGTCATATCTATCGCGGGATCATTCCATTCGTGCTGATTCAGGTAGTCGGGATTGGTATCCTATGGTTCTTCCCGACCATCGTGACCATCGTGCCGGATCTGATCCCGAATTGATCAGGCCGACATAAAAATGACAGACCGGAGGCCCTGTGGCCTCCGGTCTTTTTTGTTCAGGCTTCGGCTTTGGGATGCGTCAGTTCCGCAAAAGCAGCTTCGGCCTCGTGGTCGATATCCAGCGTGGCAGGGGTCAGGGTCCCGGCGTCGGGGTCATTGAAGACCGCCCTGTCCAGCTTGTCGACACGCTGGGCGACAATGGTGGTGACAACCGCGTCGCCGGTTATGTTAACCACCGTCCGCATCATGTCGATGATCCGGTCAACGGCGAGGATGATGGCGATCCCGTCCAGCGGCATTCCCAGTTGATTCAACACCATGGCCAGCATCACGATACCCACGCCAGGCACTCCGGCAGTGCCGATTGAGGCCAGAACCGAGATCGAGATGATGGTCATATAGCCACCCAGCCCCAGATCAATCCCATAGGCATTGGCCAGGAACACCGTCGCCACCCCATGCATGATCGCGGTGCCGTCCATGTTGATCGTCGCGCCCAACGGGATGCCGAACGAGGCAACCGAGCGGTCTACACCGATGCGCTGGGTCACGCATTGCATCGAGGCCGGGATCGTCGCGTTTGAGCTTGAGGTCGAGAAGGCAAACACCTGTGCCGAACGCATTTTGCGCAGAAACGCACGCGGGCTCAGGCCGGTGCAGACGTAAAGCAGCACCATCAACGTCACGCAAAGGTGGAAGACAAGCGTCAGGCTGATGGTCGCTAGATATCCGATGACCGGGGCAAACAGGCCGAACCCTTCCAGCGCAAAGGTCTTGGCAATCAGACAGAAGACGCCGATCGGAGCGAAGGCCATCACGATCTCGACGATTTTCATCGCCAGTTCGTTCATGAAGGTACAGCCCTCGACAAAGGCTTTGGCGCGGCTTCCGATCATCAGGACCGCAATGCCGACAACGATCACATAAAAGATGATCTGCAGCATTTCGCCATTGGCCAGCGCTTGAACCGGGTTCTTGGGGATGATGTTTGCCAGTATCTGCCACGCGGTATCCTGCGTTGCGACGGACACATCCGCGCTGGCCATATGCAGGCTGTCAAATCCTATGCCGGGGTTGATGATGTTGGCAAACACAAGCGCCGTCATCACCGCCAGCGCCGTGGTCGCCAGATAGGTCACAAAAGTCAGCCCTTCGACACGCCCCAAGACCTTGAGATCACCAATCCCAACCACGCCGCACAGTAGGGAAAAAACCACCAGCGGTACGACCAGCATCTGCAGCGCGTTCAGGAACATCTGGCCGACCATGCTGAACAGGCCATTGACCAGATGTTCTTGAAGGAACGGTATGTGCCAATAGTTCAGGGCCAGTCCAAGGGCTGAACCAAGCGCAAGGGCCGTTAGAATTTGCGTCGTCAGGTTGGCCGCAAGCAGCCGTCGAATAGCATGAGTCATTGTCCGTCTCCCTTTACCAAAGCCAAACCCGCAGGTCGGGAACCTGTTGCATCACGGGCTATGTCATTGAAGCCCAGCCGAGCGGATCTAAACGGGGTCGAACGGCTGAGGGTCAGGATTACTTGGTGACGTAGGGTAAGGATTCAATCGCTGGGCGTAGGGAAGTCGCCATTTAGATGATTAATAATTGTTCATCTTTTCTGACGGATCTGCCCCGAGACAGTCAAAATGCTGGAACAAGCGCTAGCTGAACTCGATCAAATCCCAGCGATTTCCAAACGGGTCGCGCCAGACCGCGACGGTTCCATAAGGTTCACGACGCGGGGTTTCCTCGAACGTCACGCCAGCCGCCGTCATGGCCGCGTGGTCGCGTTGAAAATCATCCGTTGCCAGGAAAAAGCCGACACGTCCGCCGGTTTGGTTGCCTATGGCCTTGTTTTGATCGGCGTCAGCCGCTTTGGCCAGCAGCAAAGACCCCTCGGGCGCGTTGGGGGGGGCCACGCGCACCCAACGTTTACCATCACCCAAATCAATGTCCTGCTCGAGCGTAAAGCTCAGGGTCTGCGTGTAAAATGAGATCGCAGCATCGTAGTCTGGCACTACGAGGGTCACCGCATGCAGGCTCTGACGCATGGGACTTCAGCCTTTGGTCGGGTGTCGGTCGGGCAATTGAATATTCGCGACTTGTTCGGCAATCGGAGCGGTCGACAGAGGGTGGTGGCCCGATCCTGCAAGATCAGCCGGGTTTCCGACCTTGACCCATTCACCTTGAATATATGCCTCCAACCCCGAAAACCGGGCCTTATATCCCATCTTGGGGCTGCCAGGGACCCAATATCCAAGATAAACATAGGGCAGTCCGGCCTCGCGCGCGATGTCGATATGATCAAGGATCATATAGGTGCCCAAGGAATTCTGCGGTTGATGCGGGTCATAGAACGAGTAGACCATGCTAAGCCCGTCATCCAGAACATCGGTCAGACTGACGGCGATCAGGTTATCGGTGTCGGGGTCCGCATATTCCACAACGCGGCTGCGGATCGGAGTTTCCTCGATCATTGCGGCGAATTCGAACACGTCCATATCGGCCATACCTCCATCGGCATGGCGGGTATCCAGATAGCGGCGAAACAGCTCGTACTGTTCATCGGTGGCCCAAGGCGAATTGGCCTTGCGCTGCAGGTACGCGTTTCGCTTTACCGCGCGCTTTTGGCTTTTGCTGGGGGCAAACGCGGATACGTCGATACGGGCTGACAGACAAGCGGCGCAATCGGCACATGACGGCCGGTACAGGACGTTTTGCGAGCGGCGAAACCCTTGTTGCGACAACGAGTTATTCAGTTGATCTGCCCCTTCACCCTGTAGGGCTGTGAACAGCTTCCGCTCCATCCTGCCCTCAAGATAAGGGCAAGGCTGTGGGGCCGTCACATAGAATTGTGGCGCGATAGGCAGCGTGTGTCGCATGAAAGTCCCGTGTTTTCTGACCGGGATGATAGCAATCGATCCCGGAGCCGCCAAGTGATTCACGCGACAGGGTTACTATTACGCGCGCTGGTTGATCATCACCGTTCCAAGGAAGGAATCCGTCAGGCCCTGTCCGCGGGAACTGGTCAGCATCATGATGACCGAGATGACCTGCACCACAAAGATCGCCATACTCACGAAATATCCCGCTGTATGGGCGATAGCCTTGCCCAGGTCCATCCGTGTGCCGAATGCATCACGCAGTTCGATTCCCATAAAACGCATGCCCAAAGTGGCCGACCCGTTCGCAATCGTGACGACACGGTAGACAAAGCTGATGACGGCATAGATCAGAGGCAGGAAAAACAACCCCGCACCCAGAGTGAGGAAGATCGGAACAATACAAAGCAGCGATATCAGCGCGATATCGAACAGCCAGGCGACAAAGCGCTTGGTCGCCACCGATTGATAGAATTCCGGTTGGCGATCTGGATCTGGTAGATGAGTCATATAGGGATATCCGCGTCGTTGAATGGGTTCACCCTGTCCCGAAAACCGGGGCAGGGCAAGGATCAGATCAGGCGCGTGCGTCGCTTTCGTCTGCATCGTGGTTATCACGGGCGCGTTCGTCCATGAATTGATCGAACTCGGCCTTGTCCTTGGCATCGCGCAGGCGGCGCAGGAAGGCTTCGAAATCCTGTTGTTCGCGCTCGAGCCGGGCCAGGGTGTCGGCCTTATAGGCATCAAAGGCGCTGTTGCCCGACGGTTTCATCGCGCTCATGTGGCTGTTCCAGGATGTGCGGCGGCTGCAGGATTTGCTGAACATGCGTTTGCTCCAGATCATATAGGCCAGAAGGGCCAGGCCCACAGGCCAGAAAAAGATGAAACCTAGGACCATGGCGCCAATCCAGGCGCCTTTGCCCTTGTCGTCCAGCCAGGCCTCGATACGGTGCAGCCATCCCGGATTTGAAGGGACGGCGGGGTCGGATAGTGCGGTCATTTTGGTCTCCGGGTTGATGTAAATTGTTTTCACATTGAATAGATGGGAGTTGGGCGGCAGGTTGCAAGGGGTGTATGTAAAAATGTTTTACATTGGCTTTAAGGGGGTGTCGCAGCGATGCAGTTAGGACTTGTGCAAGCCTTTGAAATCAGGCCATTTGGGGACAGTAACACGCCGGAGGCCCCATCATGACCGCTCTGTCGATCCAGCGAATGCCGCGCCCGTTCGATCCCGCGTTGGGTGATGAAACACAGGGTCTGGTTGCGGATCTGACGCCTGAACAGGCTGAGCTGATCGCGGGTGTCGCGGGTTCTAGCCCGTATCTCAAAGGGTTGATCGAGCGGGAAAAAGACTGGCTGGCCGGGGCCTTGCAGCAGCCCGATCAAGCGCTGGCTGAGGTGATGGCAGCCGCCCGCGCGCTGCCGCCGGATCAGCTGAAACCGGGGTTGCGGCAGGGCAAACGACGGATGGCGCTGCTGACCGCGCTGGCCGATGTGGCGGGGGCGTGGCCCTTAGAAAAAGTGACAGCTGCGCTGACGGATTTCGGGGCGCTGGCGGCGGATGTGGCGGCCAAGGCCGAGATCGCCGCGCTGATCCGGCGAGGCAAGTTGCCGGGCATGAGCGAGGACGACGTTGAAACCGCCGCCGGGATGATCATTCTGGCCATGGGCAAGATGGGCGCGCATGAGCTGAATTACAGCTCGGATATCGACCTGATCGTGCTGTTCGATGAGACCCGGTTTGACCCGGATGATTTCTACGAGGCGCGCCATGGCATGGTGCGTGCCACGCGGAATTTCTGCGCCACGCTCAGCGACAAAACCGCCGATGGCTATGTGTTCCGCACCGATCTGCGGTTGCGCCCCGATCCCGGGGTAACGCCCGTGTGCATGGCCGCCGAGGCCGCCGAGCGGTATTACGAAAGCCTGGGCCGCACGTGGGAGCGCGCGGCTTATATCAAGGCGCGCCCCTGTGCCGGGGACATCGCAGCAGGGCAGCGGTTTCTGGACACGCTGCGCCCCTTTGTCTGGCGGCGGCATCTGGATTTTGCGGCCATTCAGGACGCCCATGACATGCGCCTGCGCATCCGCGAAAACAAAGGAACCGGCGGTGCGCTGACCATTCCGGGCCACGACATGAAGCTGGGGCAGGGCGGCATTCGTGAGATCGAGTTCTTCACCCAGACCCGCCAGTTGATCGCCGGGGGGCGCGACCCCGATCTGCGCGTCCGCGGTACGGTGCCGGGGCTGGCCGCGCTGGCCGAAAAAAGCTGGGTGCCGCAGGAGGTCGCCGACAAGCTGACCGACCATTACCGTGCTCATCGCGACGTCGAACACCGCATCCAGATGATCCACGATGCGCAGACCCACAAAGTGCCGCAATCTGCGGAAGGTATCGAACGTGTCGCCTGCCTTATGGGGATCGACAGCGCCGAGCTGACCTCCGACCTGACCCGCCGCCTGACCGAGGTGCATGAACTGACCGAAGGGTTCTTCGCGCCCGGAGCAGTAGCCCCCGCGCCAACCCCCGAGGTTAGCTTTGACGAAGGCGTCATGGCGCGCTGGCCGACCTATCCGGCGCTGCGCTCGCAACGGGGCGCGCGGATATTCGAACGGCTGAAACCCGAATTGCTGGCGCGTTTGGCCAAGACCGCGAAACCGGATGAAGCGCTGCTGGCGCTCGACGGGTTCCTGTCGGGCCTGCCTGCGGGGGTGCAACTGTTTTCCCTGTTCGAGGCCAACCCGCATCTGATCGACCTGCTGGTCGATATCGTCGGCACGTCTCATGCGCTGGCGGGGCATCTGTCGCGCAATGCTTCGGTCTTTGACGCGGTGATCGGGGGCAGTTTCTTTGACGACTGGCCCGGGCAAGCGGTGTTGCACGCCGATCTGGAGCAGGCGCTGGCGCAAGAGGCAGACTATGAGACGCAGCTGGATTTCGCCCGCCGCTGGTGCAAGGAATGGCATTTCCGCATCGGTGTTCACCACCTGCGCGGGCTGATCGACGGCGCACAGGCCGGGCAGCACTACGCCGATCTGGCTAGCGCCGTGATCGCCGCGCTTTTTCCCTGCGTGACCGAACAATTCGCCCGAAAACACGGGCCCGCACCGGGACGAGGGGCGGTGGTGCTGGGCATGGGGTCGATCGGGGCAGGGCGGATCAACTCGCAATCCGATCTGGACATGATCGTGATCTATGACCCGCTGGATCAGGACATGTCCGACGGTCCGCGCCCGCTGGCCACGCGCACCTATTACGCGCGGTTCACGCAGGCTTTGATTACGGCCCTTTCCGCGCCCATGTCGCAGGGGCGGCTCTATGAGGTCGACATGCGTCTGCGCCCTTCGGGCAATCAGGGGCCGGTGGCGACCAGTTGGGCCAGTTTCACCAACTACCAGCAGAATGAAGCATGGGTCTGGGAACACTTGGCCCTGACCCGCGCCCGCGTTGTGGCTGGAAATGCTGATCTGGCGCAGGATATCGAAACCTTCCGCGCCGAATTTCTGACCCGTCCCCGAGATACCGCGAAGGTGCTACGCGAGGTGGCCGAGATGCGCACGAGACTTGCCGCCGCCAAATCTCCGGCCGGTATCTGGGATGCCAAGAACGGCTCGGGTCGGATGATGGATATCGAACTGATGGCCGAGACTGGCGCGTTGCTGTCCGGTTTACCTCAACGTGATGTACACACGGGGATGGACGGCGCGGTCGCTGCTGGCTTGCTGAATGTCGCGCAGGCGCAAACGCTGAAGGACTGCTATGATCTATGCTGGTCGGTACAATGCGCGGCCCGGCTGCTGTCGGGCAAGGTGATCGAGGCCGACAAGATCGGCGAGGGCGGTGCCGCCTTCCTGTGCCGGGCCACCGGGTTTGAAAAGGTCGACCAGCTTCAGGCCGCGCTGCAGGACAGTTACGACACCGCCGCCGGGATCATCGGCTGCGTTATTTCGGAGGATACTCATGGCGCGCAGTGACGACCCCAATGACCACAAGGGCCTGATCCGCGAGGCATATAACATGGAGGGCATCACATTGCCCGAATGCCGAAGCATCTTTCTGGACTGGGCACTCAGCCTGCCTGCGGATCGGGATCAGACGCAGGCGCTGACCGATCTGCACGCCATCTACGCGGCGCAGGCGGATCACCCGATGACGCAGGTGCTGACCGAGGGATTGCAGGCAGCACAAAAACCCAAACGCCGCGGCGGCTGGCGGTCCCGCGATCGCTAGGGCTTTTCCCCGCGCGCCGGAGCCACTAAGAGGAGCGGCATGACCCAATCCGCCGACCGCCCCCGTATCCGCCTGAAACCCAAAGCCAATGCGCGCGGACTGCGCCACGGCTTCCCTTGGGTCTATGCCAATGACGTCGTTACAGACCGCCGCACCCGTAAGATCCCGGCAGGGGCTTTGGCCGTGTTGGAAGACGAAAACCGCGCGCCCATCGCGCTGG
This sequence comes from Ruegeria sp. YTSC325, assembly GCF_059609525.1. Classification (NCBI taxonomy): domain Bacteria; kingdom Pseudomonadati; phylum Pseudomonadota; class Alphaproteobacteria; order Rhodobacterales; family Roseobacteraceae; genus Ruegeria; species Ruegeria sp. YTSC325. The sequence continues at coordinate 203,455 of NZ_JBXWLY010000007.1, forward strand.
TGGCGGTGAACCCCGAGTCCAAGATCATGTGCCGCGTTTTGGACCGCGATCTGGATGCCGAGTTAAACGCCACGTGGTTCGAAACCCGCCTGCGCCGCGCGCTAGACATGCGCGAGCGCCTGTTCGACGCGCCCTATTACCGTCTGATCCACGCCGAAGCCGATGGCTTTCCCGGTGTGATCATCGACCGCTTTGGTGACGCCTGCGTCATCCAACCCAACGCGGCGTGGGCCGAAGCGCATCTGGACACTCTGACCGACGCGCTGGTCGCGGTGACCGGCGTGACCACGGTGCTGAAAAACGCCTCGGGCCGGACACGCGGGCTTGAGGGGCTAGACGATGCCAACCTCACCCTGCGCGGCACGGCCCCCGATGCGCCGCTGCCGGTGCCTATGAATGGCGCGACCTATATGGCCGACCTGACCGGCGGCCAGAAAACCGGGCTGTTCTACGACCAACGCCCCAACCACGCCTTCGCGGCCCGGCTGGTCCAACCCGGCGCACAGGTGCTGGATGTGTTCAGCCACGTGGGCGGGTTCGGTCTGGCGATGCTGGCTGGCGGAGCCGGGTCGGCGCTGTCCGTCGATGGCTCAGCCGCCGCATTGGAATTGGCCGCCCAAGGCGCGCAAGCCTCGGGCTTTGCCGACCGGTTCCAAACCCGGCAAGGCGACGCCTTCGATGTCTTGACCCAACTGGCCGAAGAGGGCGCGCAATACGACGTGGTCATATGTGACCCGCCCGCCTTCGCGCCCTCGAAACAGGCGCTGGACGCGGGGCTGCGCGCCTATGAGCGCATCGCGCGTCTGGCCGCGCCGCTGGCCAAACCGGGCGGTTATCTTGGCCTGTGTTCCTGTTCTCACGCCGCCGATCTGGGCCGTTTCCGCGACGCCTCATCGCGAGGGATCGGCCGAACCGGGCAGCAGGCGCAACTGATCCACACGGGCTTTGCGGGGCCGGATCACCTGCAACTGCCGCAACTGGCCGAAAGCGGATACCTCAAAGCCGTGTTCTACCGGGTGTGAGGGCGGTTCTGGATACCTGCGTCATCTATCCCACGGTGATGCGAGCGATGCTGTTGGGCGCGGCAAAGATGGGTCATTTCGAACCCATATGGTCTGCGCGCATCCTCGAAGAATGGGCCCGTGCTGCACGAAAGCTGGGCTCCACGGGTGAGTCACAGGCCCGCGCCGAAATTGCCCTGACTCAATCTCAATGGCCCAAAGCAGAGCGTGAAGCACAACCAGGTCTTGAGCAGCGCCTCTGGCTGCCCGATGCCGCTGATGTTCACGTACTGGCCATCGCCATAGCGTCGTCGTCAGATGTAATTGTCACTATGAACGCGAAAGACTTCCCCCGAAACATCCTGTCGGAAGAAGGGTTGGACCGCCAAGATCCCGATAACCTGCTGCACGGCTTTTGGCGCATCGATCCGGAAGGCATATCTAAGATGGCCGACCGTGTTCTCGCAGAAGCCAACCGCCTCTCAGGCGACCAATGGACCCTGCGTGCGCTGATGAAAAAAGCTCGTCTGCCACGCCTGGGCAAAGCCCTCACCACTTAAATCCGATCCGCCCGTCATCTGGCTAAAAATACCTCGGGGTGTGTGAGGGGCTGGCCCCTCACGGCCGCAACCTATCCACCCGCCTTCCAACGCTGTTCAAGCGCCTCCAACGCCGCAATCCGCTCATCCGTTTTGGGATGGCTCATTAACCAAGCTGGCGTAACTCCCGCCCTCTGCTCGGTCAGCTTTTCGAGCTTGTGAAACAGAGATTTCTGCGGCCCAATCCCAATCCCGGCCTTGGTCAGCAGCGCGGCGGCATATTCATCCGCCTCATACTCATCCCCGCGCGACAGGCGCGAGGCCAGCAGATGCGCCAGCATATTCGCGATCCACGCCCCAATGAACGGAATGAACCGGTTCAACACCATGATCAGCGCCGTCCGCAGCGCGTTCTGACCGGAAAAATCAATCATCCGCCGCCGCGCATGACCCAGCGCCACGTGACCAAGCTCATGCGCGATCACGCTGGCCATTTCCTCGGCCGAGACGTCGCCATCGCGGAACTTGCGATAAAACCCCCGCGTGATGAAAATCCGCCCGTCCGGCGCGGCCAACCCATTTACAGGGTCGATTTCGTAGATGTAGACCGGAACCCGCTCGATCTCGAGCGCCGCCGCCAAACGATCGGTCATGCGTTTCAGCGCAGGGTCCGCCAACTCGGTCGACTTCGCGTCTAATTCGCGATGGGTACGCCACACGGAAATCCGGTACATAACGACGGCATAGGCGATGGCCAACAGGATTGGGGTCAGGCGCAGCATAGATCAGATATGGGGCTGCGCAGAGGCCGAAGCAACAGGAAAATGACGCTGCGCAACAGCCTGTGAGGGCGCGTTGACCGGTCGCGAGAGGCGTGTTTAACCTGCGCCATGACACAGATCCAGACATGCTGTTCCTGCGGTCAGACCAAAGTGACCGTCACCGCCGCGCCCCGTGTTCGTTTTCGCTGCCATTGCACGAAATGCCAGTCCGTTTATCAGGCGCCCTACGCGGATGCCTTGCTGCTGCGCCGGGGGCAGGCGCGTCCTGCTGATCCGTCAACCATCAAATGGATTCACACCGAAAACCCGTCGCCTCTGTCACGCGGTCTGTGCAAATCTTGTGGCGATCCGATGCTGGCTTATCTGTTCGGCGCGCTCTCGGTGGTTCCGGCCCGAACGGCGCAGCAGATGGAACTGCCACCGGTCGATTGCGACATCTATTACGGCACGCGGGTCGAAGATCAGTTGGATAATGTCCCGAAATACTCGGGCGCGGTGTCAACCTATCTGGGCCTGACTTTACCCCTTACGCGGGTGCTGACCCTTCCGGGCCGGGATCCAATAAGCAGTTGAGAGCCGGTTCAGCGCGTCAGTTCGCGCATCCCTTGCTCCAGCCCGGCCAGAGTCATCGGCACCATGCGGTCCTCGAAAATCTCGCGGATCATGCTGATGGAATGGGTGTAGTCCCAGTATTTCTCGGGCACCGGATTGATCCACAGGTTTGAATTCCACTGATCTCGTGCGCGTTGCAGCCAGACCTGACCTGCCTCTTGGTTCCAGTGCTCATTCGCCCCGCCGGGGTAGGCGATTTCATAGGGGCTCATGGAGGCATCGCCTACGAAAATACACTTGTAATCGGGGCCGTAGGTGCGCAGCACTTCATGGGTGGGGGTCTGCTGATCCCAACGACGGGCATTGTCGCGCCAGACGCCTTCGTACAGGCAGTTGTGGAAATAGTAATATTCCAGATGCTTGAACTCGGTCCGCGCGGCGGAAAACAGCTCTTCGACCACCTTGATATGCGGGTCCATTGATCCGCCTACGTCCAGAAACAACAGCACTTTGACCGCGTTGTGACGCTCAGGTCGGGTTTTAACGTCCAGATAGCCGTGTTCGGCGGTGGCGCGAATTGTGCCGTCCAGATCCAGCTCGTCCGCCGCGCCCTCGCGGGCCCAGCGGCGCAGGCGTTTCAGGGCGACCTTGATGTTGCGGGTGCCCAGTTCAACTGTGTCATCTAAGTTCTTGAATTCACGCTTATCCCAGACCTTGACTGCGCGCTGGTGACGGCTTTCCTTCTGGCCGATGCGAACGCCCTCGGGGTTGTACCCATACGCTCCGAACGGCGAGGTCCCGGTGGTGCCGATCCATTTGTTGCCACCCTGATGGCGGCCTTCCTGATCCTTGAGCCGCTCTTGCAGCGTCTCCATCAGTTTCTCGAACCCGCCCATGGCCTCAATCTCGGCCTTTTCTTCTTCGGACAGGTGTTTTTCTGCCATCTTGGCCAGCCATTCGGCGGGGATGTCCACAGCCTCGATCACCTGGTCAAAGCTAATTTCTTCCAAACCTTTGAAGCTGGCGGCGAAGGCTTGGTCGAACTTATCGATATTACGTTCGTCCTTCACCATCGAGACACGGGCGAGGTAATAGAACGCCTCGACATCATAGGTGGCCAGACCCTTTTTCATGCCTTCCAGAAAGGTCAGGTATTCGCGCAGGGATACTGGAATACGGGCTTTGCGGAGGTTTTCAAAGAAGGGAAGGAACATGGCTACGAAATCAGTCTGACGATGATCAATGACAGGATAAGGCCCACCAGCGAAAAGGCGATACCATAGCCAGCGGCGTATTGTGCCATGTCCGCACCACTGCCGTTTCGCTTGCGCGCGGCCATCGCTCCTAGGACCGCCCCCAGTAATGCCATTCCCAGAACTACGACCATGCGTTAACCGCCTCTGTTATTCGCGGGTGCCTCTGCAACGTCCTGCATCAGCGACCGGACCACCGTTTCCGAGCCAAACCCGTAGCGTGCCCATCCCAGACTGTCCAGCCTGACGGAACGTGCTTCGGTTGGGCGTCCCGCCTGATTTAGAGCCTCGGATTTCAGCAGCAATAGTGTTGCCAGCTGCGAGGCGTTTTCAGCGCGCGTCATAACGTCGATGGCTTTGTCCAATTCGGGCAGGAATTGCGGTCCGCTGCCTTGTGCCAATGCATAAGTTCCAAGTTGAGTCGTGATATACGCCTGATGAATCTCTGTGTTTGGTGTCGCGCGGAGGTATTGCAGGGCGGTGTCATAGTCGCGCAAGGCTTTTTGCGGATTGTCGAACTGTTCCATCCGACCCATCAGGAAATAGGGATAGGCACGACGGTGGTCGGTCCATCCTTGTTCCGCGCCAATCCGGGCGGCGCGACTGGCCGAGCGTAGTCTGGCGTCAACACTGCGGTTGGGGTTGAGGGAACTCTGGATGGCTCGAATCCAGTCTCGCGTGGTCTGGGTCGTTGGTTGCGCCGGCACGTTTTCACCGCGCGGGTTCAGACGTTTGAGCACGTCAGGTATGACGGCCTCGACCTCTTCGCGGGTCATGCCGCTGCGCAACTCAGGCGCATAGGCCGCGCGCAGGACCAGCATATCGAACCCAGTCAGAACGGTGTGTATGTTGTCGTCGTTAAAGATCGAATCCGGTAGATGATACAGGTCGTTCAAAGGGCCCAAAGCCTGCGCAAGCTCTTCGTGCAGGCAGTCGCGTTTTTCCTGTGGGCTCGCGTCAAATGGGATGAAAATGCCCAGTCTTTCCCGGTTACGCAGGCGGAGCCAACTGCTTTTCTGTTTCCGCCGATCCCGGCGGTATTCCTCAAAGTCCGAAGAATTGGGCACCACGAAACAGGCTGCCTGGGGCAGGATGCTTTGGATTTGTTCCTGGCTGACGGCTTCGATGGTGATATTGGCGGGGCCGTCCTGGATTTGCCGGATATCGATCCCGGCTTCACGCTGTAAGCGGGTCAGAAGGCGTCGGAGATCGCGTTGCATTGAAGGGGTGACCTGACCCCTAAGGCGCACGGTTACCGGTTCTTCAAACCGGGTGAAGACAGGCAGCGCAGTGCCGCTTTCCAACGCGAAGTGAAGCGACACGAAATCCTGCGCGATACTCACGTTGGATCGCGTGGGCGGGGTAGGGCGCGCGGTCGCGAATGACTTGGCCGGCGGCAGGATGTCTTCGGTTGGTTTGACGCGCGTCGGCGGTTCGGGTGGGGTGACCGTGGTGCAGCCTGCAAGGGCCAATCCGAACACCATCGCACCAAGCCTGATCATGGGCGTTGATACCGGATGAAGGGCGTTTGCTTGCCGATACGGTCATAGAGCTTGCGCGCGGTGTGGTTGAACTCCTGCGTCAGCCAATAGACCGAGGGCGCGCCCTGACGGTCAGCTTCGTCATATACAGCCTGAATCAACGCACGGCCGACGCCGGTACCGCGTGATGCCGGGGTTGCGAACAGGTCTTGCAGGTAACAGACAGACTCTTCCTTCCACGCATGACGGTGGAACAGGTAGTGTGTCAGTCCGACCAACTGTCCGGCGCTTTCGGCGACAAAGCAGGAAAAATCGTTCGGGTCATCACCCAAAAGGCGGGCAAAAGTGGCGTCATAGGTGCCGTCGGGAACGGTCGTTTCATAGAACGCCAGATAATCGCGCCATAGTTCGGCCCATTGGGCGCGATCATCAGGCCGCAAGGCGCGGATCGTAAGGGTGTCAGACACTCAGCTTGTCCCATCTGCTCGGATGCCCGGTCTTCGGGCCGTCGTTAACCAATGCTGACAGCCCGCTTGCCGTATGGCAAGGCCGATCACCCCATGATCAGCGTTTGCTACGCGCCATAAAAGCCAGACGTTCGAACAAGTGCACATCCTGTTCGTTCTTAAGCAGCGCGCCGTGAAGCTTGGGTAGGGCATTCGCTCCGTCGCGTTTCAGATCCTCGGCGGTCAGATCCTCGGCCAGAAGCAGTTTCAACCAGTCCAGTACTTCCGAGGTCGAGGGCTTTTTCTTCAGCCCCTGCGTGTCGCGGATTTCATAGAACTGCGTTAGTGCGGTGGTCAGCAGCGCGTCCTTGATGCCGGGGTGATGAACCTCGACGATGCGGCGCATCGTGGTCTCATCGGGGAAACGGATATAGTGAAAGAAACACCGGCGCAGGAAGGCGTCGGGCAGTTCCTTTTCGTTGTTCGAGGTGATGATCACGATAGGCCGGTTCTTGGCTTTGATCGTCTCACCAGTTTCGTAGACGTGGAACTCCATCTTATCGAGTTCTTGCAGCAGGTCGTTTGGAAATTCGATATCGGCCTTGTCGATCTCATCAATCAGCAGCACGACCTTTTCGTCGGCATCGAACGCCTGCCACAGCTTGCCCTTGCGGATATAGTTTGACACGTCATGCACGCGCTCATCGCCCAACTGGCTGTCACGCAAGCGGCTGACGGCGTCATATTCGTACAGGCCCTGTTGCGCGCGGGTGGTGGATTTCACGTTCCACTCGATCATCTTCAGACCCAGCGCGCCAGCCACCTGTTTGGCCAGCTCGGTTTTGCCGGTGCCGGGTTCGCCCTTGACCAGTAGCGGACGCTCCAGTGTGACCGCGGCATTCACCGCGATGGTCAAATCATCAGTGGCAACATATTCGGCTGTGCCTTGAAAACGTGCGGTCATGGGGTCCTCATCCTGTATCGCGCGGCCTGTGGTCTTTGGGTTACAGAGCAGTGAGGATTTTTACAACCCGCGTCGCTGAGTGCCGTCGCGCCAAATTGGTCAGCGAGTCCAATGCCTTTGGTTGATTCGAGCGCTAACAGACCCAGCGGCATTTTGGGGGATGCCTTGAAAAGGCCCGCCAATTTTCACAGAAAAACAAGGTTTTGTTGTTTGATGTCTCATATTTAGACTGTTTATGATCACACTTGTTCGGCGCTACGTTTGCATAGTGACAATCCCCGCGCCGTCAGATAAACGCTCCGCAGAAGGGAATGCCTCATGTCTGGTGAAGAGAGTGCACTCGGCGTTGAAGGCCACACCGAGGGAGCAAAAATGAAGCAGGAAGTATTTCTGCCCGAAGATTATCGTCCAGCCGAAGACGAGCCATTTATGAACGACAGGCAGCTTGAGTATTTTCGTCGCAAGCTGTTGGACTGGAAGACCGAACTTTTGGCAGGCAGCCGCGACACGATCGAAGGTTTGCAGGACAACACCCGTAACATCCCCGACGTTGCCGACCGCGCAAGCGAGGAAACCGATCGAGCGTTGGAACTGCGCACGCGCGACCGTCAGCGCAAACTGGTGGCTAAAATCGACTCGGCCCTGCGCCGGATCGATGAGGGTGAGTATGGTTACTGCGAAAAAACAGGCGACCCGATCTCGCTGAAGCGTCTGGATGCGCGCCCGATCGCAACCATGACGCTCGAGGCGCAGGAACGGCATGAGCGTCGCGAAAAAGTCCACCGCGACGATTGATCGTCCTGAAATGTCAAGAATTCAAACGCCGGGGCCTGTTGCTCCGGCGTTTTTGCGTTAAGGCAATGCTATGAAGATCAATGGTTTGAAGTTTTGCGTGGTTGGCGGCGGCATCGGCGGACTTGCTGCGGCGTTGGCCATGCGCCAGCGCGGTGCGCAGGTGACGGTGCTAGAGCAGGCCCCAGCACTGACCGAGGTCGGAGCGGGCCTTCAGATCAGCGCCAACGGGATGTCCGTTCTGCGCGCCTTGGGGGTTGCGGGGGATCCGCCTGAAGCCGCGCAACTCTCGCACGGAACTATTTTGCGTGACTATCGCAAGGGTCGGGTTATCAGTCGCATCCCAGCCCCTGCGGCGGGTCCGACATTCTACTATCACCGCGCCGATTTGCTGGAGCTGTTGCGACGGGCGTCCGAGGATGCAGGTGTCGACATACGCCTTGGCGCGCGAGTGCAGACGGTTCGCAAACACCCGTCCGAGGTCGAGATCGTGCTGGATGATGAAGAGCGCCTCCGCGTCGAATGTGCCATTGCCGCAGATGGTGGACGCAGCACCCTTCGCCCGATCCTGAACGGCCCCGAGGCCCCAGCCTTCACCCACCAGATCGCCTGGCGCGCGACGGTGCCTTGGGAGGATAAGGTCGAGAAGTCGCAAGCCTCACTGACAATGGGGCCGGGGCGGCACATCGTCACCTATCCGCTGCGCGACCAACGCCTGATGAACGTCGTAGCAATTGAAGAACGCTCGGACTGGCAGCAGGAAGGCTGGCGTGTAAAGGGCGATCCCAATGACTTGCGCGCTAGGTTTGCCGATTTTGGAGGGCCGGTGACAGACATTCTGACAAAGGTCGAAGAAACGCATCTGTGGGCACTGTTCATGCGTCCGGTGGCCGAGAGATGGCAGAACGGACGCTTGGCCCTGTTGGGCGATGCGGCCCATCCGACGTTACCCTTCATGGCGCAAGGAGCGTGTCTGGCGCTTGAGGATGCCTGGGTTCTCGCACGCTCTTTCGACAACCAATCGGGCGTAAGGCAGGCCCTTGTAGCCTACGAATCCGTGCGCCAACGCCGCGCGCAGCACGTGGTAGCTGCCGCATCCGCAAATGCACGCAATTTTCACTTGCGCGGTCCGATGCGTTTGGCCGCGCAAGCAGTTCTGGCGGCGATAGGTCCGCGCCTGACGCAGAAATACGACTGGATCTACAACTACGACCCAACCGTTTGATCTCAGATGTCCAAATCAACCCAGACTGGCACGTGATCCGAGGGTTTTTCGTGCCCACGCACCTCCTTGTCGATTTGACAGTCTCGCATCAGATCTGTGGCCTGAGGGGTTAGTAGAAAATGGTCGATGCGAATGCCGTCATCCTTGTTCCACGCTCCGGCCTGATAGTCCCAGAAGGAATAGTGGCCAGCACCTTGTACTCGGGCACGGAACGCCTCGGTGAACCCTAGGTTCAGGATTTTGCGGAAGGCGGCCCGGCTTTCGGGTCGGAACAAGGCGTCCTCGCGCCATGCATCGGGGCGTTTTGCATCTTCCGCTTGCGGAATGATGTTGTAGTCGCCCGCCATCAACGCAGGCTCTTCGGTTGCCAGCAGGTCACGGGCGCGATCATACAGACGCTCCATCCACGCCAGTTTGTAGTTGTATTTTGGCCCGGGCGCGGGATTTCCGTTCGGTAGATAAAGGCCACAAATCCGGATCGCCTGCTTGCCGACAACAGTCGCTTCGATCCAACGGGCTTGTTCATCCTCGTCGTCACCGGGCAAGCCGCGCGTTACATCCTCCAATGGTAGCTTCGAGAGGATTGCGACACCGTTAAAGCTCTTCTGACCATGCGTTTCGACATTGTATCCGCGTTCTTCGAAGATTTCGCGAGGGAAGTTCTCGTCGACGGACTTAATTTCCTGCAGCAGAGCGATGTCCGGTTGTGCCTCGTCCAGCCACCGGGGCAGGGCCTCGGCCCGCGCTTTGATCCCATTGATGTTGAACGTGGCGATTTTCATGCGCGGCCCTCCAAAGCTGTTGGCAACCTATCGCGCAGAATGAACCCAGCGGCAAGTGGCGGTGAAGGATGCGAGGCTCTGCCTCGCGCTCCGAGATATTTTTGGCCAGATGAAGAAACGGATTGTTAACCAACTTTTGCGATCTATGGGAGGCGGTACAGGCGGAGGCGCCGATGACCGCGCCAGGTGAAGCTCTCCGGCGGTAGGGTCGGAGAGCGGATCCCTCTTCATCTGGCTGAAAATACCTTGGGGGTGTGGGGGCAAAGCCCCCACCTACGTTACATCGAAAACGACGTGCCGCAGCCACAGGACGATGTGGCGTTGGGATTATCGATGACAAACCGCGCACCGATCAGTTCCTGAGTAAAGTCGATGACCGCGTTTTCCAGAAAGGGTAGGGAAACCGAGTCCACGATGACCTTTTGGCCTTTGCCTTCCAACACAAGATCATCGTCTTTTGGCTGATCCAGTGCAATTTCATATTGAAACCCTGAACATCCACCGCCTTCGACCGCGACGCGTAAAGCCTGCCCTTGATCCGCAGCGCCGATTTCGGCAAGACGGTCAAAGGCGCGTTCGGTGACTGTGGGAGGCAGATTCATGCCGGACTCCAAAGGTTTATTTCCTTGTTCCGCTACAATATATGTAACCAAAGGACAGGCGACAAGGACAAGACCTTTGGACAGAGCGGGTTTTGCCTCGGATCCCGGCCGCGCAAGAGGGCGGTTGGTGCCGGAGGACGAAAGCAGTTTCCGGTCATGCTTTCAGCGCGACCGTGACAGGATCATTCATGCCAGCGCGTTTAGGCGGCTCAAACACAAGACACAAGTGTTTGTCGAACATGAAGGGGACAGCTACCGCACCCGTCTGACCCATTCAATCGAAGTGGCGCAAGTTGCGCGGACTATAGCCGGGGCCTTGGGCCTGAACCCCGAACTGACCGAGGCCGTGGCTCTGGCGCATGATTTGGGTCACACGCCTTTTGGTCATACGGGCGAAAACGCATTGCACACGCTGATGCGGCCATATGGCGGGTTTGATCACAACGCTCAGGCCATTCGGATTGTCACCAAGCTGGAACGCCATTATGCCGAATTCGACGGTTGCAACCTGACTTGGGAGTGTCTGGAAGGCATTGCCAAGCACAACGGTCCGGTGGTTGGTGAATTGCCCTGGGCGCTGGCCGAGTGCAACGGCGCGTTTGATCTGGAGCTGCACACTCATGCCAGCGCCGAGGCGCAGGTTGCGGCTCTATCCGACGACATTGCCTATAACAATCACGATTTGCTGGACGGGCTGCGGGCGGATTTGTTCAGTGATGATGAAATTCAAGCCCTGCCGATTGTGGGTGCATGCTATGCCGAGGTTGATCGCGCCTATCCAAATCTTGATCCGTATCGGCGCAGGCATGAAGCTCTGCGGCGCGTCTTTGGGGTCATGGTCTCGGATGTGATCGATACATCTGCCGCGTTGATTGCCGAATCCGGAGCGCAATCGGTGGAAGATATCCGCCATTTGGGCCGCCCGGTGATCCAGTTCTCGGGGCAATTGTGGTCGCAGTTGCAGGACATCCGCGCCTTTCTGTTCACCCGGATGTATCGCGCGCCCTCGGTGATGGAGGTGCGGGCCGAAGTTAGCAAGATCGTCGAAGAGTTGTTCCCGATTTATCTCGGGGACCCCCGTCAAATGCCGGCCCGCTGGCACGCTGATATTGAGGCGGCAGGGAATGAAACCGCACTTGCCCGGATCGTGTCAGACTATATCGCCGGTATGACGGACCGGTTTGCGATACAGGATCATGTACGGTTGACGGGACGACCCGCGCCGGCGGGTCACTCGATCCCGATATAGGCCAGCGCCCAGACCTGTTGGCTGGCTTGAGCGTCGGCTGCGTCTGCATCGTCGGTTGGCGGGAACACGATCATGGTGGGGCCATAGCCTCCGACCCCCATCGGCGCACCGTCGGCATGGGTGGCCAGTATGGGTTTGTACGTCGAAATGCTGTCCCACGGAATTTCCGCCTGATACCCGTCCATTGCCATGGGGCGTGCGGTTTTTCCTTCGGCCCCCGCAAGGATCATGACGTCCGACAGCAGCGGGCCACTGAACGTGTAGTCGCGCTGATGATCGGGCGGGCCGTAGGGGATGGTGATCTGAACCTGAGGCAGGCTGTCCAGAAGGGCGGCGTCAAACCCTGCTGCCCCGTCATGAGTCACTTCGAGAAACCCAAGCAGCCCGCCATCATTCTCGCCCCGCGCGGGCAGGTTGGTTTCGCTGACAGCGCCACCCAATGTCACCAGCACATGTCCTTGCGGTGCGGGCATCTCGGCCAGAACGGGCAGGGCGGTGGACAGAAGCAGGCTGAGGGGTAGGGCGAGGCGCATCAATGGTCTCCGAATTTCGCAGTTCGGGCAGACTGTAGCGGGGATTGCGCCCAAACCAAGGTCAAACTTTAGGCATCCATTGACCTTACCGCGCTGCGTGATAAACCGCCGGGCAAGCAAAAGGACATTCGAAATGAACCTGTTTTCCGAGATCCGCGCCCTTGTACTGGACGCGCTGGCGCAGATGCAGTCCGAAGGTGCTCTGCCCGAGGGGCTGAGCTTTGACAACGTGGCGGTTGAGCCTCCGCGCGACGCGGCACATGGCGATATGGCGACCAACGCGGCGATGGTATTGGCAAAACCAGCCAAGATGAAGCCGCGCGACATTGCCGATGTGCTGGCTGGTAAGCTGGCCGCTGATGAACGGATCACCAGCGCCGAGGTGGCAGGGCCGGGGTTTTTGAACCTGCGGCTGGCGCCGTCGGTCTGGCAGGGTGTGCTGACCGCCGTGCTGGAACATGGCACCGATTATGGCTGCTCGACCATGGGGCACGGGCAGAAGGTGAACGTCGAATATGTCTCGGCCAACCCCACAGGCCCGCTGCATGTTGGGCATACTCGGGGCGCGGTCTTCGGGGACGCATTGGCAAGCCTGCTGGCCTATTCCGGCCATGATGTGACGCGTGAGTATTACATCAACGACGGCGGCGCGCAGGTGGATGTACTGGCGCGTTCGGCCTATGAGCGGTATCGCGAGGCCAATGGCCTCAGCCCCGAGATTGCCGAAGGCCTTTATCCCGGTGACTATCTGATCCCGATCGGTGAGGCTCTGAAAGAGAAATACGGCGACAGCCTGATCGACAAGCCTGAAAGCGAATGGCTGGAAGACCTGCGCAACTTTGCTACCGACGCGATGATGGACCTGATCCGCGCCGATCTTAAGGCGCTGGGCGTCGAGATGGATGTGTTCTTTTCTGAGAAGTCCCTCTACGGTACAGGCCGGATCGAGGCTGCGCTGCAGTCGCTGACCGAGAAGGGTCTGATCTATGAAGGTGTGCTGGAGCCGCCCAAGGGTAAAAAGCCCGAGGATTGGGAGCCGCGCGAGCAGACCCTGTTCAAATCGACCGAACATGGCGATGACGTGGACCGTCCGGTCAAGAAATCAGACGGCGCGTGGACCTATTTCGCGCCCGATATCGCCTATCACTATGACAAAGTCAGCCGTGGCTTTGACGCGCTGATCGACGTGTTTGGTGCCGACCACGGCGGCTATGTCAAACGGATGAAGGCGGCTGTGTCGGCTCTGTCTGACGGTAAGGTGCCGCTGGATATCAAGCTGACCCAGTTGGTAAAGCTGTGGAAGAATGGCGAGCCGTTCAAGATGTCCAAACGGGCAGGGAACTTTGTCACTCTGCGCGATGTGGTAGATCAGGTGGGGCCGGATGTGACCCGCTTTGTGATGCTAACCCGCAAGAATGACGCGCCGCTGGATTTCGATTTTGACAAGGTGCTGGAGCAGAGCCGCGAGAACCCCGTGTTCTACGTGCAATACGCCCATGCCCGCGTCATGAGCGTGCTGCGCCGCGCGGCTGAGGCCGGGATTGCCGCAGATGATGCGACCCTCAAAGGGGCCGATCTGAGTAAGAACGATCACGCATCCGAGCTGACAGTCGCCAAAAAGCTGGCTGAATGGCCGCGACTGGTGGAAATCGCCGCCCGCACGAACGAGCCGCACCGCGTTGCGTTCTACCTCTATGAACTGGCCGGCGACTTCCATGCGCTGTGGAACAAGGGCAACGACGAAACCCAGCTGCGGTTCATCCAGGATGGCGATGTTGCCACAAGCCAGTCAAAAATCGCATTGGCTCGTGCCGTTTCTGTTGTGATTTCAGCGGGCTTGGGTATTCTTGGCGTTACCCCGGCGCAGGAGATGCGGTAACAAACACCGCCCGACGCGCCGGTACGAGGTAGGCAAGAAATGACCCGCGCGCCTTATTTCCCGGCGCGAAACGGGCGGTGAGGCGGACATGGCGAACTACGATTACTCGGGGCAAATGCGTCCCGAGCAAATGCATTACACGAATCAACCGCATCCTCAGGGTGGGTACGACTATTCCGATGAGATGCACGGATACGAAGATGCGCCCCGTGCCGCCGGTTTAGGTCGTATCGTGAATGCGCTGGGCGCGGTTGCATCCCTGGCCTTGGTCGCGGGGATCGGTGTCTGGGGCTACAAGCTTGTGATGCGTGATGTCAGTGGCGTTCCGGTGGTACGTGCTGTCGAAGGCCCGATGCGTATTCAGCCAGAAAACCCCGGTGGAACCCCCGCTGATCATCAGGGCCTTGCAGTAAATACTGTCGCTGCGGTCGGGACGGCTGCGCCTCCGGCAGATCGTCTGATCCTTGCTCCGCGCCCGGTTTCGCTGACGGATGAGGACACGCCGGTTGAACCGCTGCGTGCAACCCCTGCGGTGCATGTGGTTGAAGAGGAAATCTCGAACCAGGAGGCGGCTCAACTGCGTCAAGGCGCGGTTGATGCGTTGGTTGCCGAATTGGCGGGTGAGGCCGACACGCCTGACACCGTAACAGACGAAGGTGTTCAGCTGGCCTCGTTGACTCCGTTGGATGATGAGCCCGCGATTGATCCTGCCGATCTGGCCGCGCAACTGCCTGACCCTGCGATTGCAGCCCTGCCAGGCGTCCGGCGCTCATTGCGTCCGACCACGCGGCCCGCACGAACGACTGCCAGTGGCATTACCGCATCCAGCAAGACCGAAGATGCCATCAACGCGGCAGTCAAGGCGGCCGTGGGGCTGGATGTCGATCCGAACGCGCTGTCCAAAGGTACCCGCATGGCCCAATTGGGCGCGTATGAAAGCCCTGATGTCGCACGGGCCGAATGGAATCGTCTGAATGGGCGTTTCGGTGAGTATATGTATGGAAAACAACGTGTTATCCAAAAAACCTCAAGCGGTGGCCGGACGTTCTATCGCCTGCGGGTTCTGGGCTTTGATGACCTGAGCGATTCACGCCGGTTCTGTGCCGCGCTGCAAGGGCAAGGCGCTGACTGTATCCCGGTGGCCGCTCGGTGACATTCTGCGCCGCAATTACCGATGCCGAGGGGCTGCGCCTGACGCCTCAGGAAAAGAAACTGTTTCGAGAAATGAACCCGTTTGGGTTCATTCTGTTTGCCCGCAATATCGAGACCGAGGATCAAGTCCGCGCTCTGTGTGATGAGTTCCGCGAGGCGGTAGGTCGCAATTGCCCAATTACCATTGATCAGGAAGGCGGGCGCGTGCAGCGCCTGCGCGCGCCCATAGCGCGCGAGTGGCTGCCGCCGCTGGATCACGCCGAACGCGCCGGGGATCGCGCCGAACGCGCGATGTATCTGCGCTATCGGCTGATCGCGCGGGAATTGTTCGAGCTGGGCATCGACAGTAACTGTGCCCCCATGGTGGATCTGGCGCGCGCAGATACGCACGTTTTTCTAAAGAAGCGCTGCTATGGGTCTGACCCTAAACAGGTTTCCAAGATTGGGCGCGCCGTCGCGAAGGGACATCTTGAGGGCGGTGTTCTTCCCGTTATCAAGCATATGCCCGGCCACGGGTTGTCAACGCTGGACAGCCACCATGACCTGCCGCATGTGGACCTGACACAAGAAGCGCTGGAAGGGGCTGATTTCGCACCGTTTCGCGCTTTGAACGATCTTCCCATGGGGATGACCGCGCATCTGGTCTATGACCGGATCGACCCGCAACCGGCGACGATTTCACCTACGATGATAGGCCTGATCCGAGATAAGATCGGGTTCGATGGGCTGATTATGACCGACGATATCTCGATGAAAGCCCTGAGCGGTGCGCCCGAAGAGATAGCCCAGCATGCGTTGGTTGCGGGCTGCGACGTGGTCTTGCATTGCAACGGCTCGTATGAGGCCCGCGCTAAAGTGCTGGAGGCTGCTGGAGAGATGACCCCGCAAGCGCAAAAACGCGCCGAAAAGGCACTGTCGATGCGGCAAAAGCCCGTGGAACTTGACATCGAAGCCGCCGAGGCGGAACTATCTGCCCTAATGGGCGGGCAGGTATATGAACGATAACCTTTTCAGCGAAGACCCGGTCTCGGTCGCGGATCGGCTTGCCGCCGAGGCGTTGATTGTTGACGTTGACGGGTTCGAAGGCCCGCTGGACGTGCTGTTGACCCTGTCGCGGACGCAAAAGGTTGACCTTCGGAAAATCTCGGTTCTGGCGCTGGCGCAGCAATATCTGACCTTCGTGGAAAAGGCCCGTGCGCTGCGGATCGAACTGGCGGCTGATTATCTGGTGATGGCCGCGTGGCTCGCCTTTCTAAAATCCCGCCTGCTGCTTCCGCCCGATCCCGATGACGAAGGACCGTCGGGCGAGGAATTGGCCGCGCACCTGGCCTTCCAACTGGAACGTCTGCAGGCCATGCGCGATGCTGCTGCCCGTCTGATGGCGCGCGACCAGCTGGGGCGCGATTTCTTCAAACGCGGGCAGGGCGAGGATATCACCCGCATCCGTACAGTGACCTATTCGGCCACGCTGCTTGACCTGATGCAGGGCTATGCCCGTATTCGTACCCGCGACGAATTCCGACCCTTTGTCATGGACCGCGATGCCGTCTTTACCATGGAACAGGCGCTGGAACGGATGCGCCCTCTGATCGGGTTTGCGGGCGCGTGGACGGATATGGAAACCTATCTGCCCGATGGCTGGGACGCCGATCCGGTGCGGCGGCGCTCGGCCACGGCGGCGACATTCGCGGCCTCGTTGGAGCTGGTGAAAGAGGGACATATGGAAATCAAACAGAGCGAGACGTTTGCTCCGATCCATCTGCGCAAGAGGGCCGAAACACGTGACTGAAACCTCTGAGGAAACCGGCACACTGTTCGAAGCACCCCCCTTGGCCGAACAGGAGCGCATGGTCGAAGCCGTGCTGTTCGCCAGCGCCGAACCGGTGACGATTGGCGATCTTGAGGCCCGGATGCCTCATGGCAGCGATGCAGCGCAAGCGGTTGATCTGTTGCGCAAACGATACGAAGGCCGCGGCGTGCGCGTGGTGCGCGTGGGCGAAGCCTGGGCCATCCGGACCGCCCCCGATCTGGGTTTTCTGATGCAGAAGGAAACGGTTGAGACCCGCAAACTCAGCCGTGCCGCGATCGAAACGCTGGCCATCGTGGCCTATCACCAGCCCTGCACGCGGGCCGAGATCGAGGAAATCCGTGGCGTGTCCGTCTCGCGTGGGACTATCGACCAGTTGCTGGAAATGGAGTGGATCAGGCTGGGCCGCCGACGGATGACTCCAGGCCGCCCGGTGACCTTCGTGGTAACGCCGCAGTTTCTGGATCATTTCGGGCTGGAAAACGCGCGCGACCTTCCGGGGCTGCAAGAATTGCGCGCCGCCGGGCTGCTGGAAAACCGGCCGCCTCCGGGAACGATCCCAATGGGCGAAGGGCGCGAGGATGAAGATGACGACGAGCAGACCGAACTGTTCGAGGAAGAGTGATCGCGCGGCCCTTTTGTTGACGCAAGAATCACCTATGTTGAGGCGCAGGAAACGGAGTTAAGCAATGAATGCCAATCGAATTATCGATATGATTGTGCGTCAAGTCATGCGTCGGCTTGTGACAAAAGGCGTCGATAAAGGGTTCGACTTGGCGGGCCGAGTTGGAAAGCCGCAGCAAGGACGGCCTTCTGCCAATGATCCTCAAGCTGCCCAGCATATGAAACAGAACGGCGACCGTCAGGCGCAAAACATGAAACAGATGCAGCGGATGACCCGTCAGATGCGGCGGTTCATGAAGTTTTAAGAAACAGCTTTAAAGTGCTTGGACAGTTTCAAGCCCTGTCCCTGATAGTTTGACGCGATGCCCGCCCCATAGAGCTGTGTGGGCATTTCAGCCATTTTCTCGTAGACGAGCCGTCCTACGACCTGCCCATGCTCTAGCACGAATGGGGCCTCATGGCAGCGCACCTCCAATACGCCGCGCGACCCTGCACCCCCAGCTGCAGCATGACCAAAACCAGGGTCGAAGAAGCCGGCATAGTGCACCCGGAATTCACCAACCATAGCGAGATAAGGGGCCATTTCGGCGGCATACATTGGTGGGATATGAACAGCCTCGCGGCTGACCAGGATATAGAAAGCGCCGGGATCAAGGATGATACGCCCCTCGGTGGTGCGCACTTCTTCCCAATATTCCTGCGGGTCGTATTCACCAATCCGGTCCAGATCGATCACGCCCGTATGGGGCTTGGCACGGTAGCCCACCAGATCAGTGTCAGGCAGGCGCAGGTCAACTGAAAAGCCAAGCCCATCCTGAATGACCGCAGGTCCATCGACCAGCGGGGACTTATTGTGCAGCGCGCTCAGTTCTGCGTCGCTCAACACGGCTTGTGCCTGACGGAATCTTATTTGGTTCAAACGCATGCCAGGTCGCACTAGAACCGAGAAGGAGCGGGGGCAAATTTCGGCATAGAGCGGGCCGCGGTAGCCAGCGGGCACACGGTCAAATTCGGCCCCTCCATCTGTGATTGTACGTGTCAGCAGATCCAGGCGCCCGGTCGAGCTCTTGGCGTTGGCCACAGCGGTCACGCTGTCAGGCAGGGCCAGCGATTCCATCAGCGGCACCAGATAGACACATCCCTTTTCCAGAACAGCGCCGTCGGTGATGTCGATGCGGTGCATCTCAAACTCGGTCAGACGGTCGGCGACGGATCGCCCTTCGCCGGCCAGGAACGAGGCACGCACGCGGTAAGCGACTGTTCCAAGACGCAAATCCAGACTGGCCGGTTGTACCTGCGCGTCGATAACCGCCGGGTTTGCAGTGATCTCACCGCGTGCGATCATGCCTTCGATTTGCTGGTTTGGGCATACACCTGTCATCTCGATCCCCCCTGATGCCAGAGCGGGATCTGGCCTGTCTGCCATAAACGTCGGTGTGATTTGGTCGGGCTAGCAGGACTCGAACCTGCGACCTTCCGTCCCCCAGACGGACGCGCTACCAGGCTGCGCCATAGCCCGACGTTGAGGTGTTCATAAAGACTTTCCCGGCGGGGGCAAGAGGAAATCATCGCCTTTTTTCTTATCCCGCGGATCGGTTTTCAATTCTGTTCAGAACAGCGCGCAATTCCTTTGCGACGGGTGCAATCCGGCGCAAAAGATCGTCGTCGAAATCGGTTCTTGCCCAGGCACGGGCTGCAATTCCGGAAATCGCCGGAGACCGTTCGACATGGACAGGTGCAACCGCTTCACGCGGCATAGATGTGTCTTGTGGCGTGGCCGGAGTGGGTTTTGCAGCAGGGCTTTCCTTAGGCGCACCGGGGGTCGTGCTGCTATCTCCCAAGTCCAGAGTGATCTGCTGGCTGGGCTCAGGTTTTGCAGTAAATGGAACCACGACCGCGTCGTTTGCCTTGGTTTCGGGTTCGGCCGTTTCATCAAGCCCCTGCGACAGCGAAGCCACATAAGCCACGCCTTGCTCACGTAGAATGCGCTGCACGCCTTTGATGGTGATCCCATCTTCGTGCAGCAGCTTTTTGATACCTCCAAGCAGGCGCATGTCATTGGGTCGATAATACCGCCTGCCACCCGCGCGTTTGACCGGTTTCACCTGTGTGAAACGGCTTTCCCAAAATCGCAGAACATGGGCCTGAACACCCAGCCAGTCCGCAACTTCACTGATCGTGCGAAAGGCGTCGGGTGACTTGCTCATGGTGTCGCTGTCCTGATGTTACTTGCGGTTCCCAGCTGCGACGCGATCCTTCATCAGGTGCGACGGGCGAAAAGTCAGCACGCGACGCGGCTGAATAGGAACCTCTTCCCCGGTTTTGGGGTTGCGGCCGATGCGGGCAGTTTTGTCCCGAACGCTGAAAGTCCCGAAGGATGAAATCTTGACCTGTTCGCCGCGCACAAGCGCGTCGGACATATGGTTCAGAACGCTTTCGACCAGTTGCGCGCTTTCATTGCGTGAGAGGCCCACCTCACGAAAGACGGCCTCGCTCAGATCCATTCGGGTCAGTGTTTTGTCGCCCATGCCAATTCCCCTGTTGATGGTAAAGCATAGGGTCAGGGCAAATTCACTGTCAATATCAATGAATTGCACGGCTGTGTGTAAGCCGTTTTGCGCCTGTTACCACCGCAGGAGGACAGAACCCCACGCCAATCCACCCCCGATTGCCTCTGTCACTAGCAAATCGCCGGGTTTGAACTGCCCGCGTTGCTTGGCGACGGACATAGCCAAGGGAATCGATGCAGCAGACGTATTGCCGTGGTCCTGAAGCGTCACGACAACGTGATCCATGGGCACGCCTAGCTTCTTGGCGGTGCCCTGAATGATACGAATATTCGCCTGATGGGGAACGATCCAGTCCACATCCTCATGTCCAAGGCCAACTTTTTCCAAGCAAGTTTCGGCAGTGGCGGTCAGACGTTCCACCGCTTGGCGGAAGAGTTGGTTGCCCTTCATACGAAGAAAACCAGTGGTCTGGGTCGAGACGCCTCCGTCTACGTAAAGCAGGTCTTTGTAGCGGCCGTCGGAATTCAGGTCAGTAGCAAGGATACCGCGATCCTCGGCTGTACCAACCCCTTCCTGGCGTTCAAGAATCAAGGCACCAGCGCCATCACCGAACAACACACAGGTGGAACGGTCCGTCCAATCCATGATTCGGGAAAAAGTCTCGGCCCCGATCACCAGAACCCGCTTGGCCTGATCCGACAAGATCAGAGCGTTGGCATTGGTCAGAGCGTAGACGAATCCCGCACAAACGGCCTGGACGTCAAAGGCAAAACCTTTGGTCATACCCAACCGTGATTGCACCATGGTGGCTGCTGAGGGAAAGGTCAGGTCCGCCGTCGAAGTTGCCAGCACGATGGCGTCGACGTCATCCGCTGTCAGTCCGGCATCCGCAAGTGCGGCTTCGGCTGCCTTGGTCGCCATGTCCGAGGTGGTTTCACCTTCGGCTGCGAAATGGCGGCGTTCGATACCCGAGCGGGTTTTGATCCACTCATCAGATGTATCAAGCGACTTTTCAAACTCGGAATTCGGAACGATGCGCTCTGGCAAATAATGTCCGACACCTACAACAACTGAACGGCCTGCCATGTTGGGGTACTGCCTTTTTTGTTATTCGCCCGCCTTGGACGGTGCGTGGGCGGCATCTTGTGCAAGCTCGACCGTCGATGCAACCCGTGCCGCCAATTTTTCAGAGAACCCGGATTGCGCCAGGGTAAAGGCCAGTTTCACGGCGGCTGAAACTCCGGTGGCATCTGCACCGCCATGAGATTTCACGACCGTGCCGTTGAGACCCAGGAAAACCCCGCCATTCACACGGCGCGGGTCGATACGTTTCTTCAACCGGTTCAGCGAGGTGATGGCCAGAACCGACGCCAGCCGGGACAAGGGCGAGTACTTGAATGCCTGACGCAGAAGGTCCCCGATCAAGCTGGCCGTGCCTTCGCCGGTCTTGATTGCGACATTGCCGGTAAACCCGTCGGTTACAATGACATCCGCCTTGTCACCGGGGATGTCGCTCCCTTCAACAAAGCCCACGAAATCAAAGCTGGCCTGTTCCGCAAATTCCGAGATCATGGCGTGCGCTTCTTTCAATTCAGCGCGGCCCTTGTGTTCTTCGGTGCCCACATTCAGCAGGCCGATCCGGGGACGCTCTAGCGCCATGCCGTTGCGCGCGTATGAGGCGCCCATCAACGCGTATTGCAACAGATCCTTCGCGTCGGCGCGCACATCGGCGCCCACATCCAGCATCACGTTGAACCCCTGCGGGTTGCGCGAAGGCCACAGAATCGCGATAGCCGGGCGGTTCACACCCGGCAGTTTGCGCAGCCGTATCATCGACAGCGCCATCAGCGCGCCGGTGTTGCCGCAGGACACTGCACCATGCGCTTCGCCCTGACGCACTGATTCCAGCGTCGACCACATCGAGGTTTGCTTGCCGTTGCGCACAACCTGACTGGGCTTGTCCTCCATGGTGACCACGTCGGTGCAATCACGAAAAACGACGCGCCCGTTCAGGACACGCCGTTTGGCAACAAGCTTGCGAAGCGGGGCTTCAGGCCCGTGCAGGATGAACGCAATATCGGGGTTCTTATCCGCCGAATTGGCAATGCCCGCTACAACAGCGGCGGGTCCCGAATCTCCGCCCATAGCGTCAACCGAGATGGTGATCCGTCCGGCTTGCGAGGGCTGATCCGTCATGCCTTGGCCTGCGCGTTAAAAGGCTTAGGCCGCGTCTTCGTCCAGGTCGATTTCGTCGGCCTGCGCGACGACTTCGCGGTCATCATAGTGGCCGCAGGACGCACATACGTGGTGCGGGCGCTTCAGTTCGCCGCAGTTTGCGCATTCGTTCGGGTTTGCAGCAACCAGAGCGTCGTGTGCGCGACGGTTGTTGCGACGCGACTTGGAAACTTTGTTCTGTTGGACGGCCATGGTCTCAACCTTTGTCTACTGAGGGTCCGCAGATTCGCTGCCGACCGGGTTTCATTCTTCGTTTTTTACGTGGTTTGACGCGCGTTTAGGGGACGAGCCCCGCAATGTCCAACCCAAATTCCGATGAGCGCGCGAAAATACTGCGATTCTCGACATGTTCAAGCGATTTTTCTGAGGGCGTGCTATGACAGGAAATCTGTCCCGTGTCACTCGTCTTTTTTCAGTGCATCGCGCAGACTGGCAAGCCCGGCAAAGGGTTTGGCATCTTCATCTGTCATCGCCTGTTTGCCCGGCTCCGTATAGTCGGCCTGTTCCAGTTCCGCACCGTCCTTGCGGGGATATTGGGGCAGGGCAAGCGACAGGGCCTCGGTCATTACCAGGCCCGGGTCGATCTCGGGACCCAATGGTTCCGACTCGTCGCCTTCGGGGATTTCGAACTCTTCCTCGTCGGGGTCGGTCCAGTCGGCCAGATAGACCCGCGTGACGGGTATATCGATCCGGGTCGTAACGGGTTCGAGCGTGACCACACAGGGTTGAATCACTGTCGCTCCCAGCTTGCCCGCCAGCACCCAGTCGCGTTCACCCTGAGCCCGGACATCGCCAACAAAGCTCAGCTTGCGCAGGCCCAGCAGGCCCAGATCTTCTCGGATAACCGCAAGCTCTTTGGCGTCAGGGCGCAGGTCAAACGGGGTTGATGTGTTTTGGGGCAGGTCGGCCACCCGCAGAGATGTCTGGTTGCTCATTCGTGACCCTTTCCTGTGTTGAACCGGGGCTGCGGTTTGATGTAAGCGGATAGGGTCCGCAAGGGGCCAAGGCAAGAGGGTGCGCATGTTAAAGGTTGTGAACAGGTTGAAACCGGCGTCCAGAACGCTTGTCTTTACGGCCTGTCTGGCGGTGGCTAGCGCTTGTACACCGATTTTCGAGAATCACGGCTATATCCCTCCGGCAGAGGAACTGGCCGAGATAAAGGTCGGCGTCGATACCCGCGACAGCGTGATCGAGGCGGTTGGCGCTCCCAGCTCCTCTGGTGTAGTGCGGGATTCGGGTTTCTACTATGTGCGCTCGAAGGTGCGCCACTACGGCCCCAAGCGACCCGAGGTGGTCGAGCGTCAGTTGGTTGCGATCAGCTTTGACCAGCGGGGCGTGGTCCGAAATATCGAGCGCTTTGGTCTGGAAGACGGTATTATCGTGCAGCTTGACCGGCGTGTCACCGAGTCGAGCATCGAAGGCACGGGCTTTTTGCGTCAGCTTTTGGGTAATATCGGCAACTTCAATCCGGCAAACATTCCAGGCGCGACCAACTAATTCGTGGTTCTGTCTTGCCGTCGTCATGGGACGGTCACACATAGTGTGATACCCACGCGACAAGTTGAAACGGGTCGGCAACCGCGGAGGATGCGACCATGGCTCTATTGCTTGGCAAAGGCCGATATCGCGCGCGTCTGGCGCAAGACGAACAGGATCTGAGGGCGGCTCAGCGGTTACGCACCCTGGCCTTTGCGACGGATCAAACCGACAGTGACGCGTTTGATCCGATCTGTACCCATGTCCTGGTCGAGGATAACAGATCAGACGGGCGCCTGGTGTGCTGCTTTCGCATGTTCACGATGGAAAATGGGGCCGAGGTCGGTCGCAGCTATTCCGCTCAGTTTTACGATTTGTCCGCACTTGAGGATTTTCAGGGGCGGATGATCGAAATGGGGCGGTTCTGCATCCATCCCGATTGGACTGATCCCGATATCCTACGCATGGCCTGGGGGGCGATGACGGCCTATGTGGATCAGAACAACATCGAAATGCTATTTGGCTGTTCATCTTTTGCTGGCACCGAGACAGACAAGTATCTGGACGCGTTCGCAATGCTCAAACACCGCCATCTGGCGCCGAAACGCTGGCTGCCACGGGTCAAGGCGCCCGACGTGTTCCGCTTTGCCGCGCGTCTGCAGAGGCGGCCTGATGCGAAAAAGGCGATGCTGCGGATGCCGCCCTTGCTACGCACCTATCTGATGATGGGCGGCTGGGTCAGTGATCATGCGGTGGTGGACCGGCACATGAACACGCTGCACGTGTTCACCGGGCTTGAAATCGGGGCGATTCCGCCGGAGCGCAAACGGTTGCTGCGCACAGTGGCCGGGTAATCATCGTTGACGCCTGTGCCGTGCCGGTTTAGCTGGCGGGCATGGCGAGAATTCCTTTGTTGCAGATGTCCGGCATTTCCCTGACCTTCGGGGGCGATCCGGTGTTTTCCGAGCTTGATCTGGTGGTTCAACCCGGCGACCGTGTGGCGTTGGTGGGGCGCAACGGGTCCGGCAAATCGACCCTTATGAAAGTGATGGCCGGTCTGGTCGAACCGGATCAGGGCGACATCGTTGTGCCTCCGGGCAAGTCGGTCGGTTATATGGAGCAAGACCCGGGCATGGAGGGCTTTGCCACGCTGGGCGACTATGCCTCCAGCGGGCTAGAGCCGGGCGAACTGTATAAAGTCGAGCGCGCAGGCGAGGGGTTGAAGTTTGATCCAGCGCGCCCGGTTGAAACCGCCTCAGGCGGGGAGCGCCGCCGCGCGGCGTTGGCCAAGTTGATGGCCGAAGCGCCCGACCTGATGCTGCTGGACGAACCGACCAACCATCTGGATATCGAGGCGATTGCCTGGCTTGAACGCGAATTGGGCGCGACCCGTGCGGCTTATGTGCTGATCTCGCACGACCGCGCCTTTTTGCGTGCTTTGACCCGTGCGACTCTGTGGATCGACCGAGGCGCGGTGCGGCGGCAGGAACAGGGGTTCGACGCGTTCGAGGCATGGCGCGACAAGATCTGGGAAGAAGAGGATCAACAGCGCCACAAGCTGAACCGCCTGATCAAGTCCGAGGCGAAATGGGCCGTCGAAGGCATCAGCGCCCGCCGCAAACGCAATCAGGGCCGGGTGCGTGCCTTGCAAGCGTTGCGGGCCGAAAAATCGGCGCAGATCAAACGTCAGGGCTCGGCCGCGATGACGCTTGAGGCGGGGCCGAAATCCGGGCGAAAAGTAATCGAAGCCAAAGGCTTGGCCAAGGCATTTGATGCAAAACCCATCGTGCGGAACTTTGACCTTTTGGTGCAGCGCGGTGATCGTGTGGCCTTTGTTGGCCCCAACGGCGTGGGCAAGACGACGCTACTGAAAATGCTGCTGGGTCAGGAAACCCCGGATGAGGGCTCGATCACGCTGGGCACCAATCTTGAGGTCGCGGTCTTCGACCAGACCCGTGCCCAATTGGACCCCGAGATGACCCTGTGGGACAGCCTGACCGGGGATCCCGAAATGCGGGTTTCGGGCAAGGCCGATCAAGTCATGGTGGGCGGACAGCCCAAACATGTGGTGGGTTACCTCAAGGAATTCCTGTTCGACGAACGGCAGGCACGGGCGGCGGTTAAGTCCCTTTCGGGGGGCGAGAAAGCGCGGCTTTTGCTGGCCAAGCTGATGGCCAAAACCTCGAACCTGCTGGTGTTGGACGAACCGACCAACGATCTGGACGTGGAAACGCTGGACCTGCTGCAAGAGCTGCTGGACGACTATGACGGCACCGTTTTGCTGGTCAGCCACGACCGCGATTTTCTGGACCGTGTCGCTACGACGACCATCGCCATGGAAGGCAATGGCCGCGCCACGGTCTATGCGGGCGGTTGGTCGGATTACATCGCGCAGCGCGGCGATCTCCTGCCTAAGAGGGAAGAGAAATCAAAGCCTTACAAGCCGAAGATCAAGCAGGAGGCACAGCCGAAATCGGGGCTTTCCTTCTCGGAAAAACACCGCCTTGAAAAGCTGCCTGCCGAAATGGAACGGCTTGAGGCCGAGATCGGCAAGCTTGAGGAACTCATGTCCGACCCCGAGCTGTTCACCCGCGAACCGGTGAAATTCCAGAAAGCAACCGAGGCTTTGGTCGAGCGGCAGGAAAAACTCGCCGCTGCCGAAGAGGAATGGCTGATGCTGGAAGAAAAGGCCGAGAGCGCTTAGGCTGGCAGAGCGCGGGCTGGGTTTCCAACCACGGTCTGCCCGGCGGCGACATCCTTTGTGACCACGCTGCCCGCGCCGATGGTGGCATTGTCGCCGATGGTGATACCAGGCAACAGGATTGCTCCGCCTCCGATCCAGACGTGTTTGCCGATTGTGACAGGCAAACCAACCTCCAGACCCTGCGCGCGGTCTGCCGGATCTTTGGCATGTTGGGCGCAATAAATCTGTACATGGGGCCCGAACATCGTATCGTCGCCGATCCGGACCGGGGACGTATCCAGAACGACGCAACCGGCGTTGAAATAAACTCTGTCACCCAGATGAATGTTCATCCCATAGGCACAGTGAAACGGTGCTTCTAGCAAACAGTCCGCGCCCACATGACCCAAGAGGGTGCGGAGTTCCGGCCCCATGTCGGTGCGCCGGTCCGGTGAGCTGGTGTTGTGCGCATGAACGGCGCGTCTGGCTTGATCGCGCAAGGCGTTCAGTTCCGGGTCCAGACAACAATACCACTGCCCGGCCTCCATTTTCTCGCGTTCGGTCATGAGGCAGGCTTACCGCATCCTGAGCGCACCGTCGATGCGGATGACCTCTCC
>NZ_JBXWLY010000008.1:0-217095 GCF_059609525.1 Ruegeria sp. YTSC325
CTACACCGGGGCCAAGGCTCTGGTAAACAGTCTGCCATTGGCTGACTGGCTGCTGGGAGATCGAGGCTATGACGCAGACTGGTTCCGCGAAGCCCTTAAGGACAGGTGAATAAAGCTCTGTATCCCAGGTCGAAAGTCACACGACAAGCCCATCCGGGACGACAAGCGTCGCTACAAACGCAGAAACCGCATCGAGATTATGTTTGGACGACTGAAGGACTGGCGCCGCGTCGCCACTCGCTATGGCAGATGCCCAAAAGTCTTCCTGTCGGCCATCGCTCTAGCAGCAAACGTGCTATTCTGGCTGTAAATCAATGAGGCCAGAACCTAAAGACGAACCTTGGTTCGACCGGACCACGGGCTTGTGTGGATGTTTGGCGCCAGACCGGAACTCAAGTCGCGCCTCAGATCAGGTTGAGGCTTTCATCCCAGTCCAGGGCTTTAACGCGCAGAGTATCGCCAGTTCTAACTGGGAAAGCTGGGCTAAGGCCACCCGTTGCGACCCATTGCCCTGGCAGTAGCGGCGCGCCAAGATTGCTCGCAACCTGAAGAAACTCGAAAGCAGCTCCTAGCGGACCCTTGGACAGATTGGTGGAACTGCCGCATGGGGTTTCTGTTCCATTACGCCAAGTGCGGCATGAAAACTCCTGTTGCAAGATGGTTTGATCAAATGGAGTGATCCCGGTGATCCAAAGCGCACCAGCTCCGGCCCGGTCCACGATCTGTCCGTTCAGATTTGTTTTCAACGTTTCGGGAAGAACCGATGCGGGAATTTCGAACCCGATCGACATGCGGGAAAACTGCACATCGCCGCCAGCATTGTTACTTTGCACAAGCTCGAGCATAATCTCCGGTTCAGCCAGTGGCGCATTGAGATGGGCAACTGGAATGGACGGAGTTTTTACGGACAACTCTTCTGGATGCAGCGGGCCAATGAAAATGTCTTTATTCCGGAAGACTTTCCGCGACCATGGATTGGCCCCGCCGACTTTCCACGCCGCGGTTTTTTCCATTTGCGCAAAGCTGATGGCATATGCCTCGGACACGTTTTCCGGTATGTCTGACTTTTCCAGCAGAGCGGGGCGCCCTGCTGTTCGGGCCCGCGAGAGCGCTGCGCAGAGGTATTTTGAGCGTTTTTGATCCATAATTCTACTGCAATCCCCTGTGTCGGGTAATCCATAACGCTGAATAAGCGCAGTGCAAACGAAGTTTTTCTCAATTGGCGAGTGCTCACGCCTTGGAAGGAATTCCAACTTGCTCAGGGTTTGCAGCCTGATATATTCGCCACGATTTGGCGTTCAGACTTTATTGCACGGTTTCAGAACGTTGCTTGGTACTTTGCCGCGATGAAGAG
This sequence comes from Ruegeria sp. YTSC325, assembly GCF_059609525.1. Classification (NCBI taxonomy): domain Bacteria; kingdom Pseudomonadati; phylum Pseudomonadota; class Alphaproteobacteria; order Rhodobacterales; family Roseobacteraceae; genus Ruegeria; species Ruegeria sp. YTSC325. Next base: position 1,355 of record NZ_JBXWLY010000008.1, read on the forward strand.
AGACTTGTTCATGACCTTGCGTGTGGCCATTGTAGGATATGGTAAAATGGGACGGATTCGTCACGAGGCCATGGAACGTCACGGCGGGTTCGAAGTGGTAGTAGCCTGCGACACATCGCAGGATCCAGATGCAAATGTTGCTATGGTTACTGACCCTTTGGCTGTCTATGACTTCAATCCGGACATCATTGTTTGCAGCGTCCCAAACATGATGATCCCGGATGTGGTTTGCACGGCGCTGGAACGCGGAAAACATGTGTTCTCGGAAAAACCACCCGGTCGTAGCTCGGATGATGTGCGCCGCATGATAGCAGCTGAGCGCGCGGCAAAAGATCGGGTTTTGAAGTTTGGCTTCAATCACCGGGTCCATGACGCGATAGAAGAGGCAAAGAAGCTGATCGACGCTGGCACAATGGGCGAGCTCTATTTCATGCGAGGCGTTTACGGCAAGGCGGGCGGCCCGGACTATGCGCAGAGTTGGCGCAACGATCCGGCACAATCTGGTGGTGGCATTTTGATTGATCAGGGCATTCACATGTTAGATCTGTTTCAGATGTTTGCTGGTCGTTTTGAGAATGTACAAAGCTATGTCCAGCGCAATTTTTGGACAGATGTTCCGGTTGAAGACAACGCTTTCGCGCTGATGAAGAACGCTGATGGCATCGTTGCCTCGGTCCACTCTTCCGCAACGCAGTGGCAACACACGTTTCGGCTCGAGCTTTACTTGCGCAATGGTTTTGTTTCGGTGGACGGCATCCTCTCGGCTTCGGGCAGCTATGGAACGGAGGTGCTGACGGTTGCGTTAAACAGGTTGGATACAACCGGAAATCCAATCCCGAACCCGGAAAGTCAGGAATTGCGTTTTACGGAAGACAAGTCCTGGGACAAGGAAGTCGCCGAGTTCTATGACGCGGTTGTAAAGGAAGAACCGTTGCGCTGCGGCACTTCTCAGCAAGCGTTGGATGTGATGGAACTGGTCGAGAGAATTTACTCCGCTGATCCAGAGTGGCATCGAATACTGCAAGACCAAACCCCGCTTCCCGATCAGGCAATCTGACAATGCAAACACCTGTTTTCCTTGATCATCTTCCCGATGTAAATACCGTCACCGGGGAAAAACCCGCTCGATACCGTCTTGCGCGTAACAAGGCATTGTTAGAGTTGATGCTGGATCGCGATACGACGTGGACGGTGCGTCGGAATTGTCCGGCCTGCGGAGGAGATTGTGCCAAGAGCAAGAACTTTTCCCAGACACTGCTGGAATTTCAGCGCTGCTCAGACTGCAACACCATTTATGCGCAGCGTGTTCCCAGCCAGCAAACGCTGGACCGTCTGCGGCTTGACATCATCAGTCGGAAAGAAACCGGAGATACAGGCAATACCCGCGAGTTTGAATACATCTCGCTCATGAATTGGATCAGCCTGACCGAGGCGCGACTGCAGCGCCCGCTTGATAAAGTTGTCGACATCCGGTTTGCCTCGCATGCGACCGCCTGGCCCGAGTCGACGCGGCGGTTAAGCCACAACCGTAGTTGGGATTTTTTGCCGCTCAGCCTCGAAAACGCTGGATTTGACAATATTGGTGAACGTCTCAGGAACATAGCGCCCCGGGCAGTCTTGATGCCGACAGAGTTAGATAGGGTCGCCGACCCCGAGGCCCTGGTTCGGACAATCAAGCACTCGGTTCCCGCTGGAACTGTGATTTTCATAGCCAGTTCCTGCGCGGACGGTTTGGAGTATGAAATCCTGGGGGCGGATTCCCCAAGTTTCATTCCGCTCGATCGGCTGACCGTTTTTTCGATCAAGGGCTTTGAGGCACTTTGCGCAAAGGTCAGGCTTTCGGTTCTTGAAATTTCAACGCCCGGTCGGCTGGACGCGGTCATTCTGGATCGCTACTTCAAGACCACTGAGAATTCAAATATCCCATTCTGGTCTGGTTTTTTTCGCGAGGCTGACCAGAACCGTTTGCATGACTTGCAAATCCTGCTACAGCGCAGCCTGAGATCCGGGGTTCTGCGCTTTGTCTTGGAAACCTAAGAGTGACCGACCCATCTTCGAAGGATGAATGGAAATGAGAGACTTTTTCCCAAACAAACGTTTTTCGAGTTGTGAAAGCTTTGCTGGCCAGTACTTCGACACCCTCTCCAAGGCTGCAGCATTAAGCAATATGAGTGCATTGGACCAGGTTAGTGCGTTGCTAATGGAAACAATCCAGGCGAGCAACTTCATCTACATCTGCGGCAATGGTGGCTCTGCCGGTATTGCCAACCACTCACTGTGTGACTTTTTGAAGTGCGTACGTACAGACACAGAGCTAACACCGCGTTTCATGTCTCTTTCCGCACATACCGAAATGAACTCGGCGCTGGCAAATGACATTTCATATGCCGAGGTTTTTGCCTACCAGCTGCAATCCATGGCCAGACCCGGTGATCTGCTATGGACCGTAAGCTCGTCGGGAGACAGCGAAAATGTCGTGAGGGCGCTTGAAGTCTCAAAGGACATTGGCATGAAATCCATTTCGTTTACCGGGTTTTCAGGCGGGCGATCAAAGGATATGGCGGACGTGAACGTGCATGTTGAAGCCACGAACTACGGCGTCATCGAAGATATCCACATGTCATTCATTCATATTCTTACCCAGTATATGCGTATGTCAAATATGGACGAAGCACTTATTGCAGAACGTAAGTTTTGACCATGTCTGGTCAGCCGGCGCTAGACGGGATACGTGCGGCGTTGTGCGCAGCACTACCAGGTTGGGTGAAGGAGGTCTTTAACGAGCAGCCAGAAATCTGGAGCAAAGGCTCAGATGGTTTGGACTTGGTCACCAATGTGGACCTGAACATGCAAAGGCTGCTCAAGGCTAGGCTGCAGGAATTGCTTCCCGGTTCCTCAGTAGTAGGAGAGGAAGACTACCGCCCGCACGAGGGTTCAGGTCCACTCTGGCTGGTTGATCCGTTGGACGGAACCGTGAACTTTGTTGCCGGGTTACCCGTTTACAGTGTTGCTGTGGTTTTGATGATCGACGGCGAACCGACGCTGTCCGCTGTGTATGATATCGTACAAAACGATCTTTATTCGGCGCAGAAGGGCGGCGGTGCCCGCCTGAACGAAGAACCCTTGCTTCCCGAGCCCAGGCAATCAAATTTGGCAATTGTGTCCTCTGGCTTGCTCAAGGATTTTGCAATTGTCGCGCCTGACGCGCTTGCACAGTTGCTGACCATGTTTAAACTGCGCAATTTTGGCAGTCAGGCATTGCATTTGTGTTACGCTGCAGCCGGACGCGTCAGCCTTGTCGCCAGCCGGGAAGCAAAAGGCTGGGATGACATGGCAGGTGCCCTGATCGCGCAGGAGGCCGGGCTGCGCTATGCCAGCTATGATCTCGGTGACGCGCCGGTCAGACTAGACAACGATCAAAAAAGCCTTTGTGCGCCTCGGGAAATTTTTGAGAAGCAAAAGCCGCTATTTGCCCGCAGTTGCGTCTAAGCTGGCTATCGATGAGAAGGAAGACATGAAAACAATAGCAATGATACCCGCTCGTATGGGTAGCCAGCGCCTGAAGAAGAAAAATCTTGCCCCGCTAGCAGGGCAACCGCTGATTACCCACGCGATCGAGAAATGCAAGACCTCAGGCTGCTTTGACGAGGTCTACGTTAATTCGGAAAATGCAGAGTTCGGATCCATTGCTGATCATTACGGTATCAACTTTTACAAGCGCCCCGAGGAGTTGGGCAATTCGGTCGCAACATCAGAGCAGTTTGTTTATGACTTCCTGAAAAACGTCGATTGCGACCTTCTTATTCAGGTGCATTCGATCGCACCTTTGCTGACAGCGGAAGAAGTAAAGAACTTTGCCGAGGCGTTTATCGCATCGGACGCGGATGTGATGCTCTCTTGCATCCAAGACCGGATTGAAGTGGCGTATAGAGATCAGCCTGTCAACTTCACGTTCAAAGAGAAAACCAACTCACAAGATCTGGAGCCCACCCAGCGCGTCACCTGGTCTATCACCGGTTGGCGTGCAAAGTCCTATATTGAGGCAGTAGAAGCTGGCACCATCGGCACTTACAATGGCAAGATCGCCTTTTACCCAGTGAGTGCGATCTCGGGCCACGTGATAAAAACACAGGAAGACCTTGATATCGCCGAAGCTCTTTTGGGCGTTCTGGCAAAACGCAAAAACGCATAAGGGTTCAGTCATGCATGTGCTTGTTTCCAACATCATGATGATAAACGAAAAAGATCGTTTTGACGCGGTTTTGCGGGAAAAAGGGTTGATGCCTATCTGGCCCGAAGTAAACCAGTTCATGGCTGAACATCAGTGTCTGGAATATGCCCAAGGCGTGGATGGTTGGCTCGCCGGTGATGATCAGATCACGAAAACCGTTCTTGAGTCTTATTTGCCGCGGCTCAAAGTGATCTCGAAATGGGGTACCGGTATCGACAGCATTGACCTTAAAGCAGCGCAGCGCCTGAACGTGCCAGTCTGCAATTCGCCGGGCGCGTTCCGGGATGCGGTCAGCGAATATGCCATTGGCCTGTTGCTTGCCGCGACACGCCGCCTAGCGCGCACCGACCGGATGATCCGCGCGGGTGAATGGCCGAAGGGGCGCTTTCCCGGAATGACAGGAAAGACCATGGGTGTTGTAGGCTATGGCGCCATCGGTCAAGGGGTGGGCCAAAGGGCGCGCGGACTGGGCATGAATGTGATTGCGCATGATCCCCATATGGATTCAGCTCCGGACGGCACGCAGATCGTTTCGTTTGATGACCTGCTGGATCAGGCCGATGTGATCTGTTTGTGCTGTAACCAAACGCCTGAGAACTATCATCAGATTAACGCGGATACGCTGGAAAAAGCCCGTGATCAGGTGATCCTGTGCAACGTGGCGCGCGGCGGGCTTGTGGATGAAGCGGCGCTGATTGCCGCGCTGCAAAGTGGCAAAGTCGCAGCCGCAGCGCTGGATGTTTTTGAACAGGAACCTTTGCCCACCGATCATCCGCTGCTGCAGTTCGAAAACGTCGCCGTTTCAAGCCACAATGCCAACAGCACCGTGCAGGCTATCGAATATGTGCATGAAAACACGTTGAATAATCTGTACCGGCACCTGGGGTTATAATCGTGCGGGGCGCTATGCAAGCGGGATCGACAGAGAGAGGTGAATTTAGTGGCCGACTTCATGTGACGGGTATCAGGTTGTCTAGGAATACGTCTGAGGCGCATTGTTGTCTGGATTTTTTATGACCCATCAAGCGAAGATTTTTGATGATCGCCCCTGTACCCTTGGCGAAGGCCCCATCTGGCATCCGGAGCGCCAGCAGCTTTTCTGGTTTGATATCGTCAATTCGAGACTCCTGTCGCGCGTCGGAACCCAGTCCTTAAATTGGCAATTCGACCGTAATGTCAGCGCTGCGGGTTGGATTGACCGGGACCATCTGCTGATTGCCAGCGAAACCGGGTTGAGCCGCTTCAACCTCGTGTCAGGGTCCGAAGAAATGCTCTGCGACATCGAATCCGACAACCCCTTGACGCGCTCCAACGACGGTCGAGCCGATCCCTGGGGTGGCTTTTGGGTCGGCACCATGAGCAAATCCGGAGATACAGGCATGGGAACGCTCTATCGCTGGCGTCCGGATCACCATGGGGGCGGTGAGTTGCAGGTTTTGAAGCGCGATATGAGCACTCCCAACTCCATCTGCTTCGACCATAGCCGGGACTGCGCGTATTATTCCGACACCAAAACCCGTATCATCTGGCGTATCCGGGTTGACCCCGAAAACGGTTGGCCATTGGACGAGGCGGCGATATTTGTCGATTTGCGCGCTACAGATGACCATCCTGAACGCAAACCAGACGGTGCTGTGGTGGATGCAGAAGGATGCCTGTGGAGCGCTCAATGGGGTTCGGCCCGCGTCGCGCGCTACAGCCCCGAAGGAGCTTTCCTGTCCGCGATTGATCTCCCAACCGGCCACACGTCTTGCCCTGCGTTTGGGGGTCAGGATTTTCAGCATCTCTTTGTGACGACGGCGCGCCAGAAGGTACCCGAAAATCGTTCGAAGTGGCTTCAACATGCCGGAAACACGTTTCTTGTCCATTTGGATGTGCGTGGTTGTGCTGAACCGCGCGTTGTTCTCAAATAGCAATGCTCAAACCTGACCTATTCAAAACGTGTTCTGCGGGTTAGCCTGCTTCCCATTCTGACGCGAACGCACAGATACGTGAGGCCGGTTCCTAAACGTGGCAGCCGCTACTGCCCGAAAATCGATTGATCCACGAACTCCGCCAACCGTTTGTTGCCTTCGGCAGACAGATTCGCGTCGTAGACCGGGTTAGTCATTTGACGTATTTTTTCGGGTACAACGCGGTCGCATCCTGAAACAATTGCTTAACACCGGATAAGCTCTTCAGAGGTCTGGCGCCGCGGCACCACCCACGCTACTTTACACCTCACGGTTAGTAACCGCTGAACAGGGCACGCTAACGAACTGCAAAACAAGGGTTCAATTAAAAGATGATCGAGACGCGAACTGAATACACGATGTGTTGCGACACGTCTAATACTACGTTGACAGTCGGGCATTATGAAGTTTCTTAAAGATGCGAGACGTCGGCTATCCAGAGCTGCGGACTCGCTTCTGGGACGCGAAGTGCCACCTTTTGTTCATGATCAGGCGGTATCCGGCGCACAAGTCACGGATCAAGTGCCTCCATCTGCATTTGAGCAAGGAATTTTGACCGCCATCACCCGGATCGAGGCGCGACTGGATGAGCGAAACTTCAACGAAGTAGCGATCCGAGAGCGGATTGCCGAGATCACCTGGCGGCTTGTTGAAGTCCAGGAAGGCGTTGCACGTCTCGAAAAACGCTTTCCCGACATGCACGGCAAACTGACCGGGACACGCGTAGGGATGTCCAAAGCCTTCGAAGAACTGGCCACGATCCGCCGGCGGCTTCTCGAAATCGAACGTCGGCTCCCACTTAAGCCCATTCGCGGACCTGGAACTGCGTATGATATGGAAGGGCTCAATGACCTTGTCGCGGCGCTGGACTCAGCGAGATTACTCAAGCGCGAAATGCGGGAGGTATCGTTCTTTCCGTCAAAAGATCAATTGCTTGAATTCTGCGTGCAGGAAGCAGGATATCCGTCCGTTATATTAGAGTTCGGTGTGTATTCCGGCGTAACGATTAAGACGCTGGCAACCGCCTCGCCGCCCACGACCAGGCTTTTTGGTTTTGACAGTTTCCAAGGTTTACCCGAGGACTGGCGACCCGGATATGGGCGTGGGATGTTCGCGATGGAAACGTTGCCAGAGGTTCCGGAGAATGTGACCTTGGTCAAGGGCTGGTTCACAGACACGCTCCCGGGCTTCATTAAGAACCTGGATGCACCGCTCAAGCTGATCCATGTAGATTGCGACCTATACTCTAGTACGAAGTTCGTACTCGAAGCCCTGCGAAACCATATGGACAACCGCGCCATCCTAATTTTCGATGAATATCTGAATTATGACGGCTGGGAGGAACACGAATACAAGGCCTTCCAAGAATTCGTCAATGACGGTCCGTTTGACTTCGACTACATCGGCTGCGTTCCCAGCCATCAGCAAGTGGCTGTCCGGTTGAAGCCCCGGTATTGACTTCGATTGCGTGACGCTCGGGCCAAGGCTGCCGACGTTTCATTTCGGCGTTGGCCCCGGAGAGATGCTGTTGCGAGCCGCTGCCCGCAACTTGGATCGTTTTCCCGAAACGCGATAATAACCCGATTGCAGGGGATAGAAGATCGAAAGTATAGCCTTATCCAGTCGCGACAGCTTCGCGCCACGGATACCGCCCGATTTGTGCAACAACCTCGCAAGCGCAAAAAGCTGTAAGCCGTCGTCGGCGAGCGCCCCAGCTTCCCGCAGGGCACGCTGGTTTACCGGAAGCGCTGCGAATCGAGTAGCCGCCGTCAGCAACTGTGCCTGGGCCTCCCGCAGCTCTGCCAATGACGCTTGTTCGCTCGCGATCGGGGGTTTGTCGGCAGCCTTAACCTTTAGGTCGCGGGCTACTCGCTTATCACCCGCTGCGGCATTGCGCACGAAATCGATCGACCCAATATCGAGATTGCAAAAGATCGAAGTCGCGGGCCCGTCACTGAAGTAGCGCTCGTCGCCAGGCCGGATCAGGTCTGGGATCGCATCAAGAAAGTCCTCCTTATTCTGGTCCGGCAGCCGGTCCCAAGCGAAGTTCAGAAGGTGGATTTTGTAGGGTACGAGGTACGGCTGGAATTGCGCGTACTTCCCCAACGTCTCGCAAGTCTCGTTCATAAGCCTAATAGCATCGATCACACCGAAGATTCTTCCGTTCGTGGACTGTGTCATAGATTTCGAGTGGATGCGAAAACGGTAGAAAGACTTGTTCAGAACGAAGATGTCATCCGTGGAAAGAAGCGTGCGCAGATTCTGCGGAATGTCATCGAAAATCTCACAGTCGAGGTCGAATAGCAGGCCCTTCTCAACGAGGACATCGCGCCGGAACACTTTTGCCCAAGGGAACGGATAGAGAGCGAAGAGCAGCTTGTCTTGTTCTCTCATGCGGAAAAGTCGGTCTTGGGGAAGGAAGTCTCTGAACCGGAAATACCGAGGGTTTCCGATGGTAGGCCGCGAATACATCTCGGAGTAGAAGTAGTAAAGGACATCGGCTTTCGATTCCTCGATCGCATCCAGAATCTGGCGGTATGCGTCCGGATGAAGAAGATCGTCATAGTCGAAGAATTGCAGATACGTGCCGCGGGCATTCTCGACACCGAGATTTCGTGCGGCGCGCTGGTTGGGTTCGTCCTGCCAAATGACCCTAACCCGAGAATCCTGCGCAGCGAAATATTCTAAAATGTCCTGCGTGCCGTCGCTCGAGCCGTTATTCACGCAAAGCAACTCGAAATCAGACATGGTCTGGTTGAGAATCGAGCCTATGCCGTCCGCAAGATGTTCTTCGCCGTTGAAGACCGGCATGACGATCGACAACCGCGGGGTTTTGCCGGCCTTGAAGCGCTGGGGTTTTCGGTAGGCGGCAAGGGCTTTGGTTTCATCCGAAAGGTGCTCTGCGGCTTTGCCATTAAGAAGAGACAACATGTCTGGCGCGACCCGGTCCTGCGGTCGCGCACCGGTGCTTCCGGAGACATTGTAAAGATAATACTTCAAGGCGCGCGCTACGTGGTCATTGAAGCGGGCGCGTTGTTCGTCAGTATACCCTCCCGCGAGCGCGTCCCAGACCGCCTTCGCAAGCCCGTCTCGGTCGCCGAGCTGATAGACGGCACCCGAACCATTGATTTGGTTCATGCCAAGCATGAGAACCGGTTTCTCGCGAAACAGGGCCTCGTAGCTGCCCTGCGAGACATTGGCAATAACAAGATCCGCAATCTCAAGGCAGTCGCAGAGATTGCAGTCCGACAGCGTCACAATATCAGCATAAGCTTCGGTGAGGTCCAGACCGCGGGTAATAGTTATCGGATGTGGTTTGTAGACGATCTGAACGTCCGAGTTATTGGCAAAGACTTCCGATAAATGGCTGACAATCTCGTCATTGTCTTTGTAAAAAGGTGAATGAAATATTCGAGCGGCATCGCCGTAAGGTACATTCCCCGAGAAGGCGTCGTTGCTGCCGACAAAAAGCACGATCTTCTTTTTTGACGCACTGAGCTGCTCAAGTTGGCATCGGGTACTGTCGCTGACTTCAATAGGCAGGTTGCGCGACGGGCGTTCGGCTCTCACGCGTTTGAGATAGATCTGCGCCGTGGTGCGATCCTTGTCTGAGAGCGGCAAGGCATTGAACTTGTCGGCATGGCGTGTGACCCAGCTCTCGCCCATGTGACCGAGACAATCGAAGGCCAGCGTATCCGGCAGGACACCGAGTTCCATCGTCATCATTGGAACGCCGAAGTCGTCGCATATGTGCCTGAGGATTCGCGGAACCAGAAGATAGGTACCCCAGCCGACGACAATATCGGGGCGGTAGTACGCCATCGTGCGCGCCAGGTAGAGATACGCTGCATTGGCGACTGCACGCGCTGCCCGCTCGGTGCAGCGATATTCCTTTTGCAACGCCGCGATGGACCCGGATATCGCTTCCTCTGGAATGTCATTGCGCCGATAGCCGAATGCCCGCGCAAAGTCTTTGTTCCGGACGGTCATCGTCACCTTGGCAAGCAGATCGGGCAGATCCTCGAACAATAGGCCGTCGTGGTCACGATGTTTTACGTTGCCGTCGATGATGGCGAGATCGAAGGTTTCGTCACCAAGAAAATCCGACAGTTTGCTGAGTGGCGGCACGTGGCTTCCGGTGTCGAGCCAGGAAAAGAAGAGCATGCTTTTCTTGACGCAGCCCTTGCGGCGTTTCATCCAATGTGCTCGGGCCTTGTTGCGTGTGCGATGGTTGTGTTCGCTGAAAAGAACCGAGACCACGTCGAACAGATCAAATTCGCTATTTTGCCTAAGCGCATCGAAACGTAACGAGTTCTCTTCCGTGAAGAAATAGGCGTCCGCGTCGACCATGTAGGACTGCGCAATCGATGCAAAGGGCTTCCACATGCCCCCTGCGAAATGCACGACGTAAGGCTTCTGATCGGTCTTCTTGTGAAAAAAGGACTGCGGCTCCGTCTCCTCTAACAAGTCTTTGCCACCGTTGCACAAATGAAGCACATCGCCCTCGTCGAACAACCTGAACAACTCAGGCGACTTGGCACGGATGACCCGCACCAGATCCTGGTCATGCCATTTGTAGTCACGGAAAAGTTCAATTGCGCAGGATGAGAATAGGTCGCGCACCTGAGCAAAGACCCTGCTGATAAGCTGCGGCGTCGAAACGACAAAGCCGATATTGATCTCGTGTTTGCCGAAATCCATACCCGAAGTTTCGTGGAACCGCGCATAATGGAAGTTCTTCACCCATAGATTGGTACCGGGAAGGTTCTCATTTTCTTCCTGCCAGTACCAGACTACCGACGTGTCCGCCTGACACTTGTCGAACAACTCGTTGACGTCACGCTGGAAATAGAGATCGTTGTCGCAGAGCGCCATCTGATCATAGGTGTCGCCGAATTTATCCGCCCAGTCGCAAATTATCAGCTTACTCATGCGTTTGTTTCTATAGAGCGCGAAAGCGGCGTCCTCATCGAGCGCGCCACTTACATACTCGGGCTGAGATTTCGCGATTTCCCTGCGATACTTCCAATCACTTAGTGAAATCAGCGGATTGATCAAATATCGAATGCCGCGGCTCTCGAGGAACTGTTGGCATCTCATGCTAAGATGGGTCGAGATAACCCAGAGATCGCCATCGAAGTTGCCGCGTGCCTGATCAAACAACGATTCGATCATTAGGTTCGCTTGTGCGACATGAACAGTGTTGGCGGTAAAGACGATTGCCCGTCTGGTCATGGGTCTAGCGGCCTCCGTTTTTCAATGTTGTTGGCGACTCTTGTGCTAGAGCGGAACCACCGACTCACATAGAATGATTTTCAAGCGAAGCATGTAGGAGATTCAATCTCTCAGCAATCTGCGGGTAAGTTTTGCGAATTTGGAGTCCTATGCTGTGCCGCGTACCAATTGCCATGAATCAAGCTTCGCTAGCAAGGGCGAAGATAAGCATCTGTTTTCGAGCTGGACAACTACTCCAAGAAAACCGGCTGGTGTCTGAGGCTTTTGGCGCTGAAACAGACTTGTCGCGGTTTACAAATCTGTGATGGATAGAAATGAGCAGCATGCTACGCTTTTCTGTGAGTGGTTTGATGGCCTTGTAACAACTGGCGAAAACAACGCTGTCGAAACGTTTCATAGGGGGGGAAGGAAGCCATGAACGCATGTTTGCGTATTTCGCGCGAAACGACCCACGCTCAAAGTGGCGCATTTGCGTACCTACGTAATTGCGCGTTTGAGGTATTCGGCAAGGGTTGTTTCTAAAGTGTCTTGGTGAGTTTGAACGGTTTCTGCTGCGTGCATTATCAGGTTGCGGTACGTTTCACGTTCGAGAGCAAACGTCAGGCGTTTTTCTCCCTCCCGCTTAGACTTCATTTCCTGAATTGATTACCCTTACCCGCATTGCCATATGCCAGTAGCGGTTGGACGGTTTTCAGTGTTGTAAAGCCCATTGAGGGCCACGCGCTTTTCAGACATTAAAAATCACCGTAGCTTAATCCCATACGGCGGCAACCCCTGCCCCGCCCTTGTCGTCGGTAGCTTGGGACAACTCTTTGCCTGTCGCGCCGGTGTCAGCACAAGCAACACGTTGAGCGATTTTCACCGGGGCAATTGTGCCATGTTGCGCCATGACGCGAGCCGCTCTTCTGTGATCCCTGCGCGGCGTCTGAGATAGGGTTATTGCGGCGTTTACGGTGGCTATGGTCACGCCAACGGGCCGCAAATCGTCAGGGGAAGGTCGAAACGGGATCAACACCAGGACAGCCGCGCCAAGCACCTCAATGAGTTTGGCAGGCTTCACCATGTCGCCCATATTCGGAGCACCGACGAGCGTGCGCGTACAATTAGGTTTTCGGCGGTTCGCGTCCAACAACTCTTAGCCTTGGCTCGGCGATTTTGTTAAAACTTACGACCGAAACATCAGGTCGTCCGGTATCTAGACCTCCGTTTTGGACGGCATCGAAGCTTCTAGGGTTCTTATTTGCGACGACCCCGCAAAGTGCGAGACGCACGCTTCAAGGAACGAGCCAAGCCGCGCGCATAGCGTTTTGAAGACCTAAAGATACGTTTATGCTTTTTTAACTTTTCTGTCCTTGGGCGCATCCAGCCGGTATTCCGTGAACCGCCATCCGGCGGGGTATTTCGCAACCCTGAAACCGCCTTCGGAATCTCGCCGCGTAAAGCAGAGCGTGTAAATTCAATTTTTTCCGGCGACATGTAAGAGAACATCGACGCGAGGTCGTCACGTTCAAAGTAATCATCGTCTCCGGAAAGGAAAAGATCTGGGATGTCAGCTAGATAAGCCTCTTTCAAATCCTCCGGCAATCGGGTCCAGGCAAAGTGCAGAAGGTGTATTTTGTAAGGAACGTAGTATTTTTGGAACTCGTCATAGCGCCCGAATTTGGTATAAATTTCATTCATCAGCCGGACAGCATCCAGCATTCCTATCACACGCGGATTGACCGATTGGGTCATTGAGTTTTGGTTTATTCGAAACTTGTAAAACGGCTTGTTGAGCACAAATATGTTCTGGCTCGAAAGCAAGGTGCGCAAGTTCTGCGGGTTGTCATCGAAATTGGCGCAGTCGAGATCGAAATAGAGGTCCTTGTCGCGAAAGAATTTGGCCTTGAACACCTTTGCCCAAGGAAAGGGATATTGCGCGAACAGGCGTTTATGCTGCTCCTCCATCGCAAAAAGCCCCTGCCGCGGCAAATAGTTCTGAAATTCGCGATGCCTTGGCCGGCCCGTTTTGGAGGCATTGTAAAGCTCGTCAAAAAAGAAATACAGCACATCCGCTTTCGTTTCCTGCATCGCTGACAGAAGCTCTTCATACGCAGTAGGGACCAGCAGGTCGTCGCAATCAAAGAAGTGCAAGTAAGCGCCTTTTGCGTGTTTCACCCCAAGGTTACGAGCCGAGCGTTGGTTGGGCTCTTCTTGATAGAGCGGTCTCACACGCGTGTCCCGGCGGGCAAAATAGTCCAGAATCTCCTGCGAACCATCAGTAGAGCCATTGTTCACGCAGAGAAGTTCAAAGTCAGCAAACCTCTGTGAAAGTATCGACCCGATACAATCGGCCAGATATTGCTCGCCGTTAAAAACCGGCATGATGATCGAAAGAGCGGGCGTTCCCTCGACAAGCTGCGGAGCCTTGTTATGAATGTTCAGGGCAATTTGTTCGGCTTCCAGATGCTTAGGCCCGGATGCGTCTAGCAACGCCTCAATGTCTTTCGAAACATGTGACTGCGGTCGACCAAATTCTGCACCAGAAACAGAATAAACGTAGTATTTTAAAAGCCGCGCGACATGATCTTCGAATGACGACTTTTGAGCTGACGTTAAGCCGGTCTGAAGAGCGTTCAAAACATCATCTCTGAGAGCATCCCTGCTGCTCAGTTCATAAACCGCGCCGGAGCCATTCAATTGGTTGCGCCCAAGCATTAAGACTGGAGTGTCCCGCAAAAGTGCTTCGTAGTTGCCTTGCGAAACTTTGACCAGCGCGAGATCGGCAATCTGCAGGCAGTCATCAAGGTTCACGTCCTTCAGGACTGTCACATTGGGGTACTCATCGGTCAGGTCTAAGCCACGCGTTATCGAAATGGGATGCGGCTTGTAGATCAGATGGGTGTCCGGATCGCCCGAAAATGCGTCAGACAAGCTGCGAACCACATCGTCATTATCGCTAAAAAAAGGTGAATGATATGCCCGGGCGGTGTCGTCGTAGGGTACATGGCCGGAAAAGGCACAATTGCTGCCGATATAAGCGACAACCTTTTTCCCTGAATTTTTCAGCCTCAAAAGCTGGTTCGAAATAGATGGCGAAACATCGATTTTGACGTTCCGCGTTGGCCGTTCACGCTGGGTCTTCTCGAGATAATTTTTGGCGGCTAACCTGTCGGCATCCGCCAACGGCAATGCGTTAAAGGCATCAAAATTTTGGGCGACCCAGCTTTCGCCCATGTGACCCAAGCAGTCAAAGGCTAGTGTTTCTGGAAGAACTCCGAGCTCCATGGTTAGAAACGGGATGCCACGTTGCTTGCAGATTTGCCTGAGGATTCGCGAGCACAACAAAAATGCGCCCCAGCCAACAACCACATCCGGTCTGTAGAAAGATATTGCTTTGTTTAAATAAATATATGCCGCGTTCGCCACTGCACGGGCATTTCTTTGCGAACATCCATATTCCTTGATCAAAGCGGCGATCGCATCCGAAATTGCCTCTTCGGGAATGTCGCTTCGTCTAAGTCCGAACTGGCGGCCAAAACGATTATTGAAAACCGTGCGTGTCACATGAGCCAACAGGTCAGGCAAATCCTCGGCGATCTGCCCGTCATTGTCATTGGTGTTTACGTTTCCGTCGATCACCGCTAGGTCGAAAGCGTTGTTGTCGAGGAAATCCTTCAATGCGCCGCGCAGTGGACGATGACTACCGGTGTCGAGCCAGGAAAAGAACAGCATCCGCTTCTTTTGGCTGTCGGCTGTCAACTTCATCCATTCTGAACGAGCCGCGGCTTTAGTCTTTATGTTGTGCTCAGTGAAAAACGGCGATGGGACGTCAAACGGGTCGTAATCGGTTAACTGGCGGATTTCATCGAACCGTTCCGTTTGCTCTTCCACAAAGAAATATGCGTTTTGGTCGACCAAATAGGATGGTGCGATTGAACGATAGCCCCTCCAAGCGCCACCCGCGAAGTGCACAACATACGGTTTTTCTTTTGTTTTTTTGTGAAAGAACTCTTGCGGGCTACGCTCGTCCAGCAGATTTTCCCCGCCGTTGCACAGATGCAGGACATCCCCTTCCTCAAACAAGCGGAACAGCTTGGGATCCTGGGCCCGGATCAACCGCACCAGATCCTGATCGTGCCAGAGGCAGTCCCGGAACAGTTCGATGTGACAGCTTGAGAAAAGCGCTTCGACCTGTCGGAATATCGAACGCATTGCCCTGGGGGAAGAGATCACAAACCCGATGTTTATTTCATGCTGGCCAAAATCCAACCCGTCGCTTGCGTGAAGTCGGGAATAGTGGGCATTTTTCATCCACAGGTTGGTGCCCGGCAAATTTCTGTTTTCTTCCTGCCAATACCATAACGCATCTGGATCAGACTGAGCGGTACGATGAAACAGGTCATTTATATCACGCTGAAAGTAAAGATCGTTGTCGCACAACGCCACAGCGTCATAGTTTCGACCGAACTTTTCCACCCAATCATTGATGATCAGCTTGCTCATTCTCTTGTTGCGGTACAGAAGAAAAGCGTCGTCTTCTTCCAGTTTTCCACGCAGGAATTCAGGTTGAGATCGAGCTATGTCACGACGGTATTTCCAGTTCTGGAAGCTGGTAAGTGGATTGATCAGAAAGCGGATTCCACGGCTTTCGAGGTATTCCTGGCACCCTGCGCTCAGATGGGTAGAGATGACCCACAAATCCCCATTGAAATTACCTTTTTCCGGGTCGAACAGGGACTCTATCATCAAATTGGCTTGCGCCACATGCATGGTGTTGGCTGTAAAAACAATTGCGTTTCTAGACATCTCGAAAATTCTCGTTACCGAAAGTTTTTTTCATTGAAAGTTCTTTCTGATCGGGTCGACGACGCAATACGTTAGATCGCAATTGCAAGGCAATTGCTATACGGGTTTGACAAAAAATGCCGGTACTTCTTCACCGTTAGCCACTTTAGCCTCGAACCCGCGGGCGGTATCCAGCGCCTCTCGGATTGTTACATCCATGTCAAGATAGCGATACGTACCAAGCCGGCCCACAAACGTTACGCCGCGAGTGGCATTGGCAAGATCAACATACGCGGTCAGCAGTTCTTTTTCTTTGACCTGACGAATCGGGTAATAGGGAATATCGTCAGCCTCTGCCAAGCGCGAAAATTCACGATAACAGACAGAGGTTTCGTGTTCTTCCCAAGGTGCGAAATGCTTGTGCTCAGTAATGCGGGTGTAAGGTACGGTTTCCTCACCATAGTTCATGACAGCGCATCCCTGATAATCCCCGTCGTAATCAAACCGTTCGAAATCGAGCGTCCTATACCCCAGACGCCCCAAATCAAAATCAAAGTACCCGTCGAGCGGACCGGAATAGAACACGTGATCATAAACTTCCCCCATCGCGCGAGTGAAACTTGTGTTTAGGTGAACCGTGATTTTGGGGTGATCCAAAATCGCCTGTATCATCGCGCTATAGCCGTTTTTGGGCATGCCCTGGAATTTATGAAAGAAATAATTGTCGTCATAATTGAAACGCACCGGTAGCCGTTTCAGGATAGAGGCAGGCAGCTCTGACGGGTGCATACCCCATTGTTTGATCGTATAACCCTTGAAAAAGGCTTCATACAGATCTTTACCAACAAACCGTAGCGCCTGTTCTTCAAAGGTCTTTGGAACATCAATGCTGCTATCGGCCTGTTCCTCAGCGATAAATTTTTTGGCTTCGTCCGGCCGCATTGTGTTGCCGAAAAACTGGTTGATGGTGTGTAAGTTGATCGGAAGGGAAAATACGCTTCGCTTGCCACTTGGATCACAAGAGGTCGTCTTGACCCGGTTTTTAAAGGGCTGGAATTCCTCAAACCGGTTAACGTAGCCCCACACTTCGTCATCATCTGTGTGGAAAATGTGTGGGCCGTACACATGGAGCATTATGCCGGAGTCAGGATCGCGGGCAGTATGACAGTTCCCACCGATGTGATCGCGGCTGTCGACTATAGTTATATCATGCCCAGCTTCGGCTAAATGGCGCCCGATTACGGCACCTGAAAGCCCGGTCCCCACCATCAGATATTTTTTTGTCATGCCCTGCCCAACCATATGGTCTTATCAGCGCAAGTGTTAATAGAGTACCTGTCTTTACGCAATCACACTTGTGGGATCTGCCCGGTGCCCCAAGGCCGCGAAGGCGACGCAGCTAAACAGTATGGATTAGAGGCAAGAATCTGCGCAAGAATCCACAGAAACAACAATCGCCCGTCTTCCCGGCGTACCCTTTTAGGCAGCTGAAAAGCTAGAAATGAGCAGCCACCGAAGACGATTCATGACCAAGGCCTGTTTTTTGCTTTCGCTCCAACGGGGAGCTGCCACGGAAGTAGATCCTAGTTCTCTTGCGACGACTTGAGTAATACTACGAACTCATTTCCAACACGATCTCTGGTCGCGCTGTCTTCTGGACAACCCTGTATGGGTTGCTTAAGGTCGCGCGATGAGTGGAACATTGAGTTTTGCTCAAACTGCCTCGTTGTCACTAGAACTAATGGCCGCTCAAAAGGTTATCAAGTTTGGAGCTCGGTAAATTATCATGGTTCCACTATGGAAAATCAAAAGAGAGTTGCAGCGTGCTTTTGTGCCCGGGTATCGCACCAGAATTTATTCAAACGTCAGTAAGCGGGATAAAAACTACCTAAACGGATTGACCAAAAAATACGCCGGAAATAGATGTTTTATCATTGGGAATGGCCCAAGCCTTACCGCTTCGGACCTTGAAAAGATAAAGGATGAGATATCGTTTGCTTCCAATAAAATTTTTCTGATTTACGATCAAACATCCTGGCGTCCCAATTTCTATTGTGTTGAAGATAAGCTGGTTTTTACTCAGTGCCTTGATGAAATACAAAAACTGTCTGGATGCAAAAAACTGTTTCCGGCCAATTTTTTTTCTGACACTAAGAGATTTGAAGGTGCGGTGTGTTTTCCTTTGATACCACCCAAAAATTGGGATAACCCGCTGGAAGATTCTGAATTCCCAGAGTTCAATCCAGACCTGACCAGCGGGATCGCGTGGGGGTCAACAATCGTTTACACCGAGATACAATTAGCGATAGCCATGGGTTTCACAGAAATCTGCCTGCTGGGTCTGGACCACCAATATACCGACGGTAAAGTCTCTGAGGGCGAAAAGGGTGTTATGGTCAGCGACGGAGAGCAGAACCACTTTCACCCGCTTTATCGCCTTCCGGGGGAAAAATGGCACTCACCAAATTTGCATGTTCTGGAGGTTTCCTATGCAAAAGCCCGCTCGGAAGCGGAAAAATTGGGTGTACGCATTGTCAATTGTTCTAGACGCACGAGGCTGAATGTCTTTGAGAGGGAAGAACTGGAGAGTGTCCTAGCCCGTAGCTCGAGTGGTAGGCCCAATTTGACTGGTCAAGTATAATTGTTTCCGCATGATTGGTTTCTGGTTCATCGGGGCAATGGCACTTGCGCAAATGTGGTGGAACAGCATTCTGCAAGACTCTCATTGAAGTGCTTGGGGACAGTCGCTGCGACTATCTTGGTTATACACGCACGGGGGAAGCTAGAAGCGCCAAGGGCCAAGAAAAAAGGGCGCTCTGGAAACATTCTACCGCTGCAGCAGTTAAACATGAGTGGGGTGCTGAACGCTTCAATTCATTTGAAGAGGTCCTACTATTGGCTGACCGTCCGTACACCGAACGAGTTGCGTCCTATTTTTTTCATGCGAAACGCCACAACGACCGAAATCCCAAAGCGTATGAATGGGCAAATGGAATGTCTTTCAAAGAATACCTTCGAAGTTCTTACTTGGACAAACAGGGGATTCAGCACTATGCACTCGATAACAAAGGCAACGTTATTATAACGAAGATCGCAAGCTTTGCGAATTTGGATAAAGAGTTTGAACGCGTATCTCAAAAAGTTGGCCTTGGTCCGATTGGATTACCGTCTGTAAACGCTAACCCCAACAAATTGCGATACGATGCATTGTACGACGAAGAAGACTTGGAAATCCTTGACAGTACTTTTAGTGAGGAACGTGAAGTAATTAGAAGACTGAAAAACAGCGGACGATTTTTTTCTTAACTTACTGTCTAGCCCCCAGTTTCAGTGCCAGTAATTTGGCGTTTCTATGAAAAAGTTTCAGGCAGAGTCGGGCGCATATTCAGGGTATTACGAAGCCGGTTTCGGTTGTATTGCCTAAGCTGGATGACAGAACTGTCTTTGTGATAGGTCCGCCGCTGCTTCTTGCGCCGATGTGGCAAGTACAGGCCTTCTTAGCCCCACAAGTTCTCAATTTTCTTAGGACTAACCCGCCAGCTTTCCACGCTGGAACCTTTGGTCCGAACGCGCTGGATGGGACCTTTGGTCCCGAAGTCAAAGTCGTCAAAGCCCCGACTGAGGATCAGGGGGCCAACCTGCCGCCCAGCGCTGGCCTTCAGTTCTTTGGATTGGTGGATATCGACGGTGCAACCGAACAGATGACGGTACGCTTGATGGACCGCGCCGATACCGAGCTTTGGTCGATCACGCTGGACCCGAAGTCTCGTGCGATTTGATAGGATCAGAGCGCCCCAGACTTATGATCGGGGGCGCTCTTTTATCCCAAAGTTTAATAGTCCACGCCGCGCTGGGCTTTGATGCCAGCTTGAAACGGGTGTTTTTCTTCGGTCATTTCCGTGACCAGATCGGCATAGTCTCGCAGGGCTTGCGGCGCGTCGCGGCCCGTCAAGAACACGCCAGTCTTGACTGCCCGTTCGTTCAGACCGTCAATCACCTGATCCTCCGTCAGATATTCATAGCGCAGGGCGATGTTGATCTCATCGAGCACCACAAGGTCGTATTCGCCACTGGCCATCAACGCCCGCGCTTTGTCAAAGGCCGCGTTGGCGGCGGCGATGTCACGCTCGCGGTCTTGAGTGTCCCAGGTAAAGCCCTCGCCCATCGTGTGCCAGGTGACCAGATCGAGCTCTTCGAAAAAGCGGCGCTCGCCCGTTTTCCACTTGCCCTTGATGAACTGCACCACGGCCACTTTCTGACCCCAGCCAAGCGCCCGGATCACTACACCAAACGCAGCTGAGGATTTGCCTTTGCCCTTGCCTGTGTTGATCAAGACTAACCCGCGATCCGGGTCTACGGCCTCGGATACTTTCTTGCGGTGCTGGGCCTGCACCTTTTGCATCTTTTCCTTGTGATCCTGCGCGTCACTCATGAGAGGAACCTTTCATTCTGTTGCGCCCAACCTAGGTGAAGTTCGGCAAAGGTAAAGATCAGGTCTTGGGATCGGTTGCAGATTGGGCTTTATTGCGTTCCAAGCCCAGCTGACGTTCGCGTAGGATAACCACAACGTTGCCCGCAATTACCAAAGTGGCACCGATCAACATGACGAGTGTGGGCAGTTCGTCGAACCAAACGTAACCGATAACCACGGCAAACAGCATCGTTGTATAGTCGTAAGGCGCCAGCATGGAGGCCTGCGCGAACTTGTAAGACGTCGTCACCAAAATCTGAGCAACACCGCCTGTTATTCCTATAACTGCCAATGTCAGAGTCTGTTCAAGGGTTGGTGTCGTCCAGCCCCACAAGGCCGTACAGGACGATAAAAGGGTTGCTGTCAGTGAAAAGTAAAAAGCCACGGCGGCGGGGTGATCGACCTGCACCAATTGTCGGATGTGGATTTGTACAAACCCACGCGCCATCGTCGCAACCAAAACGCAAAGCGCCCCGATCGCCGCTGTGCTTTCCATGTTGTTGCCGCCCAGCCGGGGCCATATCATGATCAATACGCCGAGCAGCCCAAGACTGACTGCGCCGATGCGGATCATACGAATACGTTCGCCCAACATGAAGGCCGCCAGAATCAGGGTGAAGATCGGTGTGGCATACCCAATCGCCGTAACCTCAGGCAGGGGCAGTAAAGCCAGACCGGTGAAGGTTAGTCCCATGGCTGACGTTCCCAGAACCCCTCGCCAGAAATGCCCCATGGGTTTTCTGGTGATTAGACCTTGTGCCAGTTCTCCGCGCCAAAGCAGCCAGCCAACGACGACCGGTATCGCAAAAAGTGATCGGAAGAACACGATTTCGCCGGGCGGAAAGTCATCCGACACCGCTTTGACCACTGCAGCCATCGCCGTGAACAGGAACAAAGCGCCCAGCTTTAGACCCACCGCCAAGACGGGTCGATGCGATGTTAAGAATTTTGCCATGGGCCGAACCCTGCGCCTTTAGTCGGCAAAGATCAACGGGTGGCCTCGCCGTTTATCCATGTATTGGGTAGTTCACTGCCGATTTCTTCGGCGAAGTCTTCCAGAAACCGGATCATCCGCGCGGTACGGCGTTTTGCAATCTGCCGTCCGGATTCGGTGAGCATATCGTCGGACAAGTTCAGCAATTTCACTTTCCAATGGTCCAGTGAAAAGTGCAGATCATCTAGTGTGCGATCAGCGGCAAAGGGATCAGCTGCATGATACAGAGTGCGCCCCAAAGCGCCCGAGACCGAGAAGTTCCGTGCAATCCCGATGGCGCCCAATGCGTCCAGCCTGTCGGCGTCGCGCAGAATGCGGGCCTCGGGCGTTTCGGGCGGAATATTTGCCGAAAAGCTATGCGCCTCAATGGCATGTTTGGTGGCGTCGATCTGGGCGCGGCTATAACCTAAACCCCCCAGAATAGGCTCTGATTCCAGGGCAGATTTACGTGAAGCCAAATGGCGATCCGGATCATCTTTTGGCAGGTTTACCAGATCGTGGAGATAGCTGGCCGCCAGCAGAACAGTCATATCTGTCCGGTCATCAGAAATGGCCTGTGCGTTCACCCAGACGCGGTCCAGATGGGCCAGATCATGGGCCGGGTCTGTTTCCATGCGCTGCGCGACGACGCCGCGCAAGCGGCCGCGCAGGTCAGCCGATATGTCCACGGTTTTCTCCGATCTGGCCGCGATGTAGCAGCAGATGATCAAGGATCACACAGGCCATCATCGCTTCACCCACCGGGACGGCGCGGATGCCGACGCAGGGGTCGTGGCGGCCTTTGGTGATGATCTCGGTTTCCTCGCCCGATTTGGTGATCGTCTTGCGCGTCGTCAGAATGGAGGAGGTCGGCTTGACTGCAAACCGCACAACGATGTCCTGTCCGGTCGAGATGCCGCCCAGAATACCGCCCGCGTGGTTGGAGCTGTATTGTGGGCCGTTCTGACCCATGAAAATCTCATCGGCGTTGGCCTCACCGGTCAGTTCTGCGGCGGCCATGCCTTCGCCGATTTCGACGCCTTTGACGGCGTTGATCGACATCATCGCTGCGGCCAGATCAGTGTCTAACTTGGCGTAAACCGGCGCGCCTATCCCTGCGGGGACGCCGCGCGCGACGACTTCGACCACAGCGCCAACCGAGTTGCCGGATTTGCGCAGATCATCCAGATAGGCGGCCCAGTCGTCAGCGGCTTGGGCGTCGGGTGTCCAGAACGGGTTCTGTTCGATCTGCGACCAGTCGAAGTTGGCGCGGTCGATTTTGTGTGGGCCGATCTGGGTCATATAGCCGGTGATCTGCACATTTGGCGCGATCTGTTTGATGGCCTCGCGCGCCAATCCTCCAGCGGCAACACGAGATGCGGTTTCGCGCGCCGAGCTACGCCCGCCGCCGCGATAGTCGCGGATGCCGTATTTCTGCCAATAGGTGATATCAGCGTGACCCGGACGGAACTTGTCGATGATATCGCCGTAGTCTTTGGAGCGTTGATCGGTGTTCTCGATCATCAGTTGAACGGGCGTGCCGGTTGTCTGCCCCTCGAACACGCCGGACAGGATTTTGACCTGATCGGGCTCGCGCCGCTGGGTGGTGAATTTGTTCTGACCCGGTTTACGCTTGTCCAACCAATGCTGGATCATACCCTCGTCGATCGCAACGCCCGGAGGGCAACCATCCACCGTCGCCCCCAAGGCGGGGCCGTGGCTTTCACCCCAAGTGGTGACGCGGAAGAGGTGTCCGAAACTGTTCATCGACATGGGGCGTGCTCCTTTGAGGGTTGTGATTAGCGGGGAGAGCCTCTGGCCTCAAGCGGATTTGCGGTTGGGGCGGGGTGCGCTGCCCTGTGGGCAGCGCGTTTGAGTATTTGCGAAAAGATGAAGATCAGGCCGCCTGCGCAACTTTTTCGCGGGTTTCGGTGATTTTGAGTGCAGCCTGCGCGGCCTCGCGCCCTTTTTCCACGAAATGCGCGCGGTAGATCGCGTTGTGGTGGTCAGTTTCCTGATATTGATGCGGGGTCAGCGAGACCGACAGGACCGGAACGCCCGTGTCCATCCCGGCGCGCATCAACCCATCGACCACGGCCTGCGCTACGAAATCATGCCGGTAGATGCCACCATCCACCACAAAAGCGGCACAGGCGATGGCCGCATAGCGCCCGGTTTGCGCCAGGTCGCGGGCCAGTAGGGGCATTTCGAACGCGCCGGGGACGTCAAACACGTCGATCTGGTCGGCGGGGATAAGTTGCAGGAACCCTTCAAGCGCCTGATCAACGATATCGGAATGCCAGTTGGCTTTGACGAAAGCATAGCGGGTGTGTGTCATCATGATCTCCTACGTAAACAGACACGTCACCCAAGGCGATCACGAGCAGCCGCGCCGAGGGGCACGCTGCGCGTTCTCTTTCATCCGGACTGTAACCGTCGGCTCTGGCTTCTCACCAGATCTGCTTGTCACCTCGTGTACCGAGGCCGCTCGCGGGCTTACGGATCAGCGCCCGCATACCGCCGGTGGGGAATTTCACCCCGCCCTGAGAACGACGCGGACCTTGCCAAGATCGCCGCGAATCTGCAAGGCGTTCCGTTAGGAGATTTGATATGCACCCAAACCCGGCTTTCCGCTCTGAAGATCAGGCCCTAAGCGTCGAATTTGCCCGCGCGCGGGCCTTTGGCGTGTTGGCGCTGTCCACCGAAGGCGCTCCGTTGATCAGTCATGTGCCTTTCCTGTTGAGCGAAGATGGCACGGTTGCAGAATTGCATCTTGTGCGGTCGAACCCGATTGTTCGCGCGCTGACAGTCCCGCGCGCGGCGAAAATCGCCGTCGCCGGGCCGGACGGCTATGTCTCACCCGATTGGTACGGGGTCGAAGATCAGGTGCCTACGTGGAACTATGTCGCCGTTCAATTGACGGGAAAGCTGGAACTGCGCCCGCATGATGAATTACGGGATCTTCTGGACCGTCAGTCGGCTTTTTATGAGCAGCGGTTGTTGCCTAAACCAGCTTGGACAACCGGCAAGATGACCCCTGATGCACTGGACCGGATGATGCGCATGATCGTGCCGTGCCGGATGCAGGTCAACGATATTCAGGGCACATGGAAGCTGAACCAGAACAAACCCGAAGCCGTGCGCTTGGCCGCAGCGGATCAGGTGGCAGAGGGGATCGGTTCAGAGCTTTCGAGGCTGACCGCGCTGATGCGAGGTCAGCGCTAGGGTCAGTCGCTGAACGTTGCCAGGTAGGCCGCGATGTCCTCGGCCCCTTTTTTCAGCTTTACGCTCATGTTGGGACGGGCCGTTTCATCTTCGAGATAGTCTTTGATAAAGCGAATCGGATCTTTCGAATAAGCGGCGATGTTGTCCTCGGTTCAGATCAACCCTTCCTGGCCCGCGAGGATCATGTCGTCGGTGAGCATTCCGATCGGCAGCCGTTCACTGCCATTCAGGTAGTCGGTTTCGGTACCAGCTGTGCGACCGACAACACCAAAGAGATTCGGCCCGGTGATTCCTCCTTTGACCAAAACCTCACCATCCTTGATGATCGCGTGGCAAGAGGAACACCTGTTGTAAAGCGCCTCGCCCTTGGCTGGATCTCCGGCCGCGAGGGCCTGTGTCGATAGTAACAAAGCGAAAAGCAGCGTGATCCGTGAAGTCTGTGGCATGGGAAAAGTCCTGCTAAAAGTTGTCCTGACCCGCGCCTTCTTGCATTCGCGTGCCAAGCGCAATCAAATTCCGAGCGTATGGGGTCATTTTGAAATATCTATCTTTAATTCAATAATTTACACGCTCTGAATCCAGCTGAAGTTGAGGAAAATAAGGCAAGAATTGGGAATATTCTTGAAAGTTTGGCCTCTTCGATTTCTGCTTTGTAAAACCTGACGGTTCGCGCGCGGATCTGCCCGTTAATAGCGCGAATCACCTGAGCAGAGACATGGCCCTGGTGCTCGAATCCTTTGGCTAAAATCAGCTCCAACCTTGAAAAAAGTACCTGACGTAGTGACATGAATGCCCAGATGCGGCGTAGTGCGCGCCTATGACCGCTGGACGAACCGATTTCTCCCGGCTAGATAGCCGCGATGAGACGCCGCTTTGATGCGGTGCTGATGCATGTTTGCCCGGTATCCTCCGGGCGCCGGAATCGGAGAAAACCTCGTGTCCCACGCAGAAGACAACGAAGGCACCCGCAGAGATTTCCTCTACTACGTCGCTGGCGGCGCAGGTGTCGTTGCGACGGGTGCAGCCGTATGGCCCCTGATCAACCAAATGAATCCCTCGGCAGACGTTCAGGCGCTGTCCTCGATCCGTGTGGACGTGAGCGGCGTTGAGCCGGGGACGCAGCTGACTGTGAAATGGCTGGGTAAACCCGTCTTTATCCGTCACCGCACCGGTGCCGAGATCCAAGAGGCCAAAGAGCAGGACGCCGAAGGTCTGGATGCGCTGCCCGATCCGCTGGCGCGCAACTTCAACCAACCGGCTGATGCGCCCGCGACCGACGAAAACCGCGTCATGCCCTCGCCTGAGGGCGAAGCCCCCGGTGCCTGGCTGGTTCAGATGGGCGTATGTACGCACCTGGGCTGTGTGCCGCTGGGCGATGCCGGTGACTTTGGCGGCTGGTTCTGCCCCTGCCACGGTTCGCACTATGACCTTGCCGGTCGTATCCGTAAGGGCCCTGCGCCTGAAAACCTGCCTGTTCCGCCCGCTGAGTGGACGGACAACAGCACCATCAAACTCGGCTAAGGGAGACCCAAATGTCCGGAATTCCCCACGATCATTACGAGCCGAAGACAAACGGCGAAAAGTGGCTGAACAGCCGCCTGCCCATCGTCGGCTTGCTGTACGATACACTCATGATCCCCACCCCCAAGAACCTGAACTGGATGTGGATCTGGGGTATCGTGCTGACATTCTGTCTCGCACTGCAGATCATTACCGGTATCGTTCTGGTGATGCACTACACCCCGCATGTTGATCTGGCCTTTGCCAGCATCGAGCACATCATGCGCAACGTGAATGGCGGCTATATGCTGCGCTATCTGCACATGAATGGCGCATCGCTGTTCTTTGTTGCGGTCTACATCCACATCTTCCGTGGCCTGTTCTACGGCTCGTACAAAGCCCCGCGTGAGATAACGTGGATCATCGGGATGCTGATCTACCTGATGATGATGGGTACTGCCTTCATGGGCTATGTTCTGCCCTGGGGTCAGATGTCCTTCTGGGGTGCAACCGTGATCACCGGCCTGTTTGGTGCGATCCCCTTCGTTGGCGACGCCATCCAGACCTGGTTGCTGGGTGGACCCGCGGTGGATAACGCCACGCTGAACCGCTTCTTCTCGCTGCACTATCTGCTGCCGTTCGTGATTGCGGCGCTGGTAATAGTGCATATCTGGGCCTTTCACACCACCGGCAACAACAACCCCACAGGTGTTGAGGTTCGCCGCACGTCGAAAGCCGATGCCGAGAAAGACACGCTGCCCTTCTGGCCCTATTTTGTGATCAAGGATCTGTTTGCGCTGGCTGTGATCCTTGTCGTGTTCTGGGCGGTTGTGGGCTTCATGCCGAACTATCTGGGCCACCCCGATAACTATATCGAGGCCAACCCGCTGGTCACACCTGCACATATCGTGCCTGAATGGTACTTCCTGCCGTTCTACGCGATCCTGCGGGCCTTCACCGGTGAGGTTTGGGTTGTTCAGTTCGCAAGCTTCATCACCGGCGGCATCATCGATGCCAAGTTCTTTGGTGTGATTGCGATGTTCGGTGCGATCCTGGCGATGGCTCTGGCACCGTGGCTGGACACTTCCAGCGTGCGTTCGGGCAAATACCGTCCGATGTTCAAATGGTGGTTCTACCTGCTGATCGTCGACTTCTTTGCCTTGATGTGGCTGGGTGCGATGCCCGCCGAGGAGCCCTATGCGACCTTCTCGCTGATCGCCTCGGCTTACTGGTTCGCCTATTTCTTCGTGATCCTGCCGATCCTTGGTGTGATCGAGAAACCTCTGGCCCAGCCCGAGACCATCGAAGAAGACTTCAACGCGCATTATGGCAAGGCTGACGCCGAAGCCACGCCGGCCGAGTAAGAAGAGGGACCGGAAACATGTTCAAGAAACTTGCAATCGGTGCCGCGTTTGCTCTGGCCCTCACCCCTGCTGCGTCCTTCGCGGCAGGCGGCGGCGAGCAGCATATCGAGGACTTCAGCTTTTCATTCGAGGGGCCGTTTGGCACCTGGGACAAGAACCAGCTTCAACGCGGTCTTCAGGTCTATACCGAAGTCTGTGCGGCTTGCCACGGTCTGCAATATGTACCTCTGCGTGATCTGGAAGCGTTGGGATATTCGGAAGAAGAAGTCATCGCCTATTCGGCAGAGAATTTCGAAGTATTCGATCCGGAACTGGATGATTTCCGTCCTGCGATCCCAACCGATCACTTCCCGGCTAACACTGGCGTTGGCGCACCGGACCTGAGCCTTATGGCAAAGGCCCGCGCCGGGTTCCACGGCCCGTACGGCTTGGGGATCAACCAGTTCTTCAAAGGCATGGGTGGAGCTGAATACATCGCGTCCCTGCTGGATGGCTATACCGGTGAGGAAAAGGAAGAGGCAGGCACCGTTCTCTATGAGAACAAAGCCTTCCCTGGCGGCTGGATCTCGATGGCACCGCCCCTGTCCGAGGATCAGGTGGAATTCGCCGATGGTCACTCGGCGTCGGTTGAGGCCATGTCCGAGGATATCGCTGCCTTCCTGATGTGGACGGCTGAACCGAAGATGATGGAGCGTAAGTACTCTGGCTTTGTCGGCGTGATCTTCCTGTCGGTTCTGTCGGTGCTGCTGTATCTGGTGAACAAACGCCTGTGGGCCGGTGTCAAAGGCAAGCGTCAGCACTAAGGCTTTTGCATCGCTGAAATTAAAATCCCCCGCGCCATCCGGTTGCGGGGGTTTCTTGTTTCTGGCGGGATAAAGGGGCCAGCCCCTTCTTGGCCTGCGGCCAATTCAACCCCGAGGTATTTTTAGCCAGATGAAGGACGGATCAGGCTTTGAGTTGGCTGTCCGTGTAATCGGTGATCGAGGCGGTTACGATCTGACCTTCGGGTTGGGGCGTATCGAAGGTGACTTCGGTGAACTGTTCCGTGCGGCCCATATGTGGGTTTTCCATCAGGATGTGATGGGTTTTGCCCAATTGTGCGGTCAGGTGTTTCGCGACCTGAGCGTCTCCGACAGCGCGCAGGCGCGCGGCGCGGGCTTTGATGATGGTGCCGTTGATCTGCTGCGGGATGCGGGCCGCGGGCGTGCCTTCGCGTTTGGAGTAGGGGAAGACATGCAGCCAGGTCAGGTCACAATCCGTGACCAGTTTCAGCGAGTTTTCGAAATGCGTGTCTGTTTCGGTGGGGAAGCCTGCGATGATATCCGCGCCAAAGGTCATGTCTGGACGCAGTTTGCGGGCCTCTTCGGTGAAGCGGATGGCGTCGTCGCGCAGGTGGCGGCGTTTCATCCGTTTCAGGATCAGGTCATCGCCATGCTGCAGCGACAGGTGCAGGTGGGGCATAAGGCGCGGTTCGGTCGCGATGGCCTGCATCAGGTTTTCATCCACCTCGATCGAGTCGATTGAACTGATCCGCAGGCGCGGCAGGTCCGGCACCAGCTTGAGGATGCGCATCACCAGATCGCCCAGCTTGGGCTGTGCGGGCAGATCGGCGCCCCACGAGGTCAGGTCGACGCCTGTGAGCACCACCTCGTTATAGCCCCGGTCCACCAGCCGCTTGATTTGGTCCACCACCACGCCCGCAGGGACGCTACGCGAGTTGCCGCGGCCATAGGGGATGATGCAGAAGGTGCAGCGGTGGTCACAGCCGTTCTGAACCTGCACATAGGCGCGCGAACGAGTGCCGAAGCCGTCGATCAAGTGGCCTGCGGTCTCGGTCACGGACATGATGTCATCGACCTGTACCGCCTCAGTCTGACCGATGAAATCGGCGGCCATGCTTTTCCAGGTGTCGGGTTGCATTTTTTCGGTATTGCCGATGACCGCGTCGACCTCGTCCATTTTGGCGAAGGTTTCGGGTTCGGTCTGAGCAGCGCAGCCGGTCACGATCAGGCGGGCATCGGGGTTCTCGCGACGCAGCTTGCGGATTTCCTGCCGGGCTTTACGCACGGCCTCGGCCGTCACGGCGCAGGTGTTCACCACAACGGCGTTGGACAGACCCGCCTGTTGCGACAGTTCTTTCATCGCCTCGGTCTCATAGGCGTTCAGGCGGCAGCCCAGAGTGGTGAACTTGGGCGTGCTCATCCCAGAGCCCCCAGAAACTCAGGGGTCAGCGTGCCCGAGAAGACATAAGCCGTCGGGCCGGTCATCCAAACGCCATCGTCGCGCCAGTCGATCCAGATCGTGCCGCCGTCCAGTTCAATCTGCACCTTGCGCCCGGTCAGGCCACGCCGTGCAGCCGCCACCGCTGTGGCACATGAAGACGAGCCCGAGGCCAGCGTAATGCCCACGCCGCGCTCCCACACGCGCATACGGATGTGATCGGGGCCGATGATCTGCGCCACCTGAACGTTCGTGCGTTCGGGATAAAGCGGGTGATATTCGTAGCGTGATCCGAATTCTTCCAGTGGGATGGCCTCGGCATCGTCCACAAAGAATGTGCAGTGCGGATTGCCCATTCCGGTTGCCGAGGGAACGCCTTCGATAGGCAGTTCCAGCGTATCAACCTCTTCAGCCAGCGGAATCTCGTGCCACTCCAGCTGCGGTGGGCCCATGTTGACCGAGGTCAGCCCGTCGCCCGCGTCACGCGCATAAAGCGTGCCGCGTTCCGTCGTCAGGGTCAGCTCGGGCTTGCCGGTTTCCTCCATCAGGAAGCGGGCGATGCAGCGCGTGGCATTGCCGCACGCGGCCGAAGTCGACCCGTCCGCGTTGTAGAACACCAGATGCGCATCCGATTCGCCGTTTTCGATGACTGCCAACTGATCAAAGCCGACGCCAAACTGACGGTGCCCGATTCCCTTTGCCAGGGCGGGTGTTAGGTCAATGCTTTGCGCACGCGCATCCACAATGACAAAGTCATTGCCTAGCCCGTGCATCTTCATGAAGGGCAAACCCGAGGTCAGTATTCGTTGCATGGCGGGCATATAACCCTGCCTTTGAAATGAATCCACCCTATCGCGCAGATTCCTGAAAAAAGGGGTTGACCCCCCAGCGTCCCCTGCCTAATTAGGCCGCCTATCGGGTCGCCGGAGCGTAAGAAATTACAGGCGAAACGAGGTGTGAAATAAGGACTTGCACCCGATCGGGAAAATGCCTTAGAGAGCGCCACGGATCGAAAGATCCTAACAAAAGAGTGGGCCGTTAGCTCAGTTGGTAGAGCAACTGACTTTTAATCAGTGGGTCGCAGGTTCGAATCCTGCACGGCTCACCACTTTTTTCAAATAAACACAAGCTGTTGATTGGTTGCACAATGGTGGCCATACGTTCTCACTTGGTTTCCGAAAGCAATACGGAAGCATAGTGAAACCGATTGAACTGTACCCAACGAACCACAGCGAGAACGCCTTAGCAAAGGGTTTAAATTTCGAACCCTTCACGGATCACCGCTTTGCCGGAAAAGCGATATCCTTTTAGGAAAGGACCTCAGACACAAGAGCGACGCGGCCTGGCAAAGACCGAAGCTAAGGGTATCGTTAATCCATATCGCTTTCACTGGGCAGCAGGAGCTTGGAAACTATCGGGACTACGGGTCGTCGCTTTGATGGAATAACTCGATTTTCGTACCCGTCTTGCGGCAAACGACGGCCGAGTTGCGAGAGAACTGCAAATGTGCCAAGTTTTCGGAGTAAGGTTTTACCGACAAGGAAGCTACGTTCTTTAGCGGGAACGACAGACCAGCCAATGGTCAAAAAGCTTTAGGTGTCTGTTAGCGAAGCAAGACGGCAGTTTTGAAACTACGGTTTGTTACTCTGTTTTAGACTGGAATTCCATTGTGTTAAAAGAATTCGCCAAGCAAGTACTGCAGATTTCTCCGAAGATACCGCTTTTTATCCTCGATCGGCTAATTAAAGAATCGCAGCCAACCGAGAAACGCGCAAAAGTCGTATTTTCGGCCCTGACAAAGGCTGGGCCACTCGCCAACGGAAAGGTTTCGGCATTCGAGTTCCTTCCGACGTTTTGCGACACCTTGCGAAGGAATGGGTTCGCAACCGAATGGGCGTCGAATGTTGCTGAATTGGATGCGTCTCTGAGCGATGAAGTGCCGGTTTTTCTGGTCCACCTATTTGGTGAAGACCATAGTGATATTTTCAGTGCGAAGGTGCTGGATCTCGAAAAGAAAGCCGTCGCGACATTCAATACCGCCGAGGCTGGTCAGTTGTTGGCGGACAAGCTGGCGTCGCACAAGGCATTTGTGGATGCTGGTATCCCGGTTCCGACGCTCAGGGAAACCGGGGGCTTCGTCAGAAGTCGTTTCGGGACGGCCTTACCGACCGAGATTCAAGAGGGAACCGAGGCATTACCTGCTGAGGATGAACGGCGGATATTTACTGACTTCATTGACACGCGGATCGAGTACGACGGCCGACTGTTCTACACGACCGTCAGAATCGTTTGCATCGACGACACGATCCTTCATTCTTATCCAAGGGCCCGCGACGCGAAGGAAGAGAACCCTAGTGTGCATGCCAAAGATACTCCCCTTGAACCCGCTTTGGTCGAATACCTGAACGACGTTCTGGTCGTCCCAAATGCTGAGGCATTCGAAGGCATAGCGCGGAACCTACACCATGTTCTTGGCCACGGTTTTTTCGCGCATGACTTGGTAATCGATAACGTTTCAGGTGAAATCTATGTTTGCGAAGGTGGATTTAAGTTCGACGACCCTTCCTACTGGCGGCATATGAAGCGCATTTCCTCTGATTTACCCAGTCAAGCTGTCCTGTTTCCAATTCAAAACTTTGCAAAACATTCGTCGGAAACATTTTGTCGACGCTGCCTGTCCATTCTTGAAGAAACCCAGGTCAAAGCGGCATCGGCAGCAGGCCTAGGGTCCAATTGACAGAGTAGACAGATGCGGAGCATACCGAGCCATTGATCACGAGGCGAGTGACGCATGGTTCGGATGGTTTTGAGGAAGCACACCCCCGAATCCGGCGGTACTTTTGACTATTCTTTGGACAATCCTTTGGAATGCGCCGTGTTAAATCAGCCACTGAATGCTCAGATAAATCGAATCGTTTATGTGAATCACGATTCCAGTTTATCCTTTGATCAAGTGCTTGTGAGCAAAGCGCGTTGGTTTGCGCAAGGCCCAGTCTGACTAAAGTCTGCCATTTGCTATCTACTGGCGCAAAGATCGAACTGTTAGTTGTTTAATTGGTTGTATGTAAATGATCATTGTCGATACCCTTCTCAAGAACCGTGCTGCCGAGAATAACCCAGTCCGGATCGGTGTATTTGGCGCCGGGTTCATGGGGCGCGGTCTGGTCAATCAGGTTGTGCGATATACCCCCGGAATGCATGTCGGCGTCTTGTGTAACCGCACTGTTTCCGCCGCGCGACAGGCATTGCTGGATGCCGGCGTTCCGCCCAGTGATATCGTCGAAGCTGAAACTGTCGCTGCGGCTGACATAGCCGTCGAACAGGGCAAGTCCGTGATCACCGCAGACCCTTTGGTGGCCTGTGCGATGTCACAGGTCGATGTGTTGATCGAAGCAACTGGCCATGTGGAATACGGCGCTCGGGTCACGACAGCTGCGATTGAGAACAGCAAACACATGGTTCTGATGAATGCCGAGTTGGACAGCACGGTCGGGCCTCTGCTTAAGCAAATGGCAGATCAGGCGGGCGTTATTCTGACCGGATGTGATGGCGATCAGCCGGGCGTGCAGATCAACCTGCTGCGATTTGTTGAAAGCATCGGTCTGATCCCTCGGGTTTGCGGCAACATCAAGGGCTTGCAGGATCGTTACCGCAATCCGACCACGCAGGAGGGTTTCGCCAAGCAATGGGGGCAAACCCCGCACATGGTCACCTCGTTCGCGGATGGCACCAAGATCAGCTTCGAGCAGGCAATTGTGGCCAATGCGACCGGGTTCAAAGTGGCCGAACGCGGTATGATCGGGATTGAGCACAAAGGTCATGTGGACGAGTTGACCGGGGCCTATGATCTTGACCAGATCCGCGCATTGGGCGGGATCGTTGAGTATGTGGTCGGTAGTCAGCCCAGCCCCGGCGTGTACGTCTTTGCCGAGGCGCAGGACGATATGCAGCGCCACTATCTGAACTATGGCAAACTGGGGCAGAACGACCTTTACAGCTTTTATGTGCCTTACCACCTGACGATTTTTGAGGTGCCGCTGTCCGCCGCGCGTGTGGCTTTGGCTCAGGATACCGTGATCGCGCCTATCGCCGGTCCGGTCGTGGATGTAATCACCTGTGCCAAGACCGACCTGAAAGCCGGGGCCAAACTGGATGGTCTGGGCGGATACATGACCTATGGCATGTGCGAAAACTATGACGTGGTGCGGTCGCAGAGCCTGCTACCGATTGGTCTGGCCGAGAACGCAACGCTAAAGCGCGATATCTCGAAAGATGCCGTCTTGACATATGACGATGTCGATCTGCCAACCGATAGCCTCACGGTCAAACTGCGCCAGCAACAAGACGAAATGTTCCCTGTTACCAGTCCTTAACTTTAAAGAGAAAACTCTCGTGAAAACTGCTCAAGATGTTGTTTCTGCTGATTTAGACTATATCGCCCGCAAGATCGGGCCCGAGTTTCAAGCCATGTCGGGTCAAAACCTTCTGATCCTCGGAGGCGCAGGGTTTCTGGGATTTTACCTTGTCCAATCCGTCCTGCATTGGAACAAGCTGTCCGGCCAAAAGCCGATCTCGTTGACCGTTTTCGACAATTATATCCGGGGCGTTCCCGATTGGCTGAAAGCGATCGAAGGTGATGCCAACCTGACCTTGGCCACGCATGACATCACGAACCCCCTGCCGGATGATATGGGCGATTATGACTATATCATCCACGCGGCCTCGATCGCGTCACCGATCTACTATCGCCAACACCCGCTCGAGACGATGGACGCGAATGTTGGTGGCCTGAGGTATATGTTGGAATATGCTTTGAAACAGGCTCAAAAGGGCAAGCCGATCAAAGGGTTCCTGTTCTACTCAACCTCCGAGATTTATGGCGATCCGACCCCCGAAAACATTCCCACACCCGAGACGTATCGGGGCAATGTGTCCTGCACCGGCCCACGCGCCTGTTACGACGAATCCAAGCGGTATGGAGAAACGCTGTGCGTCGTGTTCGCGCAACAGCACGACTTGCCGATCACGATCGCGCGGCCCTTCAACAATTATGGGCCGGGGCTTAAGATCTCGGACCGGCGGGTTTTGCCGGATTTCGCCCGCGATATCTTTGCGGGGCGCGATATCGTAATGCTCAGCGATGGCGCACCAACCCGGACGTTTTGCTACGTCGCCGATGCGGTCTGTGGCTATTACAAGATCATGCTGAACGGAAAACCGGGTGAGGCCTATAATATCGGGATCGAAGAACCCGAGATTTCGATGGCCAATCTGGCCGAGCGTGTCACCGCGATTGCCAAGGATGAATTCGGGTATTCCGGCAAGGTCGTGTTTCAGGTCTCGGACGACAAGGACTATTTGGTCGACAACCCAAACCGCCGGTGTCCGGTGATCGCCAAGGCCCGCGCCGAAATCGGATATGACCCCGAGATCGACGTGGATGAGGGCCTGCGGCGTGCGCTGCTGTGGTACAGCGGCAATCAAGAGGCAGAGGATAAGTGATGCGCGTCTCGGTTATCGGAACAGGGTATGTCGGGCTGGTTTCAGGCGCTTGTCTTGCGGGCAAAGGGCACGATGTGGTTTGCGTGGACACGGTTCAGCAAAAAATCGACCAGATCAACGCCTGTACCCCGCCCATACACGAAGACGGACTGGCCGAGTTGTTGCGCGAAACTGTTGGCAAGACCCTGCGCGGAACAACAGACCTGCGCGAAGCGGTGCTCAACTCAGACATTTCACTGATCGCGGTTGGAACACCGTTCGACGGCAGTGAAATTGACCTCAAATACATCCGCGACGTGTCCCGTCAGATTGGCGAGGTGTTAAAAGACAAAGACGCCTACCATGTCGTGGTGGTCAAAAGCACGGTGGTGCCCGGCACGACGGATACGGTGGTCACGCCCATTCTTGAGGAAGCCTCTGGCAAAAAAGCAGGGCAGGATTTTGGCACCGGTATGAACCCCGAGTTTCTCAAAGAGGGTGAAGCGATTGCCGATTTCATGCATCCCGACCGGATCGTGATCGGCGGCAATGACAGTCGCGCAATCGCCGTGATGGATAAGCTTTATTCTGTTTTCCCCGGCGTCGACATCGTGCGGACAAACCCGGCGACAGCGGAAATGATCAAATATACAGCAAACTCTCTGTTGGCGACGTTGATTTCCTTCTCGAATGAGATCGGAAATCTCTGTGCCAAGGTCGGTGTCGACGTTGTCGAAGCGATGGAGGGGATGCATCTGGACAAGCGGTTCACGCCGATCCTGCCGGAAAACGCTGAAAGGGTCTGGCCGGGGTTCATAACCTATCTGGCGGCGGGTTGCGGCTTTGGCGGAAGTTGCTTTCCAAAGGATGTAAAAGCGTTGATTGCCTATGGCGAAAATGCAGGTGCACCCATGCCTCTGCTGAACGCGGTGATCCAGACGAACACCAAACAGCCGCATCAGATGATGGATCGGCTCAGATCGCATATCCCGGCTTTGGCCGGGCGGCGCGTCACTGTTCTGGGCGTGGCCTTCAAGCCGGGTACGGATGATATCCGCGAAAGCCCTGCTTTGACCATTATCAGCGAGTTGTTGGCAGATGAGGCTGTTGTGACCGCTTATGATCCAATTGCCCGGCATGAGGCCGAAGCACTGTTCGGGGACAGGATTACCTATGAGGACGATCTGAAACAGGCTCTAAATGGGGCAGATGCAGTCATGATCGTCACGCGTTGGCCCGAGTTTTCCGAGCTTCCCATGCTGTTGAACGGTCAAACGGTACAGCCTTTGGTGATCGACGGGCGCCGGATGATACCCAAGGACAGCGTTTCTCGGTACGAAGGTATCGGTTTGCAGCCTGCGGTGTCCTAACCAACGGCAGTGGAAGGAAAAGGGGACAACGATGATCTTTCAGGAAACGCCTCTGTCCGGTGCCTATCTGATCGAGTTGGAGCGGCGCGGCGATGATCGCGGCTTCTTTGCCCGGACGTTCTGCGCGCAAGAGTTCGCAGCGCAGGATCTTGTGACCAATTTCGTGCAGGGGAACATGAGCCTCAGCCGTGACGCAGGGACTTTGCGCGGTCTGCATTTCCAACACGCCCCGGCGCAAGAGACCAAGTTGATCCGATGTGTTGCGGGCGCGTTGTTCGATGTAATTGTTGATATTCGCCCCGGTTCCAAGACCTATCTGCAGAGTTTCAGCGCTGAATTGAGCGCACAGAACGGACTTGCCATGTATGTGCCCAAGGGCTTTGCACACGGCTTTCAAACGCTGCAGCCAGACTCAGTCGCCAGTTACATGGTTGACGAGTATTACTCGCCGCAAGATGAGGGCGGGTTTCGGTACGACGACCCAGCGCTTAGTATAATGTGGCCGCATGAAGTGACTGAGATTTCAGCCAAGGACACAAGCTGGCCGCTGATCGAAAACGACTGATACGCGGAGCGTGTTCTCAGGCGAACGCGATTCCTGAAAGCGATCAATCGAATCGGTTTTCAAGCGATAGTTTCCAAAAAGCTAACAATCAGTTTCCATTCGAGGAGTGGACACAATTTTGCCACAATGTCATTCTTCTCGTGTGGGCGGCAAGTTTGATTTTAGCACGTTCTGGTTTTTTGACTGGTTTTGAGGGGGTACTGAGTGCGACCTGCCGCCCCACGACTTCACCACAGAAATGGGATGGATCAAGTGGCCGCCAGGGAATTCGGCCCAAGTGTCTGTTCCTGTTGCGTTGCACCTAGTTTCCCCGCGATATCTGAAAGGTGCTGACGACGTTTTAGCATACCGTCGGGCTCGGGCAGGTTAAGATGGTCCAACACTTGCGCCCAACGATGCATCCAGTCGTGTTTTTGCAGGCCGTGCGCAAAATTGACCCTGCGAATCCGATCCTGTTCGGCGGGATCATCCCAAAGGGCCACGATCCTTTCCAAGGCTTCATCGGGGTCTTCGGGCAATCTGATGACCGAGTCGGGCCAGTCGAAGAACCGATGATAGTCCTCCATATCCGGGGCGTATCCGACCTGAATAGCACCGCCTGCAAAGCCCTCAATGTGTCGCGGGCCCCAGGCGATATTGCCTGCTTTTTGGTCTGCATGGCCCAGTTTGGCGATATCCACCATGAACAGCTTTGAGTGCTGAATCAGATTCGCGAGCAAATCGCGATGCACCGTATGATCGCCGGTGACCGGGGGTTTGGTGGCAGAATCGTAGATGTAAAAGCCCTGTCTCTGCTTGATTGCGGCAAGCAGGTTCTGGTGCAATTCAGCGCGGCGTCTGCCCATGGAATACATGTCGACCGGCCGATCGACGTTCAGGGAGTCGGGCGCGAACCTGACCATATCCGCGGCGGCGGGCATCTGGATGACGGGGGTGTCGGTCAGATCCTGAATCATGCCGCAGGTTTCGGCAAAGGCGCAGGCGATCAGGTCGAATTGCGAGAGGGACTTGATCAATGGAGTGTATAGATCGATATCGCCGCTCCAAACCTCTTCCAGTACACAGACTGCCGTGTCGCATTGGTCGCGCCAGTTCGGTACCGCATCCAGTACCAATAGCTCTTCTGGTCTTTGCACATTGCAAAGAAAAAGATCGTAATCCTTGGTCAAGCGAGATTGCGGCACACCAGAGGGCCAGTGCTGGAAAAGGTCAGTCCGTTTGGACAACCATCGCTTGGGATTCAACGGAATGCGAGGTTGTCTGGTACGGGTCGGTGTCAGAACCTGAGCGTCCTCGATCTCGGCAACGACATCCTCAAACTCATAGCCCGAGCACCGAGAGATATTTGCGTTGAGTTTGCGTTGCGAGAATATCAATACCTCGCGTCGCACCGGTGCGGAAACTGCGGAACTGGTCACACTTTTACTCCTTACACACAACGCGCCTGTACCTGATGCAAGCTTAACGCCTTGTAACAAAGCCTTTCTGACAGACGGTCTATGCCCGGCCCGAATGGCGGTTTGTGTCACAGGGACTTGTATCTCACCCAATCGCCGGGATTGCCGCCTCGGCCTATTCCGGGGCGGTGTTTTCCGTTGCCATCTTCTGTGGCCTGGGGCGC
This sequence comes from Ruegeria sp. YTSC325, assembly GCF_059609525.1. NCBI lineage: Bacteria > Pseudomonadati > Pseudomonadota > Alphaproteobacteria > Rhodobacterales > Roseobacteraceae > Ruegeria > Ruegeria sp. YTSC325. The sequence continues at coordinate 40,330 of NZ_JBXWLY010000008.1, forward strand.
GTTGCCATTCGCGTTTTCCCAGGTTGCCCAGGGCCGGTTGCCGCTTTTCCACATATCTTCAAGGCGACGTTTGTCGGCAAGGTGATCCATGCAATACCAAAAGCCGGAATGGCGATAGGCCATCAGTTGGCCCAATTCCATCAGCTTGGGCAGAGGGCCTTCTTCCCACATGATTTCGTCGCCATTGACGTCCGCCACTGCGTCGAACACCTCGGGTTCCAGTACGAAAAACCCGCCATTGATCCAGTCAGCGGCCGTTTCGGGTTTTTCCATGAAGCCTTCGACCAAACCATCTTCGCGGACCTGCAAATGGCCGAACGTCGTAAGGGGTCGTACCATGGTGATCGTGGCCAGCTTGCCATGTGACCTGTGGAAGGCCAGCAACGCATCAAGGTCGACGTTGGACACGCCGTCGCCATAGGTCAGCATGAAAGTTTCGTTGCCCAGATAAGGCTGCAGTCGGGCAAGGCGCCCGCCGGTCATGGTATTGGTCCCAGTATCAATAAGATCAACCGTCCAGGGCGGCATCTGCGCGTCCAGCACACTGTTGTGATATTCGGGCTCGCCGAACAATTCGCGTTTGGCGAAATCCACTCGGAGGTTTCCGTCGTGCTGGCATAGATCGGATATATACTGCTTGATCAGATCGCCCATATACCCAAGGGCCAGGACAAAATCGTGATGCCCATAGGTCGAGTAGTGCTGCATGATATGCCAAAGGATCGGCCGGTTGGCGATTTCAACCAGAGGCTTGGGGCGGATGCGGGTTTCTTCGATCAGGCGGGATCCTTTGCCACCTGCAAATATTGCTGTCTTCAATTGGGCCTCCCCAAAAGTTCCTAAGATTAGAAAAAGACTCGAATTTTCAATATTCAAAGTCGACAACACTTGGCGGGTTGCTGTCAATCTTCCCGCAAGATCAAAGCGCGATTGCAGAAGCAGTTTTTGGAAACATTGCGCAAAATATGCAATATTATTTCCATAACGGAAACGCACGGCGCGAATTTTATTGTTGGGCTGAAGCTTGACCAGTGCGCACGGTTTTAACGATCAAGTTCATCTTGGTCGCATAAGCCACGAAAAACATCCAAGTGGCGGAAAGCCTCTCCAGAATAAAACTTTCAGTTATGTTGCCAAAGACGAACATCATCCCAAGAACTAGGGTGAAGGCGATCGAGTCGCGGTTCTGGATGAACCACAGGCTGTAGAAAATCGCGTAGAAGAACCGCATGAGCGCAAGAAAAAACAAAACAACGCCGACAAATCCGACATTCAGGAAAGTTTCAATCAGGCCATTGTGGGAATAGAAAGGCTGAAACGCCAGTTTGATGAAGTAAATGCGTAAGTACGGTGCGTCTTCGTACCAATGCGCGACATAGCCGTATCCCAGCCAAAACCTGTCCATCGCGTAAGGCCATACGGTTTCCCACAGCGGAATACGGTCCGAAAGTGTTGGCTTACGCCCGATCAGTGCGAACAAAGGCTCTGCGACAGTCGATGTCAGAACAAATGCAGTCACGCCCACCAAAAACAGCGAGATTAGTATGAAACAGATGGCCCACATGATTTCGCGATTCGGGAAGAGGCCGCGTAAAAAAAGTGCAGACATCGTCACCACAGCCAGGATCTGAGAGGTTCTGGATTCTGATGCAATAAGCAGAAACAGGGACAGCAATGTTAGTAAAACAAACAGAGTTTTCAGTTTTCCAGTAAGTGTTTTCACTGCATAGGTGCAAGACAACAAGGCAGCTGTGGCCGCTGCCCCAAGCCCATTTTTGTGCATATAGATCCCATTCCAAGTGTCCCCCCACGGCGGGATACCCCTTGCTTGCGGGAACGCAATGATTGCTCCCATTGCCAGCACCATTGATAAGCCGAAAAATGTCGCAATGAACAAAAGCAACCCTCGCAGCGACATCATACTACCCATGGCCAGGCCGAATGCGGTTGTTACGATTAGCGGAATGCTGCGTTCCAAAGACTCGGCGGGATAGGTGCTCCACGTCACTGATGCTGCAGCAAGGAGCACAATCAACACGATCTCGGGTGATGCGACGGCCCCCCGGAGCAAATGCCGATAATAGAGGCACGTGATTGCAAGCATCGGCGCCAGAGATAGGATTTCGATTTTATTGGCCAGCGAGTTTTGCCACAGCACGATGGACAAAAGCCCAGTTCCCGTCAGAACGATCAGAACCTGGCACACCATTAATACGACCTGATGGAATGTGCTCCCATCCAGGGTCTGGCTCGAAAATGTGCGGTATGTTGCTTTCATAGGGTCAAGGCACGATTCGGGGTTCGGACTAAAAGTGGCCTATAAGCTCCAATAAACGGCTCAGGCTGGGAAAGCGTACTAACCACCCCACGCCTTGTCTATCTTCGTGAACTCAATCGAAACGGGTCGGTCCCTAGAACGCTCGTTCAAGTCTGGTTCAGAGCCCACTTTGCCTGCTCGAGCCAGGGGGAAAGTTGACAGGTCAAAAGGAGGGCTCCATCCTTGCTGCAATTCCAGTGCAGTTGTTTATGAGTCGTGTAAGTGCCTGATCACGGCAGTTAGGTTCTAATGAGTTTCAAAGAGGCGACCACAGGGTGCCGGTCTCGATGACTTGGTTCTTTGTTCCCAGAATCCTGTCCGCAGTTTTTGTGGTGGCGATCCTAGTCGTAATTACCCGTGTTTTGGGGCCGGCAGATTTTGCCAGGTACAATCTGACAATGTTACTGGGGACTATCCTGTTCTCGTTTACGTTTCTTTGGCTGGTTATCGCGATCAGCCGATTTCACCATGCTAAGGAATTCGAAGGTACCACGATTGCAATGACCTTGGGCGCGGGCGCGATCTTGTCGGTCATGGTGTTGGTCGTTTCCGTAATTGCTTCCTTGATTTTGCCCGGAGCATGGGTGGACGGGCTGTTTTACGCTGCGATCTTCAGCGTCAGTCTGGCAATGCACGAAGTGGGAACAACGTGCCTTCGGCTGTATCACGAAGGCCCGAAATTCGCTGCGGTCACCCTGCTGCGTCATGCGCTTGGCGTGGCCTTCGCGATCGGGTTTGTGCTGAGTGGTGGGGGGTACAAAAGCGCGGTGATCGGGATGTCACTGGGGGCTGCGCTGACGGGTGCCTATGCGCTGGGTATCGCGTTAAAGAAGTCTGGTATCGCCTGGCCACAGCTCAGCGCAATAAAAACGTACCTGTGGTTCGGTTTTCCGCTGGCCGTGGTTGCGTCAAGCTCAACGTTTTTCGCGATGTCGTCGCAATCTCTTTTGGCTGCGTTGGCCGGGTTAGAGGTTGCCGGATACTTCGCCGCTGCGCAGGCACTGGCTACACGAACCTTGGGGCTACTGATGAGCACCATAATGCGCGTTGTCGCACCCTCTGTCTTTGAAATGCAGGAAAAGCATGGCACCGCAAGCTCGAACGCTTATTTGGAGCGTTACTTTTCGTTCTTGATGCTGGTGTCGATTCCCCTTGCTGCGGCGCTGATCTGCGCTCCTGAGGTATTGGCCAGTCTTCTGTTCGAGGCTGATTTTGTCGAGAATTCTTCAGAATACCTTCGGATATTGACGCTTGGTTCATTTATTTTCGGGCTTCAGGGCGCCTATATCAGCTTTTCCTTCACGCGGGCGAAGCGGACGGGGTTGCAGCTGACAATAACCTGCTGTGCCCTGATTGCGCATGTGATCCTGTCTTACTTAATCATCGAGCTCTTGGGCGCGCGAGGCGCCGCTCTTGCCTTTGCACTGAGCGCCCTCCTGAGTTTTATGGCCTATCAGTATTTCGGCCGCAAAATTGATCCGGTCACTGTGCCAGCGCCTGAAATCTACAAGGCTATCGCCGGGATCGTTGCCTTTGTTCCATTGGGGTTATTGGCCAACTCGTCATCGGGCTTGCCGGTTCAACTTGGCTTGTTGACCCTTGCCGCAGTGGCGATGTTTGCCACTCTTGTGGCCGTAAAACAAACCGCCGCTCTTGTTGTCGTCGCAAAAATCAGGCGCGGGCTGAACATCGGCGAATTTCCCTCTTTGAAATAGCGCATTATTAACAGCTTCTTAACCAATGCGCGCAAAGCTCAATAATATTGGGTGGCACAATTTTGCCTAACGACGCTGCGTATTTTGGTTTTTTGTGCCGGATGTGTCGTTGTTCCAGAGATATGATGGTAATATGACACCAGCTTCAAAATTATGTGTCAAAGCATAACGAAAGGATTCACTGACCTATATTGGTGAGTGGATGCCCCAAAAAACGCACATTTGAGGCGCATGATAGGCAGAGTAAAATACGCGAAACACCAAGAGCAAGAGCTTAGAGAACAATGCTAGCAGTCTACTTACTGGCAGGTCCGTTGATCGCCGCAATGTGTTTTGTAGCATTTCTTATTTCCGGAACGACCATTGGATCAGCTGCGTTGACCAGCTTGTTCATCGGATGTTGTGCTCCGGTTCTGATCGCGGGTCTTAATTTTGCGTTCAACGTAAAGTTGCGTGAAAAATTCACGCGTAAAGTGCAGATGAAAACCGAAAACTCTTCTGGTCGCAATGCCTGACGGCGTGTTGTAAGATGAGCTAATCTGACTCTTCGCGAAAAAAAATTCTACATCGTCCTGCGAACAGTCGGCGCTTGGAATTTGCGGAAAATTCAGGCAGCTGAGCCTATCCACTTTGTCAATTAATAACAAAAAAGTTGTTTCGCCTCGTCAGAAGTGCGATCATCTTGTGGGGCTACAATTCTGACCACGTTTTTTAGTGAGTCGGGAGAATATAATGGGTGGGTAAACGCGCAACCCTGCGCGCGACCTCGAATCTATTGAGCGAAAATTAGGTTTGCTGGAACGTCGTGAGCCATTTGGGTTCCAGGCGTTTCTCGGGTGCATTTTGTTTGAAGAATGCTCCGTCGATGTGGCCGTTGTCCGAGAGTGCTAGTTTTGGGGGTTACCATGAACCAACTTCGAGGTTCTTTCCAATTAGAAGACGCTGAAATTTATCAAAATAATCAAGCTTCTGTACAGCTTGAGAGTGACAAAGACAGTTTGAAGAGTTTTTATGCCGTAAAAGGGAAGCGCATTCTGGATGTTTTTCTGGTTGTGATTGGTGCCCCATTTGTCCTTCCGCTGATGGGTTTAATTGCCCTTATGATCAAGCTTGAGGGGGGGTCTGTCATCTACCGGCAAAAGCGCATTGGATTGGGTGGCAGGGAATTCGACTTTTTGAAGTTTCGCTCGATGGTGCCTAACGCCGATCAGCTTCTTCAGAAACATTTAGACGATAATCCTAACTTTGCGTCCGAATGGGAAACAAAGCAAAAGTTGGACGACGACCCAAGGGTGACGAAACTCGGGCGATTTATCCGCACGACCTCCTTGGATGAACTGCCTCAGCTATGGAATGTTTTGATTGGTGACATGAGCCTTGTTGGACCACGTCCCATGCTGCCTGAACAGCAGAAGATGTATCCCGGGAAGGAGTACAATCTGATGAAACCGGGCATTACCGGACTTTGGCAGGTTTCCGAACGCAACGACGTTGGATTCTCGCATCGCGCGATTTTTGACAGCGACTATTCGCGGAAGATCAGCCTTTGGTTTGACCTTAAGATACTGGTTCGAACCGTTGGGGCGGTTTGCAACGGTACCGGCTGCTGACTGCGGTGTGTCACGGTGTTTTTCGGTAAGAGATATTTTGAAATGAAACGCGACAAAAGAAACGGTGACTGCGGCGTGCAACGGGTGAAAGGCATTCGCTTGGTCTCCGGAGTGATATTGGGCTTGTCCCTTAGTCAGTTGGTGGCGACCACAGCAGCCGCAGATTTTGATCTTGAGCCAGGGGACGAAGTGACTGTCGCCTTCACCGGGCTCGAGGATCTGTCCTTTGACGCGACCATAGATGCGCATGGGGATGTCAATTTAAAATGGTTAGGACAGTTTCAAGCTCAGGGCAGGTCCACAGATGAGCTTGAACAACTCGTCCGACTGGATGCGGCCGGAAAAATTGTCAAGCAATACGACCAGAACGGCGAGATTTACATTATCCAGCTGGACGGCGATGAGATTGAAATCGTGCGCAACGGCTACCGACCGATTATTGTCGGGGGCGATGTTGCGCAAACCGGTCAGATCGATTTTCGGGTGGCAATAACCGCGCGCGAGGCCGTGGCTTTGGCCGGTGGCGTCCGAAGCCGCCTGCTGACTGACGATATCACCATTGATCCTATTCAATTGCTGCGATGGCAAACCGCTTACGGACAAGCAGCACTAAAACATGCAGAAGGTATTGTTACGGCTTGGCGTGCCTCGTCCGAGATAGCTCAGGACATGGATTTGCTGCCGCCGGTGGAAACTGCGGTTTCGGTATCACCTAAAGTTCTGAGTGAATTGGTGGCCGAGCAAATCAGAATCCGGAAAATCAACCAGGAAAATGAGGCCGGTGAGCGCGAATTTTTCACGAATGCACAAAAACAGGCTTCTGAAAGAATTCGGATTCTCGAAGAGCAAAAGACCGAATTGGCCAAGGCGCTGAAGGCCGACGAAGAGGAAGAAGCAAGAGTCGTCAGCCTGGTCGACAAAGGTCTGGCTCCTGGGTCCCGTTTGGCTGATACGCGGCGTACGACCGTTCTTTCAGCGACCCGCCTTTTGGATGTCGAGGAAGACCTCGCGGGCACAAGTCTGATCATGACCCGGCTGATACGGGACCAAGAGCAATACGAACAAGAGCGATCGTTGCGGCTGCTTCAGGAACGAAGGGCAGCTACTTTGGACGTTCGAGACGCGCGGCATCAGATGGACACTATTTCGAAGTATCTTGCGGGCGCCTCGGATGAAATCGGTACTGAAAGCCTGATTATGGATATCGACTACACCGTTACCGTTTTTCGGATGGTAGATGGCCAGTTGCAGTCCCGAGAGGTCGACAAGCTGACTCAGTTGCTGCCTGGGGACAGCCTTGAGATCTCGGTCCAGGAAATCGCGCCGGAACCTCCGCTGACGGAGTGATCGCGTTCTCTTCCGGCCTTGTGCTGAACCGAAACTGGCTAAACTGTGTTTATCGGCAGGTCGCATTTAAACTCACGACGGCAGACATTCTGCACGCTTGAACCCACCGGCTAACCCGGCTTACGCCATTAGCGGATCGCCATATTTTCTAATTTGCTTCATATCCACGCGAGTTGCGACCAAGGCAGCCGGACGTACCCCTGCATTTTCCAGCTCACGCATTGCCTGCATAACATAGTTTCTGTCAGTCTTGTTCCAGCGCGTGAACAGAATGACACGCTGCGACACCTGAGAAAGATAGGCGGACTCGACGGCCTGCAAAAGTGGTGGCGTGTCCAGCAGAATGACCTCGTATGAATCCGCCAACCCATGCAGCAGGTTCAGGAAAGTTTGAGAACACAGAAAATCCTCAACGGACTTGATCAGTTTGGTGTCCTTTTGCGTTCCGACAAGGGGAAGAACATCCAACCCGTCCTGTGGTGTTCCAACTATGAAATCCTGCAGAGATAACGGGTGGTTGGCAGCGTATTTCAGAGACTCTTCGGTGACTTGAGACAGGTCTCGGTAAGTCGATGTTACTGTGTCGCAATCCACGATCAATGTTCGATACCCCGCCTGGGCACCGACAGCACCAAGCAGTAGAAGCGTAGAGGTCTTGCCTTCATCCGCCAGCGCGGTTGCGCCTGAAAAGATCATGCACCCGTTTTCCGGGGTACGATGGTTGCTTTTGATGTCCAGACTCTTCGAAAAAAACTCAGCAGCTTGAGACGTCGACAATTCCCCATCCTGGCGAAGTGTACGTAAGCCAAAATCGGCGTTCGCCAAAAGTTTGCGCCCGTAGTGAAGAAGCTGGGAATCGATCTTACCGTTCTTTGTAAAAAATGTTTCGAACGGACGGTTCCGTTTCATTTCTGGCACAATCGCCGACAACTTGATGCCAGTGGCGTTTTCAAGCTCGTAAGTGGTTCTCAGGCGTTTTTGGAATAGTTCGCGAATAACAACATATGCCAACCCAAAGAAAACAACCACGAACATGACCATAAGCGCAGTAACCGAGCGCCGTGGTTCGGAAGGCTCAACGGGAACCCGCGCGGTTTCGATAATATGCGCGCCAGCGTCCAGGTACTCTCCTTGCTCTGCACGGCGGCCAAGCTGAGAAACAAAATCCCGATAGATTGCTTCAGCGACCAAAATTTCGTTTTCAATTCTCTTGGTGACTGAATCGTGCTGAACTTGACGAACCTGTTGTTCCTTGAAGTTTTCGATAGTGAGATTCAATGCCGCAAGTTGCCCTTTCAGAACGTCAGATCTGCGTTCTGCAGCATTTTGGGCATCTTCGAGCACCGCAACGCTTTCCTTAGAGTCGAGGGCCTTGCCCGGAACTTGGGACATCAGCCCGGTCTCTGTCGCGAACTCGACCGCCTCAATCAGTTGATCATTGCTTTTCAGGAAACGCAGGGTCTTTAACTTCCCGTCGATCTCGAACAGTTCATCACCAACCAGAGCTGCTCGTTTTTCGGCCTTAATTCTCTGCGCCTTGATTGTCGCGTATTCGTCCGGAGTGAAGGGGGTATCAATCGAATGCGCCTCGAGATCCGAGCTGAGCGTGTTCAAGTCCTCGCGTATTTGACCGATCCGGGTGGCAAGCCATTGCTGCGATTGCACAAGGTCATCGCGCTTCATTCTGGTCAAAAGCGTCATATATTCACTGGCCAGACTGTTTGCGATTAACGCCGCTTTTTGCGGAGATTCCGAGGTTACCCGAATTTCATAAACCGCCGAAAGATCGCCAATCTGTTCAATACTTCTTGAGTCTTGCAGGTTTTTTATGGTGGTTTCTCGCGTCAGGTCCAGTTCTGGCTGACCTTCACCGCCGGTCGCCAGCTCGTTGTCTTCTCCAACAAGGTAGGCGACCAGCTGGTCTTTCAGCCCCCGTGCCAGATCAATCGGAGACAACGAAGTAGCTTCGTCTTGCCCGGAAAACTCGGGGTCGTTCTGCAACTCCAACCGGTCAACGACAGTTTCTATCAAGTCAGTCGAGCGCAATAAGATCAGTTCGCTTTCAAGGGAAGTTAGCGACAAGGGCAAACCGGATACTTGCGGTGTGAATTCAGTTTCCGTCTGAACGCGGGTTTCGATCATTACCTTGGCGTTCGACGTATATTTTGAAACCGACAGATACGTCAGGGCATAGGCCACAACTGCCGCCATGAAGCCTAAGCATAGTACCCAAAACAAAGAACGCCGGATTGCCCAGGCAATGTTTGACAGAACCCTAAGCTCCGGGTCGCCTGCCGAGGTCAGTCCCAGTCCTGATAATTCCGCATCCAAACTTCTTCGGTACTGATCGGTCATAACTCACAAACAAACTAAATATCTATATCTTGAAACATAAGCCGAGAGGGGGGCATTCAACAGAAAAATCTGCAATTGCGCGAACAATAGACTAAAATTTTAACTATTGATGCTAAAAGTCGGGATAACGTGATAAGAATAGTCTTAACTTAGGTTAATTCGCCCGCAATCCGGGTTTCAGAGCCAAATTTAATAGTAAGAATCACTACGCCTGCTAACCTTACGCCGTACCTAGTATCTACCTTTGTTTTTAGGGACGACTGATTATGAGTAAACATGCCGAAATGCGTTTGCCGCATATTTTGGTGGGTGGAATGCCTGTCGCAGTTGCAAGTGACGAAGAACTCACGTCAGCCATGGTTGAAGACGTGAAGCAACGTAGGTCAGGACAGCTGGGCCGTGCGTTGACGGTGTTTTCGTCTAATGCGCATGCAATTTCCGCGTATTCCACGGATGAACGGTTCACAAAGGTCATGAACTCTGCCGATATTGTCCATGCGGACGGCCAGATTGTTGTCTGGGCCTCCAAGTTCATTAAGGGCCAACCCCGAATCCCCGAACGAACTGCGACCACTGACTTTATTCATTCGGCGGCAAAAGTCGCAGTGAAGAATGATCTTAGTTTTTATTTGTTGGGCGGCGTCGAAGAAATAAACCGCGACTGTACCGAAAAACTCAAGGATTTGTATCCCGGTTTGAAAATTGCCGGACGGCGCAATGGGTACTTCGATGAAAGCGAAGAAGATGCCATTATCGAAGATATCAATGCGAGCGGCGCGGATATTCTTTGGGTTGGGTTGGGTAAGCCGAAAGAGCAATATTTCGCTGCGCGCATTGCTCCAAAGTTGGAAAACTGCGCTTGGATTGTGACCTGTGGCGGGTGTTATCATTACATAGTTGGTGATTACGCTCGGGCGCCTTTGTGGATGCAAAAGTCGGGGCTGGAATGGTTGCACCGAATTGCAACTGGTCCGCGATACCTGATCAAAAGGTATGTGCACACCATTCCGCACGCGCTGAGTATTGTTCTGAGAAAAGACATATCCCGGCGATTGCGGCGGCAATAACACACACCGCCGGCGTATTTCGTATTTCAAGTCGTCGGGCGGGTTCTGTTGATGAGTTGGAAGGTGTTTTAAAGTGGCGAAAGTCGGATTTATTGGCATTGGCGCGCAAAAAGCCGCGACAACATGGCTGCATCATGTCCTCGCGGAACACCCGGAAGTGGTAACCAGCGAAACGAAAGAGCTGAACTTTTTCACTGCAAATTATGACCGTGGGTACACGTGGTACGAATCCTGTTTCGACGACAATTCTGAGGGCCGTATCAGGGGTGAGTGTTCGCCCACCTATTTTTTCAGTCGCGACGCAGCTCAGAGGGCACGGGCCTACAACAAAGATCTCAAACTGATCTGCATTTTGCGTGATCCGATCGAGCGGGCGTTTTCGAACCATATGCACGAAATACGCAAGGGCCACATTGATCCGGCAACTTCGTTCGAGACCGCATGGGCGCAAAACCCTGCCTATGCGCTTCAAAGTCACTACAAGGCCAATCTGGAAAGTTGGCTTGCCCATTTTGATCGAGATGCGCTGCTGTTGCTGTTCTCCGAGGATATTTCCGCCGATCCCCGTGGCACCTATGATAAAGTTTGCAACCACCTTGGCGTCGCGGCCGAGGCCAACCCTGTGTCCCTGGGTGCCCGCCACCATGAAAGCATCACGTATAGGATGCCCGGGGTGCAAAAAACACTCCGATATGGCGGCGATACAATCCGTTCGTTGGGCATGCCGGGTCTGGTAAGTTCCCTGAAGGAATTGCCGGGATTGAAACAGGCGCTGTCGATGAACAGGCAGCACCTGAAAACCAAAGTGGCACCGCCGATGCCGGAAACGCGGCAACGCCTGGCAAGTCAGTTCATGCCGGACATGGAATATGTGGCCCAACAAGCTGGTCGAGATGTTTTGCCGTGGCCGACATGGCGGGACGTGTTTGCTGACCGTTCCGAATCCCAAGGGTGAGTCATGGGGTTCTTCCAACCAGTTGGGGCGATTGAAAATGTGCGCTAAGGTTCAGCAAGACCCCGTTCTGCATGTCGCGATTTGCATTGCGACTTATCGGCGACCCCATGGGCTGAAAATGCTGATCGAAAGCCTGAATGCGCAGTATCTGGACGGTTGGAATGTCCGGATCACGCTGGTCATCGCGGACAACGCGCCGGATGAAACGGCACAATCCCAGTTGGGCGACATACACGGGCTCAGCCTTTGGCCGGTGATCTACGTGATCGAGCACGAGCGCGGAATTGTTTCGGCGCGCAACCGGACTCTGGCTGAGGCCCCATATGATGCAAGGTATTTCGCCTTTTTGGACGATGATGAAACGGCCTCTCCTACTTGGTTGGCGCGCATGCTTGATGTGATTGAAACACCCGAGACGGTTGCTGTGCAGGGCGCAGTCCAGCCCAAGTATCGGAAACAACCGCCAGATTGGGTGGACGCATTAGGGCTGTTTCAAATGGGGCCTTATGAACATCGGGCTCAGTTACCTTCTGCTGCAACGAACAACTCGATCGCGGATGCTGCGGTCATTCGGGCGCATGGCCTGCGGTTCGACATGCGCTTCAACACGACCGGAGGCGAGGATGAAGAGTTCTTTTCGCGGTTAAAGCAAACGGGCGGCATGATCCGGTCTGCAGCCGATGCGCTGGTTTGGGATGATGTCCCGGAAAACAGGACCACCATGCGTTGGCTAAGCCGACGTTGGTTCCGCAAGGGCAATACATTGGGGCGCATCGCATTGATCCGGCGTCAGGGGGTGGTTCTACGGATGGTCAAAGGCGTCGGGGCCATCGGGTGGGGGGCAACCTTGTGCCTGTGTTTGGGTTTCGGCTCCAGAGCAAGGATGTATCGGGGTGTTCTTGAAGTCTGTCGTGGTGCGGGAATGCTGGCGGCGATGGCGCGATTAACCTTTTCCGAATATAGCGCGGCGGCCGTTCAGGTCGATCGCATAGGGGGGCGTTGACATGCAGCAGGCAAACCCGGTGTTTTCGGTGGTTATTCCCGCACGCAACATGGAACGTTTCATCGAAGAAACGTTTCAAAGCCTTGTTGCCCAAACCTTCGCAGATTTCGAGGTTCTTTGTATTGACGACGGCTCGTCCGACGGAACTCGGGGCATCATCGAAGAGTTTGCCGGTCGCGACCCGCGTTTCATTCCCGTTGTCGGGCCGGCCAAGGGTGTTAGCGCCGCACGAAACTTGGGTCTAAGTCTGGCGCGTGGTGTCTACGTGTTATTCCTGGATGCGGATGATCTGCTGCACGCTGATGGGCTGCTGTTTTACAAGGACGCTCTCGAAGGTTCTGACGCAATCGGAGCGCTGGCGGGCGTCCAGCGTATTAATGTCGAAGGTGAACATCTGCGCGGTGCTGATAACAGGTCGCTGGTACCGGACGGAGAACAACTGCCTGCCTTGTTGAAAAAGAACTTCGTCGTAAACGGAGGCGCGCTTGCCCTGCGCACCGAGGTTGCACGGCTGTCCGGAGGATATGACGAAGACCTGACCGCCGGGGAAGATTGGGAATTCTGGTGCCGTGTCTTGCTGCATGGCCAATTCAGCGTGATCCGAGGCCCGGCTTTGTTGTATTACCGTCAGGTCGCAAACGGGGCGAATTTCAAAACACGCAGTTCGCTGTTTGTGCAGCAGGTGCCTTGCGTCAAGAAGATTGCGGTTAATCCTGAGATGCAAAAAGAATTCGGCGCGCGTTTGCGTTTTCTTTTACGTGCGCGGCACATAGATGCGTTTTGGTCGGGTGTCCGAAATCAGTACCTGTATGGGCGCAAACCCGTCGCCTTGTTCGAAGGCTTATGTGGCGTGATCATGTACCCGGACAGCTTGTTTCGCCCGAAATTGATCTGGCGCTTCGTTCGCAGTTTGGATCGAAGGGTGTAAGATAGGCGAATGATCAGAAGGGGGCGCATGATCAATGGCTTTGTCTCGGCGTATGTTTTTGTTGCAAAGCACCTGTTTGGCAGGGCTTTTTTGGGCTGGGGCCGCGCCGGTTCATGCTCAGGCGCGACAGCATGTGACAGAAGATAGTGTTGGGTTTATTGGCGCAAGTACTATCCAGCTCACTCTTGTTGATACCAAATTGGCAGCACCTGAATCTGTTGAAGTGACCGCTAGTGACCGAGTCGTATGGTCGCCGGACCCAACAAAGGATTTCGGTTCGGTTGGGAAGTTGAATGGTCGTTCAGGGAACTTCTCGGGGAATGAGAGCGCAACCATGCCTCAACTTTTCACAAGTTGGGCCAAAGTCGAGAAGGGCAGCCGCTTGGGCGGGTTTCGTCTGGGCAAAGAAGACCATCAAAAGCACGCTTTGGCTGATGAGGCTGATCAGTGGCAAGTGACCGTCGACGGTACAGCCGTGCAGGTGACCGCGCTGTACCGCAAATCGACACCTGTTCAGACGATGGCAGTCGCAAACGGACGTTTCGAAAGCACGAAAAGGCATGTTGTAACCTTCGAACTGGATCAAGACATTCCCGACGGTGCGGTCGTTGCCATCAAGGGGCCGTCTGTAAAAAGGATCGAACACCGCCGAGAAAAAAACCCGTTCAGCGAAGCGATCCACGTTTGTCACTCCGGATATCCTCTGACCGGGCCAAAGAAGGCATATGTCGGTGCGTGGTGGGGGCAGGACCAGAACGGCCGGGCCGGAACCACGGATGGCGCAGTATCGGAGGACACGGTTTGGCGCCTTACGTCCACCCAAGACGGGGTCGAAGCGATGTCAGGTCGTCTGCGACTAGTGAAACCTGGGGCCGAGCCGCATCGGAAAGACCTTAATTTCAATGGCTGCGATATATATGAGGCTGACTTTTCTGACCTGAATCTCGAGGGAGATTTTCATCTTCATGTCGACGGGTTGGGTCGGTCCTTTCCCTTCCCTGTATCACTCGCACCTTACGACAAAGCCCTGCGACTGGCTGCCCGCTGGTACTATTACCAGAGATCCGGTTGTGAAATTGCGGAACCATTCGGCGAGGGGATATCGCGGCCGCGCGACGGCCACCCCGACGATGGGCTCAGAATATGGCAAACGGACGTTAAACTGGGCGTTACAAGCGAGGGCTACGGAAAAGCGCGCGTTTTTGAATTGCTGTCCGAGTATGTACAGGGGGCAGGAGGTACCGACGCCGCGCCCGAACTGTCGACGATGCCGACCAATCCAAGCGCATGGGGTGGATGGCATGACGCGGGTGACTGGGATCGCCGCGTGCAGCACATGGATGTGGTCTTTCACATGGCCGAACTTGTCGAGGCTCATGATCACTGTCGAACTCTGGACCTGAATCTGCCTGAAAGCGGCAAACCTTTCGCGCATCCGGCCGTGAAGGCCAAAAAGAACGCGCAGGATATCGGAGATGGTCAAACCGTCCTGCCTGATCTGATCCACGAGGCACTTTGGGGCGCGTCTTTGTGGCGTCGCACACAGCACGAGGATGGTGCGATCATAGGGGGCGTCGAGTATTCCAGAAGCGGGATATTTGGATCGGTTTCATGGAACCCGGTGCAGAAAATCTATGCCTATGGACCCGAGGTCTGGGCCGCTTATCGGTTCGTCTTCGGCGCAGCCAAGCTGGGGCATGTGATCAAGAACACCTGCGCAGACCAGGTGCTGGGCGATGCGATCATTGCCGAAGCCCTGTCGGCGTGGAATTGGGCGGAACAGCAACCCGTGCCGGACATGGACGAAGCTGATGAGACGGCCGTTTTGTCGAAAAGCAGGGTCGCCGAGGCTCGTGTCGCTGCCGCGGCGGCTTTGTATCGGGCGACCGGTAACAAACAGGCGCGCACCGCGTTTGAAGCTCATAACCCGTTTGCCCCGCAGGCTGATACGCCTGTGGACGGCGTTCGATTGGGTGTCTATCCCTACAGCAATACCGAATATATGAAAGCCGCCAAAGAAGGCAGGCCCGTAAACAGCAAAGTGTATACCGCGATCGGTCGCTGGATAAAATCGCGCGCTTTAAAAGGCGAAAGAATGGGGCGGGATTTCGGGTTGCACACGACGGCCACGTACCCTTGGGGCCGGGGTTGGATGCGTTTTGGTCCCGGCTCGAACTGGAGAGCCGGGCAGTTTGCCATGTACGGTGCGTTGGCAGAGGACGTGCCGCAGGATTTGCTGGACAAGGCTGCGGAAGGCATGTGGTTCGGGCTGGGCTGCAATCCCGCCAATGTCAGTTTTGTGCAAGGTATGGGGCATCGCGATTTTTCGGACCCTTTGATGACCGACCGGCGTGGAACGGCCACGATTCCCGGCCAGATCAGCTTTGGAGTAGCCGGAGGCAAGATGCACAAATGGGAGCAGAGAAAGACACAAGGGTCGATTTACCCTTCTCTCCAGGATGACTGGCCGATTTACAATCAGATCTTCGAAAGTCGCAGTATCGCCGTGACAGCGGAACATGACATGAAGGCGAACGCGATGGAATGGTTGGTTGCCTGTGCATTCGCAACGCGTCGACCCTCTGATGAGGCGTCGGGAAATGGTGACACTACAACCGAATAGGCGCAGGTCTGCCACGAAATTCACAAAGCCGTCTGCTACTCTTTTACCGGCTTGCGGTGTTCGCTATGTGTAGCGGATCGCCAGTCAAGTGTCGTCGGTCTTCGATGTCCGCTTTGAACAATCGGGAGCACGTAAATGCCGTTTCTCCGCCCGGCCCTTGTGGCTTTGATCTTCTGTAGCTTGCCGTTCGCGTCTGCCGCGCAGTCTCAGGACAGTGGGCCGGGGAATTTGCAGATTGAATTGAATGCCTTGCAGGATGTCGAACAGGGCTGTCGTATGAACTTCCTGGTCGAAAACAAAACCGGTGTCGACATAGAAGACGCCAGTTTCGAAACGGTTATCTTCGACACATCCGGCAGTCTGATCACCCTGACGCTGTACCCTTTTCGCGAACTGCCCGTGGATCGTCCCCGGTTACGGCGATTTGACCTGCGCGACGTAAGCTGCGCGTCCATCGGCCAAGTGCTGATCAACGGTGCAAAGAAATGCTCGGTCGACGGCGCAGACAGTCCGATCTGCATTGAGGCACTGAAGCTGAGTAGCCGCACAGATGTGGAGCTTCTGGGATGAGCCCGATTGACGCGCTGCGCGAAATCCTGAACCTTGGCGGGCCGGTTGTTGCGATCCTGATTGCCATGTCCGTCGTGACCCTTGCGGTGACGCTCTATAAGGTCTGGCAGTTCGCCGTGTCAGGTGTTGGACGGCACCGGGTGTTGTCGCAGGCATTGGCCGCCTGGGATGATGGCGACAAGCAGACGGCGCGCGCGCGGCTGGCCAAAAGCCGCAGCTATCTGGCACCGCTGGTTGAAGTGGCCATGGATGCGCCGGATGCACCAGGGCTGGACCAACGTCTGGATGCCGAAGCCGGGCTGGCGCTGGCCGGGCTTGAACGCGGCTTTCGCCTGTTAGACACGGTGGCGCAGTTGGCCCCGCTGCTGGGTTTGTTCGGGACTGTTCTGGGTATGATCGAGGCGTTTCAAAGCCTGCAATCCGCTGGCTCGTCTGTTGATCCGTCACTTTTGGCGGGCGGAATTTGGGTGGCTCTGATCACGACTGCCGTAGGGTTGGCCGTGGCTATGCCGACCTCAATGGTCCTGTCTTGGTTCGAAAGCCGGACGGCACGTGAAAGAGTATTCGCCGACAAGGCGCTGCGCACGATCCTTGTGCCTGGGCAAGCGATCCCGCTCGCCGATACTGACCAACCCATGGAAACCGCACCGGGACATGCGTAACAGGGCGCCCTTTGTCAGACGACCGCTGTCGATGACGCCGCTCATCGACGTGATCTTTCTGCTGCTGCTGTTCTTCATGCTCACGTCAACTTTTTCGAAATACGCCGAAATCGAGCTGAGTAACGCGACCGGCGGCGGCACTCCCTCTGATACCCCGACCGAACGGTTTTTTGTTCAACTCGGGCCCGAGACGCTGACTTTGAACGGTGCTGACATTACGTTCGATGATCTGACGGCGCAGGTCGAAACCGGCCAGATTCTGATCAGTTTGGGCGAGGCGACCACCTCGCAGCGGTTGGTGGACCTTTTGGTCCGGCTCAGGGGGCGCGAAGGTCTCAGCGTTTTGGTGCTGGAATGATCCGCTCAATCCGTCCCCGCCGTAAACGCGACTCCACGATCGCTCTGATCAATGTCATCTTTCTGATGTTGATCTTCTTTCTGATCGCCGGAACGGTTGCGGTGCCGCTGGATCCGGATCTTCAGCTTGTGGATACGTCCGAATTGGATGGGCGCGAACCTCCCGATGCTTTGGTAATGCACAGTGACGGCAGCCTGAGTTTTCGCGGAACAGAGATTGAGCCCGAAGCCTATATGCAAGGTCGAGAGCCCGGCCCGGTGCGGATCGTCCCCGATCGCGAGGCGCTGGGCGCGCGTCTGGTCGAAGTTACGGGGACATTGCGTCGTCTTGGGGCAACATCTGTATTCGTGGTGACCCAAAAGGCGTTGGAATGATCCGGGGGTCCATTTTCATCGCGGTTGTCGCCGTGCTGGTGTCATTGCTTCTGCATTTCATGGGGCTTGCTTTTACGACGCCAAATCTGGTTCAGGATGCTGGCACTTCGGACGCGCAAGATACGGTTGAACTGGGCAACAGTTTCGAAGACCTTGCCGAACCCGCATCAGCACCGGAAGAGCCGGAGCCTGTCCCCGAGCCCGAGCCGCCAGCCGAAGAAGAAGTTGTCGAAGAACTGCCAGAGGAACCTGAAGTGCCGGTCAGCGAGGCGCTAGTCGCCTCGGAAAACCCTCAGCAGACCTTCTCACCGGATGTTGGTGAGGCCGAAGTTGTGCAGCCCGTAGAAACCGAGCCAGTCGAACCGGATGTGGCTGAGACCGAAGATACATCTGAAGGCGAAGAAGCCGCGAGCGATGAAATTGAAGAAACTCCGTCCGTGGAAACAGCAGAGGTGGTCGAGATACCCGAAGGCGATCCGGACGTTTTGCCCGAGGAACTTGAGGCCCCCACCGAAACGCCGCCCGTGACACCGGAGGTCGAAGAACTGGCAGCGCTTCCTGAACCCGACGCTGAACCTGTGCCCGAAATTTCTGTCGTGCCGGTTGTGCCGCTTGAAGATGAAGCGGTCGATCCCGTTCTGCCCGAAGCAACCGCCGAGCCGGAAGAGACCGAGGCGGATTCGGAACTGGCTGTTCGGTCCTCGATCCGGCCACAACGGCCCGAACGCAAGCCGACACCCCGACGGCAGGGCGCAAGTAATGGCGCGCGGGATTTCAGTGATCTGAGATTCCCTTCGCAAGAGATCGAGTCGCCCTTATCCACCTATCGGCGCAGCGGGGTCGATAACTTCACCCGAGGCAACAGTGGCACTCGGTCTGGTGGGCGGGGGCCCGGGAATTCGGACACCACCAACTATGCGGGCGAGGTTCTGGTCCATCTGAACCGCGCCCCGGTCGTCTTTGTCTCGGCGCGCGGCTTTGCGCAGGTTTTCTTCCGGATCAACCCTGACGGATCACTGGCCTTTGTCGATGTGGTGGACAGTTCCGGCTCGCCCGAAGTCGACCGCGCTGCCCGCGCGCAAGTTCGCGCCGCCGAGCCGTTCCCTCTGCCACCCGGAGGAACCAGCCGCAGTTTGTCGTTCTTTTACACCAGCAATTGACCACCATCGGACATGCAGATCGTTTTATCTGCACTCAAAAATTTGGGTTTTGAATTTACCTTTATTTTCAATGCGACAGTCCGGCGCTTGGCCGTTTCAAGGCCCACCGCCACTTTTGTTGATCACACCTTTGTAATGTTTCTGGTGAATCCCCGAATGGTTCTTAAATAAACGCTAACCGCATGCGGCGGGATCAACGATCAGTGCAAAGATGCAACAGACTCCATTGCGCTGACAAAAAAACGCAAGATACATATTGCGTAATTTCTGTAAATCTAAGAATGGAAGCTCAAGTCGCAATTGCGCGGCTGTCCTCCTCTCGAAATTTATGGAATCACACCATGAAAAAACTCCTCATCGCATCGACCGCGCTGATCGCAACCGCAAGCGTTGCTGCCGCGGAAGTTAAATTCAGCGGCTACGGTCGTTTTGGTATTGGCTACGAAGAAGATCGTTCTGCACAAACCACAACCACGACCGCCGGCGGCGCCGTCAACGTGAACAATCCTTCGACCGACAATACCATTCTGGTGTCGCGTTTCCGCCTGAACATCGACGCCAATGTCGAAACCGACAGCGGTGTCGAATTCCAGGGCCGCGTTCGTTTGCAGGCCGACGACGACTCGTCCACCGGTGAACAGAACGAAGCTGGTCTGAACGGCGCCCGTTTCTCGGTCATCTACGGCGGCTTGCGTGTTGACGCGGGCAACGTCTCGGGTTCGTTCGACAACCTGGATGACTATTTCGGCAACGAACCCGGCCTGGAAGAATTCCTTGGCCAGTACGTTGGCGTTAACTACTCGTTCCTCGAGTACAGCTCGACCGGTTCCGGTGCAAACGCGGTATTCTTCCGTTACACCGTCGGCGATTTCGCGTTCTCGGCCTCGTATGATCAGGACACTCAATTCTTGGGCGCGGGTCAGACTGACGATCGCGATCGCTGGGACGTAAGCGGTTCGTACACATTCAACAACATCACCGCGTCGCTGGCCTATGGTGAGACCGACGAAGGCGCTGGCGTTGAAAAAGAAAGCCTGGCCGTTCTGACCATCGGCGCAGAACTGGGCGATTTCTACGGCACCCTGTTCCTGGCAGACGACGACGTTGCTGACGATGCCGAAAACGGCACTGCCTATGGTCTGTCGGCATCTTACAACGTTGGCGCAGCAACCACCCTGCAGTTCGTTTACGGTGACGGCAATGCGGATGACGATACGCGCAACATCGGTGTTGGTGCCATCTACGACCTGGGCAACGGTGCGACCCTGCGTGGCGCTGTTGGCGAGATCAAAGACGGTGACGAAGACGGCCGCATCCGCGCTGACTTTGGTGCTCAGTTCAACTTCTAAGTTGATCTGAACCATACAGACTATTGGGCGGGTCCTTAGATCCGCCCTTTTTCATTTCTTTTCAAAGAACAGAATGACTTCGCCCAACCGCACGCCGTAACGCGAAACATAAGCGCGGTTCAGCAAACGGTCATCCGACAACAGCCACATCCAATCGTCGAAGTTCACGCGCATTGTGCCTTCTTTGATGGGCAGGTCGATTTTGTATTTCCAGTTGAACGTATCCCCACGCTCGACACCCGAGGCGGTGCCAAGCACACCCGGAGCGGTTCCTGTCCACGTATCTTCACCTGTTTTGGTCAGAGTCCAGATCCGCTGTTCCGTGGCACCATCGTCATAAACAAAATCTTCGACAAGCGTCAGCGTTTTGCCGTCCCATGTGCCGTCTATATCCACAGTAAACCGTCGCGGGACATTGCCCAGAACGTCTTGGAACTGCCCATAGGCTACGGTTTCGCCCTCAAAGAACTCTTCCAGATTCAATTGCCGGTCTGACAGGAACGTCTTTGGAACGCGCGGCTTGGCCGAACAAGATGCTAAAGCCACAATCCCCACGATCGCCAGAGCTGAGACAGTAAGCCTCCGGATCATCATTGCAGCGGCCTCACGTCGCTGTCTGCATCATATCCGTTTGCCCCGTTCAGATACGCGGTCTTGACCTCGGGCGCAGGGCGCATCGTGGCAACCAGTTCGGCAACCTTTATTCCGAACTTGCGCATCTCGGATCGGTTCATGATCACACCGTTTTCGGTCAGATACATCCAATCGGTCACGTCCAGAGTATGCCCGCCTGAATCTTGCGGCAAAATGATCCGGTACTTCAACTTGACTGTAGACCCCGAGATCGTGCCTTGACCCTCGCCCACGATGTCATCTGCAGTGGCGGTAAATGTGTTGCCAGTGCCCAGTGTCAGATACCATTTGCGGGTCATCTGCTGGCCGTTGGAATAGGTGAAATACTCGGCCAGTGTACCGGTGTTTCCGTCCCATTCGCCAACCATACGGGCAACAAAGCTGTTGGTCATCTTGCCGTTGGGTCCATAGATCAACCCCTCGGACAGGATTTCCCCGTTCAGGTTCTGTTTCATGTTAAAGGCAGGGCCTGTGCTTGCGTAGTCCGCAGGCACCTGTGAGCGAAAGCTCAGGAACCTCCGCTTTGCAATGATCACCAAAAGGATGGCGGCAAGAAGGATGGCAACAAGTGTCATTTGGAAGTGACCTCCGTTGGCAACGTCAGAACCAGTCCGAACGCGCCGAGTTTCAGGATGCAGGGCAGCACTGCGTAAGCGAGGTTGAGCGTATTCAGAGCCTCGGCCGAGTTTGCTTGTCCCGGAGCGAATCCGCTGCGTTCGAGCAGCGGCAAAGTGAAGAAGGCGGCCAATGCAAGGCCCAGTTTGCCCGCAAATGACCAGATGCCAAACGCCGCGGATGCGTTCAGGCCAGCGCGCGTCAGTACGACCGAGAACATCGCTGGCAACACGACCATATCCGCGCCCAATGCGGCACCAGATGCAATACAGATCACTGCGAACCCAGTCAGGTTCCCCGCCGACAGAGTGGCGGCACCGATGAAGCCTGCGATCGAAAGGGGCATGGCGATTATCAGAGTCTGTTTCGGGCCAACTCGGTTGCTTAGGCGCGCCCAAAGCGGAACGCTTGCCCCGGCGCTGAGGAAAAACAGGATCAATAGCGGCCCGGCTTTTCCAGGCAATTGCAGGCGATCTTCAACGAAGAACAAAAACAAGGTTGATGTGATGGCCACAGGCAAACTGTTCACCAGCGCCAAAGCCAACAGACGCAGCGCACCTGCCTGACCCAGCCCTGCAAAAGATAACCCATCGCCGGTAATCGGCGTACGCAGCCAAATGGGGTACGTCACCGCGCATGTCAGCACCGCTAACAGGCCCAAGAATATGCCGAAAGCTGGATATCCCTGAGCGGCCGCTCCGAACGCCAGAAACAGAGCAGGGGCACTGGCTGCGACGACCACTCCCAACAATTGGCCGCCTTCGCGCCATGCGGCCAATGTCATCAGTTCTTTCGGATCTGTCTGTTTTGCAAGGGTGGCGCTGCGGCCATACAAAAGGATCGTGCCGAGGCTGTAGGCCGAAAACAGTAACACCAGAACAGAGACTAATGCTGCGATGCTTGCGCCTTCGGGCAAGTTAAAGAGGACCGGAAAGCCAATGGCCAATCCCAGCGCAGCCATTGCTGCGAATACAAGTTGGGCCTTGGGCCAACGGTCGATGGCCCAGCCGATCAAAGGATCCTGCACCAAATCGACCAACCGGATCACCAGCAGGACAGTACCGATTACACCCAGTCCGATACCAAGATTGACGGCGGCGAAACGCGGCAGATGAATATAAAGCGGGATACCCGCTGCCGCGAGCATCAGCGCATAGAGGCTGACCCGCGGATACAGCATTATTTTCCCCGCAACTTCTGCGAGAAGGAGGCCGAGCGCGTGTTTTCACCCAAGAAAACAGACATGAAACTGCGCTTGATGCCCGGATAGGACATCGTGCAGGTCTTGGCGCCATTCAGCCAGAAAGACACGCGATCTGGTCCATCTGATACGGCCAGATATCGGTCGCCTTTTTTCACGGCCTTGAAGCAGGTTTCAAGCTGATCGCGCACTGGGGCCGGGCTGCCGATGCGCTCCATCTCATCCAGTGTCGAATTGATCAGCGCCTTTTTCGTCACGTTGCGGCGGTATTGAAGTTCAAGAGCAAAGTCCTGCCCCCAATCAAACGACGCACCGCGCTGTGTGAACAGCTGTGCATTATACAGAGGCAATCCCAAGTACCGGTAGGTTGCCGTGCCATGCAGTTGAGGGTTGTCCAGCGTGTTCAGGCCCGGTGAGGCTGCAAGCCCGCCAGAGGCCAGCAGCAACACCGAAATCAACGCCGCGCGGAAGCCACCCTTAGGCAGGGATGGCCGGGCCTTTTGCAAGAGTGTCATTTTCAGCTCCGAGGGTTTGCGGGGTGCCGTTCAGCTGCGCAACAACATGCATCGCGCTGGCAATCCCGTCTTCGTGAAAGCCGTGCCTGTTATAGGCGCCGGCAAACCAGGTTCGGTTCTGTCCCTGCATCTCGCGGATTTGCCCTTGTGCTTTCAGGGCTGCTTTGTCGAATACCGGGTGGGCAAATTCGACTTGATCATAGATTTTATCCGCAGGAATTTCTGATGAAGCATTCAGCGACACGAAAAGGGGGTCACTGTCCGGAATATTCTGAAGCCGGTTCATCCAGTAGGTTACGCCAACATTTCCAGCCTGCGACCGATAGGTCCAACTGGACCAGCAGGCGCGTCGCCGTGGCATCTGGCGTTCGTCGCAATGCAGAATCGCTGTATTGGGCTGATACCGGATTGCGCCAAGTGCCGCGCGCTCGGCTTCGGTCGCGGCATCGCCCAGAATGGCCAGCGATTGATCGGAATGCGTGGCTAGGATAATCTCGTCAAACTGATCCGCGTGACCTTGGCTGTGGACCGTAACACCCACATCGTCGCGTTTCACGTGATCAACCGGTGCAGCCAATCGGATATCGCATCCGCGCGCGCGCAGGGCGGCATCGATGCGACGCACATATTCGATGCTACCGCCTTTGACGGTATACCATTGATGCTGCTTCGCGCGTCCACTGGCCAGCAGAGCGTGGTTTCGGAAGAATTGCACTAGCGAGCGGGCCGGGAACTGATCCACGAACTCAACTGGGGTCGACCAGATCGCGCCACACATGGGCATCAGATAGTTGTGGCGGAACCAATGGCCCAGGCGTAGCTGATCCACCAACTCTCCGATTGTGGTGTCATCGTCTTGGGCGGCCTCTGGGGCCTCTTTTCCGAACCGCAGGATGTCGGCGATCATTTTGTAATAGGCGGGACGGGCCAAGTTGCGTTTCTGCGCCGTCAGGGTGCGCAGGTTGTTCAGCCCGTATTCGATGCGGCCATTGTCAATGGTGGCGCCAAAGCTCATTTCCGACTTGATGACCGGGACGTTCAACTCGTCAAATAGCGCGGTCAGGTAGGGATAAGTCACATAGTTGAAGACGATGAACCCGGTATCCACCGGTTGATCGCCGTTCTTTCCGGCCATAACCGTGCGCGCGTGGCCGCCCAGTCGGGGTTCGGCCTCAAAGACGGTTACGTCGTTGTTTTCTGACAGGTAGTAAGCTGCGGAGAGACCCGAGATGCCTGCGCCAATGACTGCGATTTTTTTCCGGCCGCCCCGGGATTCGTCGAACATTCAAGCCTCGTTATGTAACGTATTACAATAAGATACGCAGAATGGGCCTGGGTGGATCAATCGGATTAGGTGTTTTTCTTGAATGCACTATTTTGTGACCTCGGGTTACAGAAGACTTGGCGGATCTGCTTTTGATCCAGCGCCCCGTCGCGGTCGTAAAAGAAACACAACATATGAAACGGTCGCGGAATGAGCAGCTTTGACGGAAAAACTTATTGGATCATTGGTGCCAGCGAAGGTCTGGGGCGGGCTTTAGCCCAAGCTCTCAGCCGTCAGGGCGCGCATCTGATCTTATCCGCGCGCAATGCCGACCGTCTGGCCGAGATGTGTGAAACTTTGCCCAACGCTCGCGCAATCCCTATGGATGTGACTGATCTGGATTCGGTTCGCGCCGCAGTGGCCGGGGCGGGCGCGGTGGATGGTCTGGTTTATAACGCCGGGGCCTATGATCCCATGCGCAGTGGCGATTGGGACACGGAAACCGCGCTGAGGATGGTCGATGTGAATTATCTCGGGGCCATGCGCGTGTTGGGAGAAACCGTGCCCGGTTTCGTCAAGGCCGGGCAGGGTGAGATCACGCTTATCGGGTCTCTGGCCGGATACCATGGGTTGCCTGCTGCAATTGGCTATGGGGCCAGCAAAGCGGCGCTGGTGTCTCTGGCGGAGACGATGCGGCATGATTTGGCTGGAACTGGTGTGACTGTGCGGATCGTCAATCCGGGCTTCATCAAGACCCGCCTGACCGAGAAGAACAGCTTCAAGATGCCCATGCTGATGACGCCCGAGGATGCAGCAAATCGCGTGGCCAAAGCGATGGGGCGTCGCCGGTTCCGCACCGATTTTCCCGCGCCGTTTTCCTGGGTGATCCGACTGATCGATTACCTGCCGGATTGGCTGGTATATCGCGGAAAATAGACCCTAATTAGGTATTTATCCAAACTGACCGTGGCAAAACCAGCCCGCCGACATGGTGCCTCCGTGGCCATAAAACAGCCACAGCCGTTCGCCCTGTTCGGTCACAACCACCCAGTAATCGCGCACACCACTGCGCCAGTTGGGGTCATCCAGCCACCATTCGGGTGCGATCCGTTCCGGCCCCGTCGCCTGCGCCAACTGCCAGTCTCGCCCGCGCCAGCGGAAGGTGCTGGGCACGTCTGGGGTATCTGGGGCCGTTACCGGCTCGGGCTGCCACATCTGCAAGGGGCGCGGGCGCGGCGGCGCGGGCCAGTCGGACGCGGGCTCCGACCACGCAGCGGCCAGCACCTGTGCGGTTTTCTCGGGGATATGCGAGGCCGCCGGGTGCCGCCTTGTGATCGCCTCCAACCCGACCCGCGCCCCCAGCTTGGCCGTAAGGTCTTCGACGGCGGTGTTGCCGTCCAACCGGTTGCGGGCGACGCGGCGCGCCTCGGCATGGCCGGCCATGGTACGGGCGTGTAGGGGTTCCGTCTGCACCGCCTCAAGCCGCAGCATGTCGATGCCATAGCCCGCGTCGATCTGGTCAATTTTCATCTCTAACAAAGGTCGAATACGGTGTTTGTCATGGGTTGGGCGGGCCAGTCCGACCTCGATAACCTCGGCGGCCTGATCGGCGCGATGAGCTTCCAGCCGTAGGGTGCGTACCCCGCGCGCTTTCTCCTCTAGCTTGGTGCAGAGCGTTGGCAGAACGCGGTCGATGGCGGCCATCACATCCTCGGTCAGGCCGATCGGGTTGGGTAGGGTCATCCGCACCGCAAAGTGATGCGGCGGGCGGGCGGGGGAGACCGGCTCGGGCGCGCTGCCCATCGCCTGATCTAGCCGTAGCACCAGCCCCCGCCCAAATCGCCGCGCCAGCGAGGCACGCGGCTGCCCCAACAGATCGCCGATCCGGCGCAGACCCAGACGGTTCAGCTGTGCGACCACCTGATCCTCAAGCCGCAGCGCCGCGATGGGCAGGGGGCTGAGCGCGCCATAGGATTGCCCCGGCGCTGCGATCCGCGCGCCGCCGCCCAAGGCGACCACCTGCGGCGCGGCCCCGCCCTTGGTCCAGTGCCGCCGTTTGACGGCACGGGCGCGGGTGGCGCGGGCCTCTTGGCTGATGGCGTCGCCATTGCGGTCGGAGGTGGCCTCTTGCCCCGCATAACGCGCCAGCGCCCAGGCCGCGCCCAACGTGTCGGCGATGCCCATCTGCACGCTGAGCCCCATATCTGCGCAGTCGGTTTCGATCACGTTCAATAACGCTTCTTCCCCGCCGAAGAGATGCGCGCAGCCTGACAGATCCACGATCAGGCCGTCGGGGGCTTCTTCGGCAACCCATGGGCTGAACTTGCCTACCCACCGACGCAGGGCGGTCAGAAACGCAGCCTCGGCCGGGGCGTTGCGGGGGCGTGTCACCAGATTGGCGCACATGGCATGGGCATCGCGCACTGGTTGGCCCACGCGCAACCCGACGGTCTGCGCCGTGGCGTTCAGCGATGTGATCACCTGCATGTTCGACTGCTCGGTCACCACAGCCAAAGGCCCATCCTGCAGCCCCCGCGCAGCGCGGATCAGCCGTTCAGCCCCCAGACGAGGAAACCAGAGCGAGAGTATTCGGCGTTTTGGCATCGGCAGACATCAAAATGTTCCCATTTTGTTCTTATCGTAGAATCGTCTGCCGAGTCCACGCCTAGCCGCAGGTCAGGCGCTGAATGATCCCGGTCTCATCTACAAACACATTCAGCCGGTCGATCCGGTAATCTTGCGTAGCAATGCCGTCGGGCCCCAGAACGCGGGACCGTTCAGGCAATTGGGCCTGAATGGTCGAGACAGGTTGACCAATGGAATTGGCAAAGGGCTCACCCAGACAAAACGCCAGATCAACCGGCGCAGGTTCGGGCGACAGGGGCGCGTCCTCGGGCGCGGGTGTCTGGGTGCAGGCGACCAGCAAGGCCAGCGTGGGGATAAAACGGTACATTGGCGTTCCTTTTTCCGGCAATGTCGTTTCTGCAATATCAGATGTTTAACAAACCTGTCACCAAAGCGCAGTTGAAAACCTCCTGCGATTGCCGCAGGGTCGGGGCAAAGAAGACAGGGAGACAACGATATGCGTACCCGTGCCGCCGTCGCCGTTCAGGCGGGCAAACCTTTGGAAGTGATGGATGTGAACCTTGAAGGCCCCAAAGCGGGTGAGGTTCTGGTGGAAATCAAGGCCACCGGCATCTGCCACACCGATGAATTCACCCTGTCGGGTGCCGACCCTGAGGGGCTGTTCCCCGCGATTCTGGGCCATGAAGGCGCAGGCGTCGTGGTTGAGGTCGGCCCAGGCGTCACCAGCCTGAAGCCGGGCGACCACGTGATCCCGCTTTACACGCCGGAATGCCGTGAGTGTGAATACTGTCTGCATCCCAAGACCAACCTGTGTCAGGCGATCCGTGAAACGCAGGGACAGGGCCTGATGCCTGATGGCACCTCGCGCTTTTCGACCCTGGATGGTGATCCGATCCTGCACTATATGGGCTGCTCGACCTTCGCCAACCACACGGTTCTGCCCGAGATCGCGCTGGCCAAGGTGCGTGAGGACGCGCCCTTCGACAAGATCTGCTATATCGGCTGCGGTGTGACCACCGGTATCGGCGCTGTCATAAACACTGCCAAGGTGGAAATCGGTAGCCGTGCCATCGTATTCGGTCTGGGCGGCATTGGTCTGAACGTGATTCAGGGCCTGCGTCTGGCTGGGGCCGATCAGATTGTTGGCGTTGACCTGAACCCGGCCAAGGTCGAGATGGCGACCAACTTCGGTATGACCGATTTTGTGAATCCGGCCGAGGTTGAAGGCGATCTGGTTCCTTATCTGGTCAACCTGACCAAAGGCGGCGGCGACTACACCTTTGACGCCACCGGCAATGTGGGCGTAATGCGCGCTGCGCTGGAATCGGCGCATAAGGGCTGGGGTGAGTCGATCATCATCGGCGTGGCACCTGCGGGGGCCGAGATCTCGACCCGTCCGTTCCAGCTGGTCACGGGCCGCTCGTGGCGAGGGACGGCCTTTGGTGGCGCGCGGGGCCGGACCGATGTGCCGAAAATTGTCGACTGGTACATGGAAGGCAAGATCGAGATCGACCCGATGATCACCCACACCATGGGTCTAGACGACATCAACCACGGTTTCGACCTGATGCACAAGGGCGAAAGCATCCGCTCGGTTGTGGTCTACTAAGGCCCTGAACCTGCGATTTTGAGGACGGCGCGCTGTGAATGGCGCGCCGTTTTTATTTGCCGGGACGGCTTGCGCCTGTGTCGGACCGGGGCGAGCGGACCCTCAGAACCGGGGTATTGACCGACGAGGTGTTCGCCCGGCTTTCGCGCCAGACCACATAGACGCCTGAGGCGATGATGATGCTGGCCCCAACAGCGACCCAGCCATCCGGCCGCTCGTTGAAAAAGACCATGCCGAACAATGTGGCCCAGATGATCTGACTGTATTGGCTGGGGGCGACCACGCCTGCAGGCGCGGCGCGATAGGCAAGGATGATCAGGTGTTGGGCGATGACCGAAAACACGCCCACCAGCGCCATCATCGCCAGATGCAGCAGCGAGGGTGGTTGGTAAACAGCGGGCTGCATCAAGCTCATGACCACAATGGCCAGCAGCATCGGATAAAGGATCAGTACGGCCGAGCGTTCCTCATTCCCGATCTTGCGTACCAAAACAGACCCTAACGCGCTGGAAAACGCCGCAGTCAGGGCCGCGAGATGCCCCAGAGTGATATCCGTGGCACCTGGGCGCAGGACGATCAGAACTCCGATCAGGCCACAGCCGACGGCGGCCCAACGCTGTGCGCGCACGACTTCCCCCAGGATCGGGATCGACAGGACGGTGACGAACAGAGGGAAGGCGAATAACAGCGAGTAGACCTCGGCCAGCGGCAGCGCCGAGAAAGCGTAGAAGGCGCAGACCATGGATGTCACCATCAGGGCCGAGCGCAGCAGGACCAGCCACGGATGATGTGGTCGGAAATTGCCCGTTGTCCGGTCGGTCAGGATCGTCACCGCCATTGGCACAAAGGAAAACAGCGTTGCGAAAAAAATGATCTGCATCACCGAATAGGTGCTACCCAGCACTTTGATCAGCACATCGTGGCTCGCAAAAACGGCAAAGCCCGCAAACGCATAGCCAAGCCCCCGAAGGGTGGTGTTCTGAGTGCTCATGAGGCGGCCTCGGGTGATGTGTCGGTGTAGGGGCGCAGCGCATTGGGGCTGTCGTACCCCTGAGTAAACCCATTTGGCCGACCCGCATAGCCCCTATTTTACCGCTAACATGGCAAAACCGCCATGTCCTGGGATCAACGCAGGATGGGAGGGGCGTCTTTGGGTTGGCGTGCAGATTGCACACCGGCCTTCATCCCCACACCGATCCGCCGGGCCAGAGCAACCCAAGGAGTCGCGGTTTCAGACGGCAAGGTCTGGATTGCGACCTCTTCGAACAGGTCCAGCCAATACGCGAACATGTCGGGCTGCACGTCGGGCCGTTCAATATGGACCCGCTGCGGATTGCCGTCATAGCTGCGCTCATACAGGATGGCGTTGCGCCAGAAGGCGGCGATCTTTTCCTCATGCGTGGACCAGTCTTGGACATGTGTGTTGAAGACCGGTCCTAGCACCGCGTCCTCGCGCACGCGGGCGTAAAAGGCGGCGACCTGAGCATTGATCTGATCTGGGGTCGCGGGAAAGCGCGGCGGCAGCGTGGGGCGGGTCATGTTTGGTCCGTTTTCGACTCTGTTCTGGGCGATACCCGGTTTGGGCGTCACGCAACAGGTGTGGTTTTGTCGCGCGGCTCGGGCGTCAGCAGATGCCGGATCAGGGCCACTGGATGCGCCTTGAGGCTGAGGCGGGTGGCCACGTAATCTTCGACTACCTGCTCGCCTAGCGTCATCTGTGGCAGATAGGCTGCGGGCTCGTCCATCGCCTCGCCCTCCAGATCCTGCGAGAACAGCGGCAAGGGCTTCGCGGTGGCAATCGCTTTGGCCTGCCACAACGCCTCGCGCCTTGTCAGATCGCAGGCGGAGAAGGCATCGGCCTCAGCCAACCGTTCGATTACCGAGGGGCCAAGTCCGGCACGACGCCACACATCATCCACCTGATGGTAGCCATTACCGCGCGCGGCGGTCAGCCAGCTGGCATCTTCCTCGCTCAGGCCCTTGATCTGGCGGAACCCCAGCCGCAGAGCCAACCCGCCGTGACCGTCGGGTTCCATCACATTGTCCCAGAAACTGGCATTGATACAGACGGGGCGCACCTGAACCCCATGTTCACGCGCATCGCGCACGATCTGCGCTGGGGCATAGAACCCCATGGGCTGTGAATTCAGCAGCGCGCAGGCGAAAATCCCCGGATGGTGGCATTTGATCCAGGCCGAGGCATAGACTAGCAGCGCAAAGCTGGCCGCGTGACTTTCGGGGAAACCGTAAGAGCCGAAGCCTTCGATCTGCGAAAAACAGCGTTCGGCGAAATCCTGTTCATAGCCGTTCCGCTCCATCCCGCGCAGGAACAAGGACCGGAATTCGCTGACATTACCATGTTTCTTGAACGTCGCCAGCGACCGCCGCAGCCGGTCCGCCTGTTCGGGGGTGAAGCCCGCGCCAACGATGGCGATCTGCATTGCCTGTTCCTGAAACAGCGGCACGCCCAGCGTTTTGCCCAGCACCTCACCCAGCGCGTCCGAGGGGAAGCTGACCTCCTCTTCGCCATTCCGGCGGCGGATGTACGGGTGGACCATGTCGCCCTGAATGGGGCCGGGGCGGATGATGGCGACCTCGATCACCAGATCATAGAAATTGCGCGGACGCATTCGTGGCAGAAAGTTCATCTGCGCGCGCGATTCCACCTGAAACACCCCGACCGAGTCCGCCTTGCACAGCATGTCATACACCGCCGGGTCCTCGGGCGGCAGGGTGGCGAGGGTATAGCCCGTCTGATGGTGCTGGGTGATCAAATCGAACGCCTTGCGGATACAAGTCAGCATCCCAAGGCTGAGGACATCGACCTTCAGAATACCAAGACTGTCGATATCGTCCTTGTCCCAGCAGATGACTGTGCGGTCCTCCATCGTGGCGTTTTCGATGGGGACGAGTTCGTCCAACCGCCCCTCGGTGATGATGAACCCGCCGACGTGTTGCGAGAGGTGACGGGGGAAGCCGTCGATCTCATAAACCAATGTTAGAGTCTGTTTTAAGCGGCGATCTTCGGGATCAAGGCCGATTTCGCGCATCCGTTCCGCCTCGAGCCCCTTGGCCGAGAAGAACCCCCATAGCTGTGAGGACAGAGCCGAGATCGTGTCTTCGGTCAGGCCCATCGCCCGGCCCACTTCGCGGATGGCGCGCTTGCCGCGATAGTGGATCACAGTTGCGCAGAGGCCCGCGCGGTGGCGGCCATAGCGGTCATAGATGTGCTGAATCACCTCTTCGCGGCGTTCATGTTCGAAATCGACGTCTATGTCGGGGGGTTCGTCCCGCGCCTCGGAGACGAAGCGTTCGAACACCATCGTGCCCAGCTCGGGGCTGACCTCGGTGATGCCGAGGCAGTAGCAGACGACGGAGTTGGCTGCTGAGCCGCGTCCCTGACACAGGATATCGCGGGATCGGGCGAAGGTGACGATGTCACGGACGGTCAGGAAATAGGGTTCATATTTCAGCTTGCCGATCAGGGTCAGTTCATGCGCCAGCATCTTTTTGGCTTTTTCCGAGGCTCCTGCCGGATACCGCCATTTCAGCCCCTCATGCGCCAAACGGTGCAGGCGTTGGGTCGGGGTTTCCTGGTCACTGCCCTCGCTGGGGTATTCGTAACGCAGCTCATCCAGCGAGAATTGCAACTGTTCGCTGAGCATATGGGCGCGGGTGACAGCGCCTTCATGGCCTTTGAAAATGCGCAGCATCTCGGATTCCGAACGCAGGCGCTGCTCTCCATTGGCTAGCGCGTCGCGGCCCAGATCGTCGACCTTGCGGCGCAGTCGGATGGCGGTCAGCACATCGGCCAGTTTGCGACGGGTACCATGGTGCATCATCGGCGCAGCGCTGGCGAGGGTGGGAAGGTTGAGTTGCTTTGATTCAGTCTCTAATAAAATGAAATATTCACTGTCTGCGCCATCATACCGAGGATGCATCAACAGATGCATCCGCCCGGCAAAGCGGCGCGTCAGCTGTTGCGCCTGTGTCCGCCAAGCACTCGCGCCGCCCTGCGACCGGGTCGCTTGTGGCCAGAGCAGCAGGTGCAGACCGTCAGAGAATTCCAACAGGTCGGACAGGTGCAGGATGCAGTCGCCTTTTTCCGCACGCAGGCGGCCTTTCGACAGGATACGGCACAGGTTGCCCCAACCCTGCCGGTTCAGGGGCAGGGCGGTGACGGTGGGCGCGTCGGTGAAGATCAGCCGGGCTGCCGGGATCAGGCGCGGCACGGCGTGGATCGGGTAGGAGGGCGGTTTGGGGATATGATCGGGGCAGGGCGGGCCGATGGGCGTGTTCTGCCCTTCCCATTCGATACGTTCGCGCACCTTTCGGGTGATCTCGCGCGCCTGGGTATGGGCACGCACGATCCCGGCGACCGAGTTGTCATCGGCAATCGCGATGGCGGGCAGACCAAGTGTGACGGCACGCTGCATATACTCCTCGGGGTGCGAGGCCCCGGTGAGAAAGGTGAAATTCGACGTGATCGACAATTCGGCATACATGGCGATTCCACATTATATTCACCTTTTGTTCTTTTTCGAGTCCTTTGCGCAGGAAACGGGTCGCTTGCAGTGTCCCCTCTGGGCAGGGTGGCAGAAAAAGGAGACCCGAGATGTTCAAGATCACAGCATTGCCCACCCGCCAAGTCCGCGCGCTTCAGGCCGGAGGGCCGGACGCATATGGCGCCTCGCCCGAGCGCGCCGTTTCCGAAGGTGCGGGCAATCCATGCCGCCATTGCCTGCAGAACATTCCGGAAGGAAAAGAGATGCTGATATTGGCGCATCGCCCTTTTTCTGAGACACAACCCTACGCGGAAACGGGTCCGATCTTTCTGTGTGCCGCCCCGTGTGAACAGTATGAAGGGGATGAGATGCCCGAGATTCTGACCACCTCTCCCGACTATCTGATCAAAGGGTACGGGTTGGATGATCGGATCGTCTATGGCACCGGAGAGATTACGCCCACAGATCGGATCGGCGCAAAGATCAGTGATATCTTTGCTCGTCCCGATGTGGCCTATATCCACATCCGGTCCGCGCGGAACAACTGTTATCAGGCGCGGATAGATCGAGTCTAACGGTCAAATTCTTATCCGCGTGCGGATGTCAGGGCGAGGAACACATCCTCGAGGTCTGCCTCTTCGGTGCGGACGTCGCGAATACGGATGCCTGCGGTGCGGACCGATTCCAGAACTTGTTCGGCGCTGGTCGCAGCGCTGCGATATTGCAGCACCAGGCTGCCATCGTCACGCAGAGTGGCCTCGACCCCTTGCGCTGTTGGCAGTTCGGTCACCGGGCTGTCCGGAGCAATGACCATTGTCCGGCTGTCCATGCGACTCAGCAGGTTGGCGGTGCTGTCCTGCGCGATCTTTTCGCCGTGGTTGATGATCGCGATCTCGTCACACATTTCTTGCGCTTCTTCCAGGTAATGCGTGGTCAGGATGATCGTCATGCCCTGTTCGTTCAGTTTGCGCACATTGGTCCAGAGCATCTGGCGCAGTTCGATGTCCACGCCCGCCGTGGGTTCATCCAGGACCAGAATGCGGGGATGGTGCACAAGAGCCTTCGCCAACAGCAGCCGCCTACGCATACCCCCAGACAGAGTGCGCGCATAGGCTTCGGCCTTGTCGCCAAGGCCGACCAGTTCCAGAATCTCGTCGCTGCGGCGCTGGGCCTTGGGGACGCCATAAAGACCGGCCTGAACCTCTAAGGCGCCACGCGGGGTGAAGAACGGATCGAGGTTCAGCTCTTGCGGCATTACGCCAATTGCTGCGCGGGACTGGCGCGGATTTTTATCCTGATCAAACCCGCCGATAGAGACCGTTCCGGCCGATTTAACCACTAGCCCGGCAAGAATGTTGATCAATGTCGATTTCCCGGCCCCGTTTGGCCCCAGCAATCCAAAGACCGACCCGCGCGGGACCGTCAGGTCAACGCCTTTTAGCGCGTGTTTCTCGGGCTGTGCCTTGCTGCCGCGATAGGTCTTGTGCAGACCTTCGATCCTGATTGCCGCATCGCTCATGTGGCTCTTGCCCCCGGTTTGCTCATCGCTCATAAACGCACCTAATACATGCCCGCGAGGCCGACAACCGAAGAAGGATCGCCAACCGTGACCATCGAAGCGCCGGAAACCAAGATCGTGGAAACCACCCGTGTCGCCTGTGACGGTGGCGAAGGGGCACTGGGCCATCCACGTGTCTGGCTGCAAATCCCTGAAGACACTGGTTGGGTCGAATGCCCCTATTGCGATTGCAAATACATTCTCAAAGGGTCCGCGGCCGAAGAGGCGCAATCAATCTGACATAAAACTGTTACAAGGGCTGACGCCGGGCAGGATATGCTGTAGCGTGCTGCGTCAGAATTCTTGTGTCATTTCCACGCGGATCCGGAATGATCTTTCCAGTGCAACTGGTTCACCTGTCCGACAAAGATCTTGTTGCCACAGGTGGCCACAGAAACGTCTACGCCTACCCTGACCAATCCGATCTTCTGATCAAG
The DNA here is from genome assembly GCF_059609525.1 of Ruegeria sp. YTSC325. NCBI lineage: Bacteria > Pseudomonadati > Pseudomonadota > Alphaproteobacteria > Rhodobacterales > Roseobacteraceae > Ruegeria > Ruegeria sp. YTSC325. The sequence continues at coordinate 75,646 of NZ_JBXWLY010000008.1, forward strand.
GTGACGCGCTCGCGCACGCGGCCCAACCGATCTTTTGCCAAGCGCTTTGTGCGGTATTTGCTGCCGGACTCGGTCTATCGCAATGCATTGCAAGAGCTGGAGTGCGAGATGAAGGCGGCGTTGAAAAGCGGCCCGGATATCGCGAAAATGCCATTGGCCCGGTCTTTTGGCGTTGTGCAAACGGATGCCGGGCCGGGCATTGTGGTCGAGCGTATGGAATCTGAGGACGGCTCGCTGGCGCAGGATCTGATGTCGTTGTGCCAGCAGCGCCGGCTGCCCCCCGAGGTTCTGAACAAGCTGAATGATTTTGTTCACAAGCTGTTCGACTTTCAGATCGTGGGTCGCGATATTCATGCGCAAAATATCGTTTACGGCACGCGCGACTCAGTGTCGATGTTCGTGCTGATCGACGGGTACGGGGAACGCAATCTGGTCCCATTGCGCAGCCTGAGCCGTCGACTGAATGACAGGTCGTTGAACAAGCAGATGCACGGAATCGCTGAAAAAACCGGATTGCGATGGGATGCGGCGACCAGAGCGTTCAGCGCCCCATAGCTTTGGTTTGCTGCTTGCCTGACGGCGGATCGCTGAATCGAAGAGATATGGTCATACAGGCACAGTTGCGGTGCGTTTTCCGCAAGCAATAATGTTCTCCCAAATGCTACCGTGGTTTTATGCTATGGCCGATTTGCAGATATTGGGATGAGTTCGATGACGGATGTTGCATCTACTGACACTGCTAGTCCGGTTTTCGGCTGGATCGGGTTTGGTATTGGTGCCCTTGCGCTGTTTGCCGCGTTGTTCGTGTTTTGGGCAGGGCAGTTTGCGCCGCAGCAATCGACGGGCGTTTCACTGGGCGAATTGGCCGCCGAGATCGGCAAGTCCACCCTGCGCTCGGCCGCGGGGCTGGAACAGCCCGAGCCCGTCGCGCGCAGCCGTGATCTGGATGACTTTCTACAGATCGGCGTGGCCATGCTTGGGGCCTTGGCAATCGTTGTATCTGTGATTGGGCTGCTGCGTCACGAAAGACGGCGCCCTGCAATTGCCGGTACCGTGATTGGCGTAGGTGCGATTCTGTTTCAGTTTTTTGCCATGGCCTTCTTCGCCTTTTTGGGCGTGCTGGTTATCATGGCGCTGCTCAACAGTTTTTCTGACGTGTTCAGCGGCTTGTTCGGTGGCTGACGCGCGTTCTTGACTGGCCACCTGAGCGGCCCTGTGGCACAACGTCCCCTGACCGACAGGGAGAGCGCGCATGAGCAACTTCGGAAAAGGATGTCACCTGCATCTGATCGACGGATCGGCCTTTATTTTCAGGGCCTATCACGCGCTGCCTCCGCTGACACGTAAGTCGGATGGTTTGCCAATTGGCGCGGTGTCAGGTTTCTGCAACATGCTGCAGAAATATGTCGAAGGGAACGCGGGGCCGGATGCGCCGACCCATGTGGCGGTGATCTTCGACAAGGGGTCACACACGTTCCGCAACGATCTCTATGACCTATACAAGGCCAACCGCGAGGCCATGCCCGAAGATCTACGCCCGCAGATGCCCCTGACCCGCGAGGCGACCCGCGCCTTCAACATCGCCTGCAAAGAGTTGGAAGGCTATGAGGCCGATGACATCATCGCCACGCTGGCCGTGCAGGCGCGCGAGGCTGGGGGGCGGGTGACTATTGTCAGCTCGGACAAAGACCTGATGCAGCTTGTGGGCGGCGGCGTTGAGATGCTGGACGCGATGAAGAACAAACGTATCGACAAGGATGGCGTGTTCGAGAAGTTCGGTGTGGGTCCCGAACGCGTGGTTGATGTGCAGGCGCTGGCAGGCGACAGCGTAGATAACGTGCCCGGCGCGCCGGGGATCGGGGTCAAGACCGCCGCCTTGCTGATCAATGAATATGGCGATCTGGAGACCCTGCTGGATCGCGCTGAAGAGATCAAGCAGCCCAAACGCCGCCAGACCCTGATCGAAAAGCGCGACCAGATCGAGCTGTCGAAGAAACTGGTGCAGTTGGACGAAAACACGCCGCTGGATTTCACGCTGGACGATTTGGAGGTGCAGGACCCCGACCCCGAAACCCTGCTGGGGTTCCTGGCGGATATGGAGTTCCGCACCCTCACCAAACGCATTGCCGACAAGCTGGGGGCCGAGGCTCCGGTGATCGCTGATGCGCCTGCGCCCGAAGTGGTGACCGAGGCTGAGGATATCCCCTTTGACGCCTCGAAATACGAATGTGTGCGCGATGCGGCGGCGCTGCAGGCGTGGATCGACCGGGCCTATGAAACCGGCTGGGTGGCTGTCGATACTGAGACCACCGGATTGAACGAAATGATCGCCGATCTGGTGGGCATTTCTCTGTGTGTCACGGCGGGCGAGGCCTGCTACATCCCGCTGACCCACCGCGATGGGGCCGCTGATGATCTTTTCGGGTCGGATGCACTGGCCGAGGGGCAGATGCCGTTGGATGAGGCTCTAACTTTGCTCAAACCGATGCTTCAGGACGCCTCGATCCTGAAGATCGGGCAGAACATGAAATACGACGCCAAGATTTTCGCGCGTTATGGCGTAGAAGTGGCGCCGATCGACGACACGATGCTGATGTCTTATGCGATGCATGGCGGTGAGCACGGGCATGGGATGGATACGCTGTCCGAGCGTTACCTGAATCACACGCCGATTCCGATCAAACCGCTGCTGGGGTCCGGCAAATCGGCCATCACTTTCGACAAGGTGCCGATTGACGAGGCGACGGCTTACGCCGCCGAGGATGCGGATATCACCCTGCGCCTGTGGAAGCTGTTCAAACCGCAACTGCATCAGGTGCAGGTGACGACGGTTTATGAGACGCTCGAACGCCCGCTGGTGCCGGTTCTCAAAGAGATGGAGATGCATGGCATCAAGGTGGACCGCGATGTGCTGTCCCGCATGTCTAACGCTTTTGCGCAGAAAATGGCCGGGTTAGAGGCTGAAATCCACGAATTGGCGGGAGAGAACTTCAATGTCGGTTCGCCCGCGCAACTGGGTGAGATCCTGTTCGACAAGATGGGGCTTGAGGGCGGTAAGAAAGGCAAGACCGGGAAGTATTCGACCGGGGCGGACATTCTGGAAGACCTCGCCACCGAACACGAGTTGCCCCGTCGCGTGCTGGATTGGCGGCAGCTTTCAAAGTTGAAATCGACCTACACGGATGCGCTGCAAACCCATATCAACCCGGATACAGGCCGGGTGCACACGTCGTATTCGATCACGGGGGCCAACACGGGACGTCTGGCCTCGACCGATCCGAACCTGCAGAACATTCCGGTGCGCACCGAAGAAGGTCGCCGCATCCGCGAGGCCTTTATCGCCGAGCCGGGTAATGTGATGGTCAGCCTCGACTACAGCCAGATCGAGCTGCGCATTCTGGCTCATATCGCTGAGATACCGGCGTTGAAACAGGCCTTTGCCGATGGTCTGGACATTCACGCCATGACCGCGTCCGAGATGTTCGACGTGCCGCTGGATGAGATGACGCCTGATATCCGCCGCCAGGCTAAGGCGATCAACTTTGGCGTGATTTACGGCATCTCGGGTTTTGGTTTGGCGCGCAACTTGCGCATTCCACGCGCCGAGGCGCAGGGTTTCATCGATCGGTATTTTGAGCGGTTCCCGGGTATCAGAGCCTATATGGACGACACCGTCGCGTTCGCCAAAGAGCATGGCTATGTGCAGACGTTGTTTGGCCGTAAAATCCACACGCCCGAGATCAATGCCAAGGGGCCGCATGCCGGGTTCTCGCGTCGAGCGGCGATCAACGCACCGATTCAGGGGACAGCAGCAGATGTGATCCGGCGGGCGATGGTGCGGATGCCGGACGCCATCAATGGGCTGCCTGCCAAGATGCTGCTACAGGTGCATGACGAATTGCTGTTCGAAGTGGCCGAGGATGCGGTGGATCAGGTGATCGGTGTGGCGCGCGACGTGATGGAGGGAGCATCGGATCCCGCCGTTAAACTGGATGTCAAGTTGAGTGTCGATGCCGGGCAGGGCGCCAACTGGGCCGAAGCGCATTAAGTGCGCGCTGCTCATCGGGCCCGGCGGGCCCTCTTTGCAGCGGGTCAATCCTGCGTCTTGACCCAACCTTCGACCATACGTTTGACGAAAGGTCCAAGGCTTAGAATAACAAGAAATGCGATGGGCCAACAAAAGGCCCAGGACCCGAACCAGTCACCCAGGGTGGTGGGACCAAAACCAACTGCCTTGACGGTTGCGATACCTGTAACGATACAGGACATCAGTCCTGACATGATCAGACCGAAAAGGGCGTGGGCGAAACGGGCTGGTATCATTGAAGGCGCTTTCGAAGTCGAGACGTTCTTCATTTGCTGGATTTTTTGTCAAGAATCCAGAGTTACGGAGTCATCCAACCAAGACTGTCTGCGGAATTTTGCGTGGACGGGGTGTATTCGGCACTGACCCAACCTGTGTACCCATGGTGGTCCATTGCCGCGAACAGGGCCACGAAGTCCGTTGGGCCTTTGCCCGGTTCAGCCCGGTTCGGCGCGGCACCGATCTGAGCATGAACAACATGTGGGCGATAGCGGTTCCAGATTTCCAGCGCGTCGCCATGGATCATATGCGCGTGAAAGCTGTCATATTGCAGGCCTATATTCGGGCGATCCACCTGGGTCAGAACCTCGGCGGCAAGCGCGTAGTCGTTCAGGAAGTAATCCGGTTGCGAGACAGGGTTCAGCGGCTCGATCGTGAACTGCTGCTGTGGCGCGGCATCGGCGGCCCATTGCAGGTTACGCACAAACGTTTCAAGCGCAAAAGGGCCCGAAGAATAGCCCGACATGATGTGGATCAGCCCCGGTTTCAGCACTTCCGCATAGCGTATCACCCGGCGGATATCGGACTGAAATCGCCCTTCGCCGCCTGGTACGGCCGCATAGCCCGGCTGCCCGCCGGTATAGTTGGGAGGTGGTGCGTTGATCAGCACAAGTTCAAGCCCATTGGCCAGTAGGGCGCGGCGGGTTTCCTTGGCGGCCAAATCATAGGGAAACAGGATTTCGACGGCTTTGAACCCGGCCTCAGCCGCTGCTTGGAACCGGTCGAGATAGGGCAGTTCGGCGAACAGCAATGAGATATTGGCGGCAAATTTCGGCATGATCAGACCCGGTTTGATGGTGGCTGGACCTTAGCGGGCCGGGTTTGGCGGTGAAAGGGCTTGAAAACGACAGATTGTCGAAAATCGGCCAGAACGCCCGGCGCGGATCAGAGACATTCGGGACAATGCGGCGAATCATTTCCGGTCGCCGATCCAACAGAAGGTCTGACACCATGGCGATGAGCCCTGACCCCGTGCGCGGGAACGCCCTCTCTGTGTCTGCCGGGCGCAGTTCTGCCTTATCGGGCAATGGCTTGGCGGTCGCCAGTATGTTGACGTGGGCGGCTGGGTTTCCGGCGGCTGAGGTGCTGCTGCAAAGCTGGCCTCCGGTCGCGTTGCTGGTGGCGCGGCTGGCGTTGGCGGTGCTGGTTATGGTGCCGATCTGGGTGCTGTTTGACGGCCCGACCCGTGTGCTGCGAGCACGTTGGGGTCATGCGATGCGGGTCGGCGGCACGCTGGGCGTGGCAATGTTCCTGATCATCCTCGCGCAGAAGCTGACCGATCCCGTGACCGTGGCGATCATTGCATCCTGCGCGCCCTTGTTCGCAACGGTATTAGAAGTGGCGACGGGCGCACGGCGGCTGCGGTGGAATTTTGCGTTGGGCGTGATCGTGTCGATTGTCGGTGGTTTAATTGCCACCAGCGCGGTGGCCCCGGCGCAGCTGGGCTTGGGTGCGGTTTGCGCCATTGCGTCCACGGGCCTGTTCTGCTGGGCCAGCATGGCGATTGCGCGGGATTTCCCCGATCTCAGCCAGACAGGGCGCAGCACCATCACCTTTGTCGGGGGGCTGGGAACCGCTGCCGTGTTGTTCGCCGGTGCCGCGCAGATGGGGATGGAGGTGATGCCTACCACCGCACTCGACATGCAGCAGGCGGGGATGCTGGTGATTTATGCGCTGATCTCCATGGGGTTGAGTCAGGTGTTTTTCATCGCGTCCGTGGGCAAGATCGGCGTGGCGCTGGCCTCATTCCACATCAACATCGCGCCATTTTACGTGATGCTGATCATGCTGGTGCTGGGCGAGGAGTGGAACTGGACCCGCGCGCTGGGCGCGGGGATCGTGGCAGTGGCCGTGATCCTGGCACAAGAGCGTCAGGCGCAGGCGGCCTAATCCGGTAGATCATCCGAGCGGATCAGAGGAAAAAACTGCCCGCCGGACCAGACGCCGAACCACTCACCACTATGCTCGGCGATGTCGACCAGCCGGTAAAAGCTTTTGCGGTCGATCCGCGCCTCTAGGTTTGCGCGTACCAATATATAGGGGGCAGGCTCCTCTGTTTCGGTATCAATGACAATCCGGAGCGGATGGTCGGCACCTGCGACTGCCGTGTCGCCCACATGTGTGGTGAATGTCAGCTTTTGCGTCTGGCCGCTGCCCTCGACCTCGAAATCGACGGCTACGAAAGGCACGTCCTCGACAGTGATTCCCACCTTCTCGACCGGGGTGACGAGGTAATATTTCCCGTCTTCTTTCTTAAGAATTGACGAAAACAGCTTCACAAGCTCGAACCTGTTGATCGGCGACCCTAGATAAGACCAAGAGCCATCTTTGGCGACATGAATGTCCAGATCGCCACAAAACGGAGGATTCCAAAGGTGAACCGGCGGCAAACCCCGCGTTTTGGCAGCTTTGACTGATGCTTCAATGCCATCTGGTGACGGGGTCACAGGTTTTTGTCCGCTCATTGCTTTTGCCATTTCCTCTCAGCGCGATACACTCTGCTTATAATAGTCCACGGAAGGGAAAGTCATGACCGAACCTGCCGACCTCGTGTCCGAGATCGAAGCGCTGGAATCGAAACTGCAAGAGGCGAAGGCCTCGATCACCCGTCGCTTTATCGGACAGGAGAGGGTCGTGGACCTGACCCTGACCGCGCTGCTGTGCGGCGGGCATGCGTTGCTGATCGGTCTGCCCGGTCTGGGTAAGACGCGACTGGTTGAAACGCTGTCGACCGTGATGGGCCTGCATGGCAACCGCATCCAGTTCACACCGGACCTGATGCCTGCTGATATTCTGGGGTCCGAAGTTCTGGATACCGCTGAAGATGGCAGCCGCCATTTCCGGTTCATTTCTGGTCCGATCTTTTGCCAACTGCTGATGGCGGATGAGATCAACCGCGCCAGTCCCCGGACGCAATCGGCGCTGCTGCAAGCGATGCAGGAGCGAACAGTGACAGTGGCGGGCGAGGATCGCTCGCTGGGTACGCCCTTTCATGTATTGGCGACGCAGAACCCGATTGAGCAGGAAGGCACCTATCCGCTGCCCGAGGCGCAGTTGGACCGGTTCCTTGTGCAGATCGACGTGGAATACCCCGATCGCCAGACCGAACGTGACATTCTGCTGGCCACCACGGGCGTCGAAGAAGATGACGCGCATGAGATTTTCACCAAAGAGGAATTGCTAGCCGCTCAGGTTCTGTTGCGGCGCATGCCCGTCGGAGATTCGGTGGTTGAGCTGATCCTCGATCTGGTGCGCGCCTTCCGCCCGGATGAGGCTGGCGTGTCCGAACGTGTGGCGGAAACGGTCGCTTGGGGGCCGGGTCCACGTGCGGCGCAGGCGCTGATGATGACAGTGCGCGCGCGCGCAATGCTGCAAGGGCGGTTGGCCCCGAATGCCGAGGACGTCTTGGATATGGCGCGCCCTGTGCTCAGCCACCGGATGGCGCTGAACTTTGCCGCCCGGGCGCGCGGGGACAGCCTTGCTGATCTGATCGAAAGCACCGCTGCCGGCTTGATCCGCACCGAGGCTGCGGCGTGAATGCTGCGCTGACCCTTCGTGAAAGATCCGAGGCCGAGGCGTCTCGGCTGCCGCCGCTGTTGGCGCGGGCTGAGCATCTGGCCGGAACCGTTCTGCTGGGCGATCACGGGCGTAGGCGTTCGGGGCTGGGTGATGATTTCTGGCAGTACCGCCCGGCCCAGATCGGGGACAGTCGCCGGATGATCGACCATCGCCGCTCGGCGCGCGGGGATCAGCAGTTTGTGCGCGAACGCGAATGGCAGATTGCGCAATCGGTGATGCTGTGGGTCGATCAGGGGGCCTCGATGCGATTTGCGTCTGACAATAACCACCCTACCAAGGCCGACCGTGCGCGTCTGCTGGGGCTGGCCACGGCCATCCTACTGGTGCGAGGCGGAGAACGCGTGGGCCTGACCGGCACCACCCTACCGCCACGGCGCGGCAACGCACAGATCGTGCGGCTGGCGCAGGCCTGGTCCGAAGATGCCGAGGCCGATTATGCGCCGCCCGAACACCGCGCCATGATCCCACATGCGCGGGCTGTGTTCATTTCCGATTTTCTCGGACCGATGGATGAGGTCGAACTGGCCCTGACCAAGGCTGCCGACCGGGGCGTGCGCGGTGTTCTGTTGCAGGTTCTGGACCCAAACGAGGAAAGTTTTCCCTATCGCGGTCGGACCATATTCGAAAGCGTCGGCGGCACGACCCGCCACGAGACATTGAAAGCCGGAGAGCTGCGCGACCGCTATCTGGATCGGCTTGCCAGACGCAAGGACGCGCTGACGCAGTTGTGTCGCGCGACTGGCTGGCAGCTTGGGTTGCACCACACGGGTGACAGCGCGCAGGCGGCTCTGCTGTGGCTCTATCGTGCGTTGGATCGGGGGTCTGTATGACGGTTTTGGCGGGTATTGGCTTTACTGCGCCTTGGGTGCTGCTGGGTTTGCTGACCTTGCCGATCCTGTGGCTGATCCTGCGTGCTGTGCCACCTGCGCCGATCCGTCGGTTGTTCCCGGCGGTGACGTTGCTGCTGGGCTTGAAAGATGAAGAAAGCGTCTCGGATCGGACACCCTGGTGGCTATTGCTGTTGCGAATGCTGGCAGCTGCGGCGATCATCATCGGGCTTGCAGGTCCGGTTCTGAACCCCTCGCGTGATCAAGCCGGGTCAGGACCGTTGATGTTGGTGCTGGATGCCAGTTGGGCCGGGGCCACGCAGTGGTCGTCGACGCTGGACCAGATCGATGCGCAACTGGCTGAGGCTGGGCGCGCTGGGCGGACCGTTGCAATCCTGAGCCTGACCCAACCTGAGATGCCGGTGTTCCAGTCTGCCGAAGACTGGCGCGGCAGGTTGCCCGGTCTGGCGCCCGCCCCGTGGCAGCCAACCGAGATCCAGATAGAACAAAGCGCTGCTGCGTTGAACCAGCTAGATGGCGGGTTCGATACGCATTGGTTCAGCGACCGATTGGACTATGACGGGTATGACGCGATCCTTGCAGAGTTGCAGCGGCGGGGCGAAGTGACGGTGTATCAGTCTGCCTCGCCTGTATTTGCGATCCTGCCGGCGTCTTATCAGGACGGGCTTATACAACTGACCGCGCAACGGTCTGAGGCCGGACCGGCTGAGGAAATCTCTGTTCTAGCACAGGGCCGCGATCCAGCCGGTGCGATGCGTGTTCTGCAGTCGGTGGATATGACGTTCGACAGCGGTGAAACACAGGCCCAGGTCGATCTTTCCTTACCGTCCGAGTTGCGCGCCCGCATCACGCGGTTCGAAATCCAGGGCCAACGCTCGGCCGGCGCTTTGACACTGACCGATGACAGCCTGCGGCGACGCGAAGTTGCCCTGATCGCCGGCACCTTGAACCGCGAAGGGCTCGAGCTGTTGTCACCGCTGCACTACCTGACGCAGGTGCTGATCCCAACGGCAGATTTCGTCGAGGGTGGTTTGCTGGACGTTTTGCCCGCCAACCCGGACGTGATCGTTCTGGCTGATGTGGCGAAACTGTCCGCGGGTGAGCAAGAGGCCGTGGTCGAATGGGTTGAACAGGGCGGGTTGCTGTTGCGCTTTGCCGGGCCACGTATGGCCGCCAGCGATCTGGGTCGCGACGCCGAGGATGCTTTGCTGCCGGTGCGCCTGCGCAGCGGGGGCCGCTCGGTCGGAGGTGCGATGAGCTGGGGCGAGGCCAAGGGGCTGGCTCCGTTCCCGGAAGAATCGCCCTTTTACGGGCTCGAGGTGCCGTCGGACGTTTCGGTGACCACGCAAGTAATGGCCCAACCCGACCCTAATCTGGCGGATCGGGTGATTGCCTCGCTTTCGGATGGCACACCGCTGGTGACACGCAAGGCTTTGGGTCTGGGGCAGGTGGTGCTGTTTCATGTGACTGCAGATGCGGAATGGTCCAGCCTGCCGCTGTCGGGTCTGTTCGTCGAAATGCTGGACCGTCTGGCGGTCGCGTCGGCGGCCAAGTCACGGCAAGAGTCACAGTTGCAGGGCACCACGTGGGAGCCGATTCAGGTAATGGACGGCTTTGGTACCCTAACGGATGCAGGCAACCTGTCCGGTGTGGACGGTGTCGATCTTGTCTTGGGCCAGATCGGCCCGGATCTGCGTCCGGGGCTGTATGAAAGTGGTAAACAAAAGCTGGCGCTTAACGTTCTGACCGAGGATGCGGCTCTGACCCCTATTTCCTGGCCAGCTGATGTGCCGATCAAGGGGCAAGAGATCAGTAGCGAGACCCCGATCGGCGGCATACTCCTTAGCCTCGCGCTTTTGCTGCTGACGTTGGATGTTATAGCGTCACTTGCGCTGTCAGGACGTCTGGGATTGGCGCGCGCTGCGGCTGTGGCGCTGGGCGCTGTGCTGATTGCCCCCGACGCGCAGGCGCAGACGCCAGAAGATACCGAGTTTGCCTTGAATGCCACGACCGAGCTGGTGCTGGCGCATGTGTTGACCGGCAACGCAGAGGTTGACGATATCGCAGGCGCGGGCATGCGCGGGCTGGCGCAGACGCTGTTCTACCGCACATCGGTCGAACCGGCCGACCCAATCGGAGTGGATCTGGAACGTGATGAGCTAGCCTTTTTCCCGTTGCTCTACTGGCCGATCACTCCGGATCAACCGCAACCCTCGGCCGAGGCATATTCCAAGCTGAACGCCTATTTGCGGTCGGGCGGGATGATCCTGTTTGACACGCGCGATTCAGATGTGGCGCGGTTCGGCGCCGCCAGTCCCAATGGCCGCAAGTTGCAGCAACTGGCAGGACCGCTGAACATCCCATCGCTCGAACCTATTCCCCGTGACCATGTGCTGACGAGGACCTTCTATCTGCTGCAGGATTTTCCCGGTCGGTATGCAAGCACGGATGTTTGGGTCGAGTCTGCACCGCTGGATGCTGAGCAGATCGACGGGATGCCGTTCAGGAACCTCAACGACAATGTGACGCCTGTGGTGATCGGCGGCAATGACTGGGCCGGGGCATGGGCCGTGGATCGAAATGGTCAGGCGCTTTTGCCCGTTGGGCGCGGCTATGCTGGGGAACGTCAGCGTGAGCTGGCCAACCGCTTCGGGGTCAATCTGGTGATGCATGTGCTGACCGGAAACTACAAATCGGATCAGGTACATGTACCTGCGCTGTTGGACAGGTTGGGACAATGACCGGAACCGTACTTTTTGACCCGTTGATCCCGTGGACGGTTTTGGCTGTTGTGGCTGCCATTGCCGTGGCGGGTGTGGCGTTGGCCCTGTGGCGTGGGCTGTCGGGCTGGGCGTTGCGTGGTTTGGCGGCGCTGGTGGTGGTCGCGGCATTGACTGGGCCCGTTTATCAGGTCGAAGATCGCGCTCCGCTGACCGACATCGTATTGATGATCGAAGACGAAAGCGCCAGCCAGACTTTGTCGGACCGGGCTGAACAAACGGTCCAAACCGCCGATAATCTGGCCGCCGAGATCGAGTCTCGCGACAACACCGAACTGCGTCGTATCAAAGTTGGCGACGGTGAGGGCGACGAGGGTACTCAGGTCATGGCTGCGCTGAACGAAGCGCTGGCCGAAGAGCCCCGCGCCAGAATTGCGGGCATTCTGGTCGTCTCGGACGGTATCATCCACGACGCAGAGCAGGCGCCGGACCTTCCTGCGCCAATGCACCTTTTGCAGACGGGACGTGCCGATGATTGGGATCGTCGTCTGATCGTTCGTAACGCTCCGGCCTTTGCCATTATCGGCGAGCCCGTCACCCTGACATTGCGGGTCGAAGACAGCGGTGCCGCTCCGGCGGGTGCGGCAACCGCCCCGCTAGAAATCTCGGTCGATGGCGCCGAGGCAGAGCATTTTACCATTCCCATCGGTGTCGATGTCGAGTTGCCCATCACGCTGCCCCATGGCGGGCGCAATGTTCTGCAGTTCACGGTACCACAGGCCGAGGGCGAGCTGACCGACCGCAACAATACAGCGCTGATCCAAATGAACGGTGTGCGCGACCGGTTGCGGGTGCTGCTGGTCTCGGGCGAGCCGCACCCCGGCGGGCGGACTTGGCGGAACCTGCTGAAATCCGACAGCTCGGTTGATCTGGTGCATTTCACCATTCTGCGCCCACCCGAGAAACAGGACGGTGTACCGGTTGACGAACTTTCGCTGATCGCTTTTCCAACGCGCGAGCTGTTTCTCGAGAAGATCAACGATTTCGACCTGATCATCTTTGACCGCTACAAGCGTCGCGGCATTCTTCCGGCGATCTATCTGGACAATGTCAGCAACTATATCAACGAAGGTGGCGCTGTGCTGATCGCCGCGGGGCCGGATTTTGCCAGCGCCGACAGTATCTTTCGATCTCCGCTTGCGCCCATACTTCCCGCACAGCCGACCGCGCGTGTGATCGAGGAGCGGTTTGTTCCGATGGTAAGTGATCTGGGTCGCAGGCATCCGGTGACGACCGATTTGGGCGACTCGGATCAATGGGGGGCGTGGTTACGCCAGATCGACGTCAAGCAACGCAAGGGTGACGTGCTGATGACCGGAGTGGAAGACCGGCCATTGTTGGTGCTGGACCGGGTGGGCGAGGGTCGCGTGGCCATGCTGGCCTCGGATCACGCCTGGCTGTGGAGTCGCGGTTTCGAAGGCGGCGGGCCGCAGTTAGAACTGTTGCGCCGTCTGGCGCATTGGATGATGAAAGAGCCCGAGCTGGAAGAAGAGGCCCTGTGGGCCGAAGCCAACGGCCAAGTCATGCGCATTATTCGCCAGACTTTGGAAGATGAAGTTGGCCCGGTCACTGTCACGCAACCCAATGGCGAAACGCTTGAGGTGACATTGGACGAGGTCTCACCCGGTCGGTTCGAAGCGCAATATTACGGGCCCGAGATTGGCCTTTACCGTTTGCAGGAGGGTGAGCACTCGGCGGTGATCGGCCTTGGCCCGGCCGCGCCAAAAGAGTTCGAGCGCACGATTGCCACCTCGGAGGTGCTGGACCCTATTCTGGCGGAGCTGCGCGGAGGCACCATCCGGATCGAGGATGGTATGCCGTCAATCCGCAATGTGCGGGCCGGTCGACCGGCCTCGGGTCGCGGTTGGATCGGCCTGACGCCGCGCAACGCTTATGAAACGCGGGATGTGAATCAGGCCGGATTGTTGCCGCCATGGTTGGTTTTGCTGTTGGCTGGCGGTTTCCTGATTGGTGGATGGATGCGCGAAGGGCGGCGTTGATCCCGAAGTCTCTGACGACAAGGCCCCGTTTGGTCAGAGCACCGAGCGTCGTTCCGCCCGCTGGCAACAGGGTGGTCAGAGTATTTGGCATGCAAGCTTGGGCAAACCGATCTGGCCGTCTGTTACGCATTCTGACAGCGTCGAGCGACAGGGCCGATGGCTGACAATTTTCTGTGCGCGGCATGAAGCTCCTTAGGTTTCATCCAATCCCTGATCCACGATCAGCTGCTCAGGTGACGGCTTAAACACTTCTTCACGCTCTGCCGCGATGCTGGGTTGGAAATGCTTTGGGATCGTCACGGATGAGTCTTGCAACAAAACTGGCACAGGAAAGACGCGCGCGGCTGGCTGCCGAACGGTTGCTTGAGATGAAACAGGCCGAGCTGTCGGCGGCCAATCGCAAACTTGGCTTGCACGCGATGGCCCTGACCAAACGTATTGGCGAAACGCAGGCCGAGGTTGAGACCGTTCGCGATGAGAACGAAAAGGTCAAATCTGATCTGACGCTGGCCAATGCCAAGATCGAAGTGGCCGAGCGTCGGCTGTGGCATTCGATACAGACATTCCATGACGGGTTTGCGTTTTTCGATGGCGACAATCGCCTGATCGGAGCGAACACGGCCTACCTGAGTGTGTTCGAAGGTATTGACGAGGTTGCGCCCGGTATCGCCTATCCCCGTATTCTGGAAATTCTCACGACCGAGGGATTGATTGATCTTGGCGATGAAGCTGCGTGCGATTGGATACGGCGAATGCAGGCCAGGTGGGCGAAAACGAACCCCGAGCCTGAAATTATTCGCCTTTGGAACGGCCACTACTTCAAACTGATTGACCAGCGCGGCAACGGGGGGGACGTGGTCAGCCTGGCGCTGAACATTTCTGCGTCGGTCCGACACGAGGCCGAGCTGAAAGCCGCACGTGAAAGGGCTGAAGCCGCAAACCGCGCAAAGTCTGCGTTTTTGGCAAATATGAGCCACGAAATCAGAACCCCGATGAATGGTATCGTGGGCATGACCGAACTGATTTCGGAAACGCCACTGGATGAAGAACAAAGGCTCTATCTCAATACTATCCGCAATTCGGGCGAGGCATTGTTGGTCATCATCAATGATGTTTTGGACTATTCGAAGATCGAAGCTGACAAGCTGATCCTGCATCCCGAACAATTCGATTTTGAGCGATGCATACTGGAAGTATCTATGCTGCTGCAGCCCAGTGTTCGGGACAAGGGGCTGACATTGCTGGTCGACTACGACCTTTTCCTGCCAACTCTCTTCATGGGTGATCCGGGGCGCGTGCGTCAGGTTTTGACCAATCTGGTTGGCAACGCAGTCAAGTTCACGTCACACGGTCATGTGCTCATTCGGGTAACAGGAGTACCCAATACGGATCTGCGCACCTGCGATATCCATGTGGCAATCGAGGACACCGGGATAGGCATCGATGCCGAGAAAATTGACCATATTTTTGGTGAATTCAACCAGGTCGAGGATGAACGCAACCGGCAGTTTGAAGGAACAGGGTTGGGTCTGGCCATCACTAAACGGTTGATCGCTTTGATGGGTGGCATGATCTGGGTTGAAAGTGAACCACGCGAGGGCTCGTGCTTCGGGTTCCGAATTTCTCTGCCGACAATTGAAGGCCCCCAGCCCGAACCGCCCGATCTGGCGGAGGGGCTGAGGCACGTCATCGTGGCCGAAGATATGGCTGTAAACCGTGCCATCCTGGCCAAACAGTTCAGTCGTCTGGGGGCTCGGGTAACGGTTTGTAGCTCTGGCAGCGAAGCGTTGTCGAAGATTGAAGACAGCGTGGGACTTATTCTGTGCGATCACGATCTGCCTGACATGGATGGATTAGAGCTTGCCACCACACTCAAGGACCGGGGACGGGACGACCTGCCCATTGTCCTGATGTCGGCCAACCCAGCAATGATCCACGCCAATCCAGCCCGCCATCTTATTGAAGGTGTTCTGCAGAAACCCATACCCAGAGCCGAACTCTATTCGCGACTGACCGCTTTGGGTCGCGCAGCGCAAACGGATGACGTACCGCCTGTTACAACCATAGCGGCTTCCTTGTCCAACGGATCGCAAAAACGGCTCATGCGGGTTCTGGCCGCCGAAGACAACAGGACCAACCAATTGATCCTGCAAAAAATGGTTAAAGATCTGAACATCGATCTGCGCTTTGCAGCAAACGGAACTGAGGCTGTTGAGGCTTATCAGGACTTCGACCCCGATCTTGTTTTCATGGACATATCTATGCCAGGCATGGACGGCAAACAGGCGACGGCAGAAATCCGACGACGAGAGATTGAGACAGGCCGCCACGTTCCCATCATCGCCCTGACGGCGCATGCAATGGCAGGAGATGATCAGGGTATCCTGTCGGCGGGGTTGGACCATTATCTGACCAAGCCGCTGCAAAAGCGGAAAATTCATCTGATGATCCAAAACCACCAACCTGATGGGACACACCCGTTGATTGCCGATGCGCATGTGCCGGGCTAGGCTTTCACAATGACTGAACTCCGCGGCTTTCACCCTCGCGCCTTGGGCGAGATCGCCATCCGCTGCGCTGATATGGCGGCGATGGTGGCGTTTTACGAAGACGTCATCGGCCTGCAGCGCCTGAGCGGCGACTACAACAGCGCCATCACCTTTTTCCGCATTGCCGAAGGCTTTTCAGGTCATACGCAGGTGCTGGCCCTGTTCCATCATGCTGCCGCCCCACGACCGGGGCTGCACCCCAGCGGTGCCGACCGACCTGCCACAGGGGCCGGATCATCGCTGCACCACATCGCGCTGTCGCTACCGTTCGAAGAGCAAGAGGCCGTGATGCGCTGGTATGACAAAATGGGCCAACCCTACCGGGTTGAGCAGTTCGGCTGGATCGGGTGGCGAGGGATTTTCACCGAAGACCCCGAGGGCAACACTGTGGAGTTGGTAGCCTATGATCCTTCAATGCTGAATCAGGACGAATAGGGGCGCACAAAGACCGGTTTATCGTCAGACGAAAGGTCGGGACGATAGGCATATCCGCCAGTGTTGAAATCCAACAGACCAGCCGGATCGGTTAGGCGGTGCTGAATGATATAGCGAGCCATGGCCCCGCGCGCTTTCTTGGCGAAAAAGCTGACGATCTTGGGGGTGCCCGCCTTGTCCTCCATGAACACAGGAGTGATCACCCGCAGTTTCAGCGCTTGTGGATCAACCGCGCCGAAATATTCCTGACTGGCGCAGTTCACCAGCACGTCCGACCCGATCTGCGCGCCCTGCGCGTTCAAAGCCTTGCTCAGCTGATCGCGCCAGTATTCATACAGGTTCTTGCCGCGCCGGGTTTTCAGCTTGCTGCCCATCTCAAGCCGATAGGCCTGAATGGCGTCCAGCGGACGCAGCACGCCGTAAAGCCCCGACAGAATGCGCAGGTGATCCTGTGCCCATGCCATTTCGTCGGCATCCAAAGATGCGGCTTCAAGCCCCTGATAGGTGTCACCGGCAAAGGCCAGCGCTGCGGGGCGGGTCAGATCGGCCTCGGGCGCATCAGAAAAGGCGCGATAGCGGTCGCGGTTCAGGCGTGCCAGATCATCACTGAGGTCCATCAGCTTTTTCAGATCGCCCAGCGTCAGGTTGCGGGCGGTTTTCGACAGCCGGATCGCGTCGTCCTGAAAATCGGGTTGAGTGACCGTCACATCGCGCTCGGCCCAGTCCAGCCGCTTGGCCGGGGAAATCACTACCAGCATATCCGCCCTTACTCCTTGCCTGATAGGGCGTATTTAGCCCGCCTGTTCCAGCACGTCCAGAAAGGCGGCGCCAAACCTTTCGTGACGACGGTCGCCCAGCACCTGTTCCAGCCCGCGCTGATCGCCGGGCCGCAGTTGGGCCACCTTGGCCAGTTGCGAGGCCGAACACGTCAGCGGTTTGTCGATCCCATCCGGCCCGCGGGTCAGGTCATTCTGTGCGGCCAGAAGCTGGTCGTAGATCTCGCCCTGATCGCGCCCGGCCAGTTTGCGGCGGGCCGGGTGCAGGGCGGCGGCCTCACCCGCGATCACCTCAAGGAAAGTATCGCCATAGCGTTCCAGCTTTTTCGCGCCAATACCCACGATCCGGGCCATATCGTCCAGCGTCATCGGGCGGGTTTCCGCCATTTCGATGAGGGTGCGGTCGGGAAAGATGACATAGGCCGGAACCCGTTGGGATTCTGCCAGCGCGCGGCGTTTGGCCTTGAGCGCCGACAGCAGCGGCGCGTCTTCTTCGGCCACCATAGCCTTGACGGCGGGGCGCCGGGTGGCTTTGCGGATCGTGTCCTTGCGCAGGTTGATCTGCGCCTCGCCCTTCAGGATCGGCTTGGCGGCCTTGGTCATGCGCAGCGCGCCGTGGCGGTCGGGATCGGGACGGACCAGATCATGTCCCATCATCTGCCGGAAAATTGCCTGCCATTGCGGGCGGGACCAGTCCTTGCCAATGCCCCATGTGGACAGGGCGTCGTGCCGCCGCGCGCGGACCTTGTCGGTTTCATTGGCCAGCAGGATGTCGATCAGATGGCCCGATCCAAACCATTCCTCGGTGCGCAGGATCGCGGATAGGGCCATGCGGACGGGGGTGGTGCCGTCGAACACTTCGGGCGGGGTGTCGCAGAGATCGCATTTGCCGCAGGGCTCGGCCTTTTCGCCGAAATAGCCCAGCAGGGATTGACGGCGACAGACCAGCGCCTCGGCCAACCCAAGCAGAGCATTCAGACGGGCATGGTCGGCCATACGCCGTTCAGCCGGGGCCAGCCCTTCGTCGATTTGCGAGCGGCGCAGGCGGATGTCATCCGGTCCAAACAGGGTCAGAGTCTCGGCCGGGCCGCCGTCGCGGCCCGCGCGGCCGATCTCCTGATAGTATGCCTCGATGGATTTGGGCAGGTCCGCATGGGCGACCCAGCGGATGTCGGGTTTGTCGATGCCCATACCAAAGGCGACGGTCGCGACCACGATCAGTCCATCTTCGCGCGCAAAGCGGGTTTCGACAATGCGGCGATCTTCGGGGTCCATACCGCCGTGATAGTGACAGGCCGAGTGTCCCTCGGCGCGCAGGGCCTGCGCCAGCACTTCGGTCTTGTTGCGGGTGCCGCAATAGACGATGCCGGATTGCCCTTTGCGCGCGGCGGCGAAATCCAGCACCTGTTTGCGTGGCCCGTCTTTGGCAGCAAAGGCCAGATGGATGTTGGGTCGGTCAAACCCGCGCAGAAATTTGCGGGGCGCGGTGCCGTCGAACAGTTTCTCGACAATCTCGTCCTGCGTTTCGGCATCCGCTGTGGCGGTGAAGGCTGCCAAGGGGACGTTCAGCGCGCGCCGCAGCTCTCCGATCCGCAGGTAATCGGGGCGGAAGTCATGGCCCCATTGGCTGACGCAATGCGCCTCGTCCACCGCAATAAGGCTGACATTGATCCGGCGCAGCATTCCCAAAGCCGACCCGGCGGCCAGACGTTCGGGGGCCATGTATAGGAGTTTCAGCCGCCCGGCCTCCAATGCCTCCCAGACCGCATCGGTTTCTTCGGGAGTGTTGCCCGAGGTCAGCGCGCCAGCCTCAACCCCGGCCTCTTGCAACCCGCGCACCTGATCGCGCATCAGGGCGATCAGGGGGGAAATCACCACCGTCACGCCGTCGCGCAGCAGGGCAGGCAGTTGGAAACAAAGGGATTTACCGCCACCCGTGGGCATGATGGCCAGAACGTTCTCGCCTGCCGTCACGGCGTCGACGATCTCTTCCTGACCGGGTCGGAAATCGTCGAATCCAAAGACATCTCGCAGCAAAGGCGCGGAGTCGAACATCTGCGGGGTTGCCCTGTTTTAAGGTTTATCTGCTCTTAAGACAGGACAATCACACACTAAGATTCGGTGAACAAGAGGTCAGACGAAATAGACCATATTGTTGATCAGAATGATCCGCGCCGCATAGACGCCGACCAGCACGACAAGAGGCGTCAGGTCCAGCCCGCCCATCGCGGGTAGGATACGGCGGATCGGTCCGTATATCGGCTCGAGTATGCGGTTCAGGCCGTACCAGATTTGCGCCACCAGCTGTTGATGCAGGTTTAGCACCTGAAAATTGATCAGCCAGCTCATGATCACATGGGCCAGAATGATGAACCAGACAATGTCCAGGATCAGCAGAAGGATTTGGATCAGCGACAGCATGGGGCCTCCGGGGTATTGCTTTGTCGAGACGTAAGCGCCCCGGCGTCAAAGAGCAAGCCCGCGCCAACACAACCCTTGCGAATTGGGGTAAAGCCCCGTCTTATAAAGACAACGATAACAGGGGCAGTCATGGCAGAGATTTCCAAGCGCAAGCGCATCTGGGGCTGGTGGTTTTTTGACTGGGCCAGTCAGCCCTATCACACGTTGTTGGTCACCTTTGTCTTTGGCCCCTATTTTGCGGGCGTTGCGGCGGGGTACTTCAGCGGCACCGGGCTGGATGCACAGGCCGCCGCCGCGCGGGCGCAAACGGTTTGGGCCAATTGCCTGACGATCACCGGGCTGATCATCGCTTTTGGTGCCCCCTTGCTGGGCGCTATGGCGGATGTATCAGGGCGGCGCATCCCGTGGATATTTGCGTTCTCGGTGATGTATGCGGTGGGCTCGGCTGCGCTGTGGTATACGTTGCCTGATGGGTCGAACATGTGGCTGATGCTGTCAGCCTTTGGTCTGGGCTTTGTGGGGGCGGAATACGCGCTGATCTTCATCAACTCGCAATTGCCTGATCTGGGCGATGACAGCGAAGTGGGTGAGATTTCGGGATCGGGCTTTGCCTTCGGTTATTTTGGCGGGCTGATCTCGCTGGCGATTATGTTGCTGCTGTTTGTGGAACAGCCCAATGGCAAAACACTGATCGGCCTGGACCCAGCCTTTGGACTAGACGCCGCCGCGCAGGAGGGGACGCGCTTTGTCGGCCCCTTCACCGCGTTGTGGTTCGTGCTGTTTATGGCGCCTTATTTCTTGTGGGTTCGCGACGATCCGCAGACCCAGAAAACGGGTAGCCTGGCTGAGGCGCTGCGGTTGCTGGGCAAATCCATCTCGGATCTGCGGCACCGGGTCAGTCTGGCGACCTATCTGGGGTCATCCATGTTCTACCGCGATGCGCTGAACGGGCTTTACAGCTTCGGTGGCGTTTACGCACGGTTGGTGCTGGAATGGGATCTGATCAAGATCGGCGTCTTTGGGATTGTCAGCGTTCTGGCCTCGGCCATCTTTGCGTGGATCGGGGGCAAGGCGGACAAGAAATACGGCCCTAAACCAGTGATTTTGATCGCGATCTGGGTGCTGATCTTTGTCTGTATCACCGTGGTGTCGATGGACCGGACACAGATTTACGGCATTGCTTTAACCGAGGGGTCGGGCCTGCCGGATATGGTGTTCTTTGGTTGTGGCGTCCTGATCGGCGGTATGGGGGGCATCCTGCAATCGGCCAGCCGGTCGTTAATGGTGCGCCACACGGACCCAAAAGCCCCGGTCGAGAGCTTTGGCCTGTATGGCCTGTCGGGCCGGGCCACCGCATTTGCCGCGCCTTTGTTGGTGGGGATTGTCACGGCGGCCACAGGAAGTGCGCGTCTGGGGGTGTCACCGATCATTGCTTTGTTTATTCTGGGCTTGTTCCTAATGCGCTGGGTTAAACCGGAAGGGGATCAGAGCAGATGATTTTATTACGTTTTTTGACCGTATTGGCGGCCATTGCATGGGCGGGCGCAGTGGGCGCACAGCCGCTGGCCAAACAGCTTTTCGGGGCGCAAAAGCAAAGTTCGCAGCAAAAACCAGCCGCGTTCGGCAGTTATTCGCGCGGATGTGCCGCCGGTTCGGTGCAGCTGCCCGAAACTGGACCTACCTGGCAGGCCATGCGCCTGTCGCGCAACCGCAACTGGGGGCACCCAGTGGCGATCGACTATGTGCAGGATCTCAGCCGGTTTGCTGCGAAACAGCCAGGCTGGAATGGGCTTTATATCGGGGATATCAGCCAGCCGAGGGGCGGGCCGATGACATCCGGTCACCGCTCGCACCAGTTGGGCCTCGATATCGACATCTGGATGCTGCCCGGCGACAACATGCGACTGGGGCGCAAAGCGCGCGAGAACATCTCGTCAATTTCCCTGCGCCGGTCCGCAGGGGCCTTTGTGAATGACAACTGGACCCGACAACACCACGAGATCCTGAAAGCCGCCGCCAAGGACAAGCGCGTGGCGCGGATTTTTGTCTTTCCTGGCGCCAAGGTGCAAATGTGCAAGGATGAAAAGGGCAACCGCGCCTATTTGCGAAAAATCCGGCCATGGTGGGGGCATCACTATCATTTCCATGTTCGACTGGCCTGTCCGCGTGGTTCGAAAGGATGCGTCAATCAGGACCCGCCACCCAAGGGCGATGGCTGTGATCAAGCGCAGCAATGGGTGAACAACATTCTCAACCCGCCTCCGCCCGATCCCAATGCGCCTGCACCGAAGCCCCGGCGTGAATATCGTTTGGCCGATCTGCCTCAGCAATGCGCCGCCGTTCTGCAATCCAACTGATCTGCGCGCTGCCCTTTGCGGGGGCAGCAACAGCGGTCGAGGTCAAGTCCGCGACCCATCTGCAAAGCCATGTGTGGCGTCACACCGCTGATTGGTTCGGCGGGTTTTCGGCCCTGCAGATGTCAGAGGGTGGCCGCAAGATGGTCGTGCTTAGCGATCGGGCGACGTTGGTGAGCGCGACCATTGCGCGGGATAAGAACGGTATCCGAGATATCCAAATCACAGGCCACTGGCCGGTTCTGTCCAGCAAGGGGCGACCTTTGACAGGAAGGGTTGGCGATTCCGAGGGTATCGCCTTTGCGTCCGATGGCAGCTTTTACATCTCATTCGAGGCCCTGCACCGCGTGGCGCATTATCGCGCCCCAAGTGCCAAAGCCAGTGTGCTACCCCGGTCGCAAGCATTCCAAACCCATGACCTGAACGGGTCTTTCGAAGCTTTGGCAATTGACGCTGCAGGTCAGCTTTACACCATGCCCGAGAAAAGCCGGACTCCGCATGGCGACATCCCCGTCTATCGCTGGGATGGGCAAGCGTGGTCGACACCGTTTGTGCTGCCGCAGAGCGGAAAATTCCTGCCTGTATCGGCCGATTTCGACCCCGACGGCAGGCTTTACGTGTTGGAGCGTGCCTTGGGGTGGACGGGGTTTAAGTCCCGGTTGCGGCGCTGGCAGATTGACGCAGACGGGCCTCAGACCGAAGAAACCCTGTTCCAGACCGGCACCGGCGCGCATGACAACCTGGAAGGTCTGTCCATCTGGCGCGACGATCAGGGGCGGCTGCGGGCAACGATGATCTCGGATGACAACTTTCTGGCCTTACAACGCACCGAGCTGGTGGAATACCTGCTGCCCGATTGACTTAGGTCCCCCAAGCGTCTAAACGCACGGCTTGCCTTGGGATACCCCCTGGCCAAGTCGCCGCTACCTTGACAAAACGGGCATCAAAATATGCAACGCGCTTACATTCCCGGCATTCTTGCCATGGCCGCCATCGTCGTGGCCTCGAACATTCTGGTCCAGTTCCTGATCTTTGACGGGCTGTTGACCTGGGGTGCTTTCACCTATCCGCTGGCCTTTCTGGTCACAGACATCATGAACCGCGTCTACGGCGTGGCCACGGCCCGCAAGGTCGTGTTCGCAGGTTTCATCACCGGTATCATCTGCTCGCTGATCGGCAGCCAGATCATGCTGCAGGGCGACGGGTTCACCTATGCCGCCGTGCCGCTGCGCATCGCCGTGGCCTCGGGCACCGCGTTCCTGATCGCGCAGCTGACCGACGTCACCGTGTTCAATGCAATGCGCGGAGGCCGCTGGT
The DNA here is from genome assembly GCF_059609525.1 of Ruegeria sp. YTSC325. Lineage (NCBI taxonomy): Bacteria > Pseudomonadati > Pseudomonadota > Alphaproteobacteria > Rhodobacterales > Roseobacteraceae > Ruegeria > Ruegeria sp. YTSC325. The sequence continues at coordinate 99,068 of NZ_JBXWLY010000008.1, forward strand.
GGCGCGCGCCGCTGGTCTCGACCCTGGTCGGATCGGCGCTGGATACGGCGCTGTTCTTCACCATCGCGTTCTCGGCCTCGATCACCGTGTTTGGCGCCAATGCCGACGCCGCGATCAACTGGGCGTGGGAGCCGGTACCCTTCATGCTGACCGGTCCAATGGCCCCCCTGTGGGTGACGTTGGCTTTCGCGGATTGGCTGGTGAAACTGTCGCTGGCCATGATCGCGCTAATCCCGTTCAAAGTGATCGTCTCGCGCCTGACCGCACAGCCTGCGTAAAAAAACGTTTGGAGATTGGCGCATCTTGTGTCACCATCCTTATCAACCGCAACAGATAGATAAGGAGGTGATCCAGTGTCGAGAAAGAGATTGGAGAGAGGTGTCGGAACAACCGGGGGGATCGCCTGTTAGGGCAGCCCTTGGCGGAGCGCTCGCTCCGGCTGGTCGATTGATCTAACCGACCCAACCTCCTGAACTTTCGAAGGGCTGTCCCGCCGGGGCGGCCCTTTTTGTTTTGTGCTCGGGCAGTTAAGGTCGCGCCTATGTTGCGCATCACCGACGATATCATTCTGCAAGACTGGGAAATGACCGAAAGCTTTGTGCGGTCCTCCGGTCCCGGCGGGCAGAACGTGAACAAGGTCTCAACTGCCGTTGAGCTGCGGTTCGAAGCTGCGCGGTCTCCGTCGCTGCCTGATCCGGTGAAAAACCGGCTGAAAAAGCTGGCCGGGCGACGCTGGACTAAAGAGGGCGCGATCATCATCCAGTGCGAGGAAACCCGCAGCCAGGCCCGCAACCGCGAGTTGGCCCGTGCCCGTCTGGCCGAGCTGATCGCCCGCGCACTGATCAAGCCCAAACGACGGGTTGCGACCAAGCCCACCTATGGCTCGGTCAAACGGCGGCTGGCGGCGAAAAAAGCGCGCGGAGACGTCAAGGCGCTGCGTGGGCGGGTCAGCGAAGATTGAACTGGCAGTTTCACCACGCCTTGCTAGTCTGACCTCCAAACGGGAGGGCAAGACCATGAGGCTTAAGGGCAAAACCGCAATCGTAACCGGCGGCGCGTCGGGTTTTGGTGCCGGTATCGTCGAGCGGTTCCTGGCAGAAGGCGCACGGGTCATGATCGCCGATATCAATGGCGATGCGGCACAAGCATTGGCGAAACAGCACGAAAACGCCACCGCCCAAACGGTCGATGTGGCCAACTCCGCCTCGGTTCAGGCCATGGCAGATGCGGCCAGCGATGCTTTCGGCCCCGTCGATATTCTTGTCAATAATGCGGGCGTCACCCATCTGCCAACCCCGCTCGAGGACGTGTCCGAAGATGATTTCGATCGTGTCTTCAACGTGAATATGAAATCCGTCTACCTGACAGCGCGCGCTTTTGTTCCGCAGATGAAGGCGCGCGGAGCGGGTGCAATCCTGAACGTGGCCTCGACGGCGGGCCTGTCACCGCGCCCGAACCTGAACTGGTACAACGCTTCGAAAGGTTGGATGATCACCGCCACCAAAACCATGGCCGTCGAACTTGCCCCATCAGGCGTCCGCGTCAACGCCATCTGTCCCGTGGCGGGCGAAACTCCGCTGCTGAAATCCTTCATGGGCGAGGACACCCCCGAAATCCGCGCCAAATTTCTGTCCACCATCCCGCTGGGTCGCTTCTCAACCCCGCAGGATATGGCGAACGCCGCCCTGTTCTTGTGCTCGGACGAGGCCAGCATGATCACCGGCACAGCTTTGGAAGTCGACGGTGGCCGCTGTATCTGATCCGCTCTTCATCTGGCCAAAAATACCTCCGCCGGAGGCAGCGCGCTTGCGCGCTTCCCCTCCCCACAGGATCACCTAGAAATGACGCCCGGACCGAAAAACCTGATCACCGATATCCCCGGCCTGCGCGTCGGCAACGCGCAAGACGGCGCGTTGAAATCCGGCACAACAGTGCTGACGGCGGACGCGCCCTTTACCGCCTCGGTACATGTGATGGGCGGTGCGCCTGGGACACGGGAAACCGACCTGCTGGCCCCGGACAAATCGGTGCAGCGGGTGGATGCGATTACCCTCTCTGGCGGTTCGGCCTTTGGGTTGGACGCCTGTTCAGGCGTCTCGGACGCCTTGCGCGCGGAAGGCAGGGGCTTTGCCGTCGGCCCCGCCATCGTCCCCATCGTTCCCGGAGCCATCTTGTTCGATCTGCTGAACGGGGGTGATAAGACATGGACCGAGAACCCTTATCGCGCATTGGGCCGCACCGCGTTCGAGAACGCAGCCTCTGATTTCGCTCTGGGCACAGCGGGCGCAGGCACAGGAGCTTTGGCCGCCCGACATAAAGGCGGGCTGGGTTCTGCCTCGGTGGTGCTGGAAAACGGTGTCACTGTCGGCGCATTGGTAGCCGCCAACCCGCTTGGCAGTGTCACCACAGCCAGCGACCGTCATTTCTGGGCCGCCCCGTTCGAACTGGGCGGCGAATTCGGCGGTTTAGGGCCTGATCCGACCGCGGGGCTTGGACAGCCCGCGCCCAGCCTCAAGGCGCAGGTCATGCACCCGGCAGCACCTGACAAGGGCAATACAACCATCGCCATTGTCGCCACGGATGCAACCCTATCGAAGCCGCAATGTCAGCGGTTGGCGGTTGCGGCTCATGACGGCATCGCCCGTGCGATCCTGCCCGCCCACACGCCCGGAGATGGCGATCTGGTCTTTGGAGTCAGCACCTGTGCGCGACCCCTGACGTCGCATGCGGATCTGGCGCTGATCGGCCACACGGCCTCGATCTGCCTTGCACGGGCCATTGCCCGCACCGTCTATCTGGCCACACCCGAGGTGGGCGATCTGCTGCCATGTTGGTCACAGAAGCACGACTTTGGTTAAGGACGACTAAAGTCGGGTTGTGACACTGTGTCGTTGCGCGGCAATCTGCGCGTTGACTCTTTTCTGTGCCGGCGTTCCATTCGGTGCAGCCAATATGTATCGGAGCAAAAGCCATGAATCGCATTCTCGCGACTGCAATTGTCGGCCTTCTGGCCCTTCCTGCCTATGCTGAAGGTGACGCAGAAGCTGGCAAGAAAGCCTTCAACAAGTGCAAATCCTGCCACATGATCGCTGATCCGGATGGCGAAGTGATCGTCAAAGGTGGCAAGACCGGCCCGAACCTGTACGGTATCGCGGGCCGCACTGCTGGCACGGTTGAAGACTTCAAATACGGTGACAGCATCGTGGCCGCAGGTGAAAACGGTCTGGTCTGGGATGAGACAACCTTTGTCGAGTACTCTCAGGACCCCAAAGCCTTCCTGAAAACCTATCTGGATGATACAGCGGCCAAGTCGAAAATGACCTTCCGGCTGAAATCCGGCGGTGAAGACGTCTATGCCTATATCGTAAGTGTTTCGGGCGAATAATATCTGACACCGATCTCCTGAGATTCATCGAAAGGCCGCAGTCCCCCTGCGGCCTTTCGTGCGATTGATATGAGTGCTCAACATCGCCACCTTGGAAATACGCAGCCGAACGAGTCCGACCTGTCCGTCGGGCAGGCAGCAGGAGTTGAAAGATGGGAATCATGATCCCGGCCTGGGTCGATGGCGAGTTGACCCCCGTGGACAAGCTTGAAGCGCATGAAAAGGGTTTGCGGCACAAGGCGGTGTCGGTCTTTGTCGTGCGAGGCACCGAGATTTTGCTGCAACGCCGGGCGATGGGCAAATACCACACGCCGGGCCTGTGGGCGAATACCTGCTGCACCCATCCTGACTGGGGTGAGACGCCCTCGGAATGCGCGGTGCGCCGCCTGCGCGAAGAGTTGGGGATTGCCGGGCTTTATCCAGAGTATCGCCACCGGCTGGAATACCACGCTGATGTGGGCAATTCGATGATCGAGCATGAGGTGGTGGACGTGTTCCTCGCCCATGTACGTGGGCCATTGCAGATCGAACCGAACCCAGATGAGGTGATGGATATCCGCTGGATCGACTATCACGACCTTCTGGCCGAGGTGCAGCGCCACCCCGCGCGATTCACGCCCTGGCTCAAGATTTATCTGCACAACCACGCCGACACGATTTTCGGCCCCGACCTGATCATCTCGGCCAAGACCTGAGGGCTTGCAAGGCCGCCCCAAGCCGCCTAAATCAACGCGTCATGGCCAAGCAAAAGCAGAAGACCGACCCGAATTACAAAGTCATCGCCGAAAACCGGCGGGCCCGCTTCGATTACGCGATCGAAGAGGATATAGAGTGCGGCATCATGCTGGAAGGCTCCGAGGTCAAATCCCTGCGCGCAGGTGGCTCGAACATTGCCGAAAGCTATGCCTCGGTCGACGACGGTGAGCTGTGGCTGATCAACAGCTATATCGCCCCGTATGAGCAGGCGAAAGTCTTCAAACACGAAGAACGCCGCCGTCGCAAGTTGTTGGTTTCGCGGAAAGAATTGTCGAGTCTGTGGAACGCTACTCAGCGCAAGGGCATGACGCTGGTGCCGCTGGTTTTGTATTTCAACCACAAGGGCCGGGCCAAGCTGAAGATTGGAATCGCCAAGGGTAAGAAACTGCACGACAAGCGTGAGACGCAAGCCAAACGCGACTGGTCACGTCAGAAACAGCGGCTGATGAAGGATCACAGCTGATCCTTCACCGGATTCAGAACGCCATCGCGGCCGACACGGCCCGTTTCCAACGGTCATAGGCGGCGTCGCGGTCCTCTTGCGACATCTCTGGTTTAAACCGGCGATCCAGCGCCCATGTTTCCGAAAACCCTTGCTGATCGGGATAGACCCCCGCGCGCATTCCGGCCAGCCACGCCGCACCCAGAGCAGTTGTTTCCTGCATCACCGGACGGTCAACTTCGGCCCCCAGATAGTCCGACAAACCCTGCATCGCCCAATCCGAGGCGCTGGCGCCACCGTCGACGCGCAGCGTCACATCGGTATCCGCGCCCCAGTCGCCCTGCATGGCGTGCCACAGATCGCGGGTCTGGTAGGCGATGCTTTCCAAGGTGGCTTTGGCGAACTCGGCCCGACCTGAGTTGCGGGTCAGACCAAACACTGCGCCCCGGCAGTCAGGTTTCCAGTAAGGCGCGCCCAGCCCGGTAAAAGCGGGCACCAGCACGACATGCTGATTAGGGTCTGCTTGTTGCGCCAATTCTCCGCTTTCGGGGGCCGTTTCGATGATTTGCAACGCATCACGCAGCCATTGCACCGCGGCCCCGGCGACAAAGATCGAGCCCTCCAACGCATAGGTCCGTTTGCCGTCCAGCTGGTAGGCGATGGTAGTCAGCAGGCGGTTTTTCGACTCAACCGGTTTGTCGCCCGTGTTCAGCAGCGCGAAACAGCCCGTGCCATAGGTGGATTTCATCATCCCCGGCTGAAAACACGCCTGCCCAATGGTGGCAGCCTGTTGGTCGCCCGCCACGCCCAAAATGGGGATATTCCCCCCTAATAGAGTCGTTTCCCCGAAGTCCGAGGCACAATCATGGACCTGCGGCAGCATATTCATCGGCACGTCCAGCAGATCACAGATCTCCGTGCTCCATTCGCCTTTGTGGATGTCGAACAACAGGGTGCGGGCGGCGTTTGTGGCGTCTGTGGCGTGGCTGCGGCCTTCGGTTAGACGCGAGATCAGGAAGCTGTCGATGGTGCCGAACAGCAGCTCTCCGGCTTCGGCCTTTTCGCGCGCGCCGGGGACGGTATCCAGCAGCCATTTCACCTTGGTGCCCGAGAAATATGGGTCCAGCAGCAAACCGGTCTGGGCCGTCACGTCGTCCTCACACCCTGCTTGTTTATAGCGGGCGCAAATATCGGCGGTGCGGCGGTCCTGCCAGACGATGGCGTTGTGGATCGGTTTCCCGGTGGCGCGATCCCAGACCACGGTGGTTTCACGCTGGTTGGTGATGCCGATACCGGCGATTTGGTCGGGGGTGACGCCATTGGTTTCCATCGCCTCACGGCAGACCCGCAAAACGCTGTCCCAGATTTCCTCGGGGTCGTGTTCGACCCAGCCTTCCTGCGGGAAATGCTGGGTGAATTCGTGCTGTGCGGTGCCCGCACGCTGCATTTCAGCGTCAAACAGAATGGCCCGCGATGATGTGGTGCCCTGATCAATAGCGAGAATATAGGTCATGCCCCGCGCCCCCCTCCGGTATTGGTTTTGCAGGACTTTAGCGCAAACAATAGCGCGGGTGCCAGAGCGTTCAGACCGGAATATTGTCGATCAGTCGCACGCCATCTGCCCAAGCGGCCACAAACAGCCGGGCGGGGCGGTCGGCATGAGTCAGCGGCTCTAAGCTGTCAGCGCAGCGCAGTTGGATATATTCGACCTGCGTGAACCCTGCGGCCAGCAGACCGGTCTGCGCTTGCGCAGCCAGAACGTCAAAGGCAGTGCCATCTTTCAAAGCGGAGGCCAGTTCGGTCATGATCCGGTGTTTGTGGGCAGCAACCTCCAACCCCTCGGGCGACAGACGCAGGTTGCGCGAGGACATCGCCAGCCCCGAGCGTTCGCGGACGGTGGGGCAGCCGATCACCTCGATCGGGATATCCAGATCGCGGGCCATACGGCGCACGACCATCAGCTGTTGATAGTCTTTTTCCCCGAAATAGGCTCTGTCTGCCTGTGTCTGCAGGAACAGTTTCGCAACCACGGTGGCAACGCCGTCAAAATGTCCGGGGCGGAATTCACCCTCCATCACATTGGTCAGGCCAGTGACGGACACAGTGGTGGCAAAGCCCTGCGGATAGATCTCATCCGGGTCGGGCACATAGATCGCATCCACGTCAAAGGGGGCCAGTTTCTGCGCATCGTCATGTTCCGTGCGCGGATAATTGGCCAAGTCCTCAGGGTTGTTGAACTGCTTGGGGTTCACAAAGATCGTGACAATGACGCGGTCGGCCCCCACCTTGGCGGCCTGAACCAGCGACAGATGCCCCTGATGCAGCGCGCCCATGGTGGGGACCACGCCAATGACCTCACCCTTGCGGTGCCATTCTGTCGTCAACGCGCGCAGATCGGCAAGGCGGCGCAGGATGGGGGCTGTCATGTCTTTGGTCCTTTGGACGGGGCCTGATCGGCAAAGACATGTTCGTCCGCCGGAAAGCTGCGGGCGCGCACTTCGGCGGCGTATTCGGCGATGGCGGCCTCGGCCAGCGGGCCAAGTTCGGCATAACGTTTGACGAATTTCGGTTTGAAGGCGGTGAAAAAGCCCACCATGTCGTCGACTACAAGGATTTGCCCGTCACAGCCAGCCGAGGCGCCGATGCCAATGGTGGGGATCGCAACGTCGGCCGTGATGCGGTCGGCCAGACCTTGCGGAACTTTCTCTAACACGACCGAAAACGCGCCTGCGCCTGCGACGGCGTGGGCGTCGGCCAGAACCGCCTCGGCCTGATCATCGCGGCCCTGTACCTTGTAGCCGCCCAGCGTGTTGATCGACTGTGGGGTCAGGCCGATATGGGCCATCACCGGAATGCCGCGCTTGACCAGAAAGCGGATGGTCTCGGCCATCTCGACCCCACCCTCCAGTTTGACGGCCCCCGCGCCGGTTTCAGCCATCAGTCGCGCTGCGTTGCGGAACGCGTCGGCAGGCGAGTGTTCATAGCTGCCAAAGGGCATGTCGATGACCATCATCGCATTGCTCAGTCCGCGGGCGACGGCTTGACCGTGCATCACCATCATCTCCATCGTCACGCCCAACGTCGATTCCAGTCCGTGCAGGACCATGCCGACGCTGTCGCCGACAAGAACGAAGTCGCAATGGTCGTCCATCAATCGGGCCATCGGCGTCGTGTAGGCGGTCAGCGAGACCAGAGGCTCGCCCCCTTTGCGCGCCCGAATATCTTCGGCGTTGGGGGCTTTTTTGCGGGCGGTGGCGCTCATGATCGCTCCTCCGGGGTTTATGTTGCAGCGCGGCATAGCAGATTGCGGCACCGCATAGAAACCCCGGTTGCGCGAACATTTCCTTGATTGACTGTAGGTTTATGGGAAGATTGGTCTGACAATAGCCCGAAAAAACACGCGGCTGCATATTTCAGTGGGGAGTGATTTTCATGACAAAGCAGAGATTTCGGTCCTTTGCGTCCGCTTTGGCCGTCGGTGCCAGCTTGTTCGCAGGCGAGGCATTGGCCAAATCAGATATTACCATTGCGATGCAGCTTGAGCCGCCGCATCTGGACCCGACAAGCGCCGCCGCGCAAGCCATCGATTCGGTGGTCTATACCAATATCTTCGAAGGGCTGACCCGTTTTATGGGGGACGGCTCGGTCGTGCCCGGTCTTGCGGAAAGTTGGGAGATCTCGGAAGACGGGACGATCTATACGTTCAAGCTACGCGAAGGTGTGACGTTCCACGATGGATCGACCATGGATGCCGAGGACGTCAAGTTCAGCCTTGACCGCGCCCGCGCCGAAGACAGCGCGAATGCGCAGAAAGCTCTGTTCGCCGGGATCGACAGCGTCGAGGTCATGGACCCGCTGACCGTCAAGGTCACTTTGTCCGCGCCGAATGGGAATTTCCTGTTCAATATGGCTTGGGGCGACGCAGTGATTGTCGCGCCTGAGAGTATCGACAACATCAAGACCAACCCGGTCGGAACCGGGGCCTATACCTTTGGCAACTGGGTGCAGGGCGACAGCATCACGGTGAATCGCAACCCGAACTATTGGGGCGATCAGCCCAGCCTTGAGACAGCAACGTTCAAGTTCATCTCGGACCCCACCGCAGCCTTTGCCGCGATGATGGCCGAGGATGTGGACGTGTTCGACAACTTCCCGGCGCCCGAGAACCTGCCGCAATTCGAGGCCGACCCCCGTTTTCAAGTGTTGGTCGGTTCGACCGAGGGCGAAACGATCCTGTCCACCAACAATAAGAAAGCACCATTCGACGACATAAGGGTGCGGCAGGCTATGGCCCATGCGATCGACCGTCAGGCAATTATCGACGGCGCGATGTTTGGCTATGGAACCCCCATCGGCACCCATTTCGCGCCGCACAATCCGGCCTATGTCGATCTGACCGGCAATTCGGCCTATAACCCCGAGAAAGCTGCGCAGCTTCTGGCTGATGCTGGCTATGCCGACGGGTTCGAGACCACGCTGCATCTACCGCCCCCCTCATACGCCCGTCGCGGCGGTGAGATCATCGCCGCGCAGCTGGCGGAGGTTGGGATCAAAGCCGAGATCATCAATGTTGAATGGGCGCAATGGTTGGAATCGGTGTTCAAGGGCAAGGATTTCGGCCTGACTATCGTCAGCCACACCGAGCCGATGGATATCGGCATCTATGCGCGGCCCGACTATTACTTCCAATATGACAGCAGCGATTTTCAAGCGTTGATGAAACTTCTGAACGAGACCACGGACCCTGATGAGCGCAAGAACCTGTTGGGCGATGCGCAACGCCTGATAGCCACCGATTTCGTCAATGGCTACCTGTTCCAGCTGGCCAAGCTGGGTGTTGCCAAAGCCGGTGTGCAGGGCCTGTGGGAGAACGCGCCCACAGCTGCCATCGATCTGACGCAGATCAGTTGGTCTGAATGACCGGAACTGGGGTCGCATTTTGCGGCCGCAGTTTTTCAAGGGTCGGGGTGAACGGTATCATGACGTCTTTTCGTGTTCTTTTGCTATGCGTGTTAACGCTGTGCGGGCTGGCCTCGATGGCCGGTGCGCAAAATGCGCTGAGCACCCGGTTGGACGCACTGGCTGGCACCCCTGAAAATCCGCTGAATGTGGGCGTCGGGATCAGGATCGACCAGATCACCGGCGTTGATCAAAAAGCGGAAAACTATGGGGCGGTGGCGGTTTTGCGGTTCGAATGGACGGACCCTCTGCTGGCGTTTGACGCAGCGCAGACGGGGCGGGACATTCGGGTCTTCAACCCGTCTGACTTGGCGGACCACGCGGCCGAGATTGGCGCCGTCATGCCCGCTTTCGTGATCCACAATCAGCAATCCAACAAATGGATACACGAGGCCGCCGCCTCGGTGCGCAGTGACGGGCGAGTGGTTTACGTCGAGAAATCCTCGCTCACCTTGCAGGCACCTCACTTCGATTTCCGTAAGTACCCGTTCGACACGCAGGATTTCTATTTCGAGGTCGTTTCAGTCTTTCCCGCGGATTACGTGACGTATTACCCGCTGGAAGACTACTCGGGTCTGGGCGATCTGCTGGGCGAGGAAGAATGGGTTCTGGGCAATGCGCGAATGGTGAAAACTCAGGTTCAGGGTCTGTCGGGGAAAGATAGCGATCAGTTGGCGCTGGCCTTTCAGGGCAGCAGGCATCAAACCTACTACATGATCCGGGTGTTCATGCCCATGCTGGTACTCGTTGCTGTTGGCTGGGCGCTGTTCTTTCTGGACGAATACCGCAAACGGATCGAGATTGCGGGCGGCAACCTGCTGGTCTTCGTTGCTTTCAACTGGGCGATTTCTGCTGATCTGCCCAAGCTGGGCTATCTGACCTTTCTGGATTTCGTTCTGCAATGGATGTTCCTGATGACCGGGGCGCTGATTGTGTTCAATGTCGCCTTGCGCAGACTCAAGGTCGCCGGGCGCGAAGACACGGCGCGCAAGCTGGACAATTACGCGGTTAAGTGGATCTATCCTCTGGGCTATGCCGCGATCGTCGGCTACGCGGTTTCTGCTTATTTGCTGATACCTTAGACGCTGGACCAACGACACCTGTGACCCTAACGTGCGATCTATGCTGCGCTACGCTTTCAAACGCCTGATATCGCTGATGATCAGCTTGGCCGTTGCCTCGGTCGTGATCTTCGCGGTGATCGAGGTCGCGCCGGGCGATCCAGCGTCTTTCATGCTGGGCGTAAACGCGCAAGAGGACACACTGGCCGCGTTGCGGGCCGAGCTGGGCTTGGATGGCTCAAAGCTCGAGCGCTACTTCAACTGGGTCGGCGGAATGCTGGTGGGTGATTTCGGTACTTCTTATACCTATCGCACGCCGGTCTCCCAAATGATCGCCGACCGTATGTGGGTGTCCCTGCCGCTGGCGCTATACGCGCTGACCCTGTCGACGCTGATCGCGTTTCCCGCCGGGATTTATGCTGCTGCGCGTCGGGGCAAGCCTGGCGATCTGACCGTAATGGGGGCGACGCAGCTGGGCATCGCGGTACCTAATTTCTGGTTTGCTATGATGCTGGTGCTGATCTTTGCCATCAACCTGCGCTGGTTCAACGCCGGAGGGTTCGCTGGCTGGGATCAGGGGCTTTGGACCGGGCTGCATTCGTTGACTCTGCCCGCCATCGCGCTGGCCTTGCCGCAAGCCGCGATCCTTGCACGGGTCATGCGGTCTTCTCTGCTGGATATTCTGGGCGAGGATTTCATGCGTACCGCCCGCGCCAAGGGTCTGTCGCGCCGTCAGGCCCTGTGGCGGCACGGCGTTCGCAACGCGCTGATTCCTGTGCTGACCATCATTGGGCTGCAGTTTTCATTCCTGCTGGCCGGATCGATCATCATCGAACAGGTCTTTTACCTGCCCGGCCTTGGGCGCTTGGTGTTTCAGGCGATCTCGGCCCGTGATCTGATTGTGGTGGAATCGGTTGTCATGTTGCTGGTCTTTGCCGTCATCACCGTGAATTTCCTGGTCGATCTGGCCTATGCCGCCGTCGATCCCCGCCTCAGGAGCCGGACATGAGCCGCAACCTGATCCTTGGCGCCCTGCTGTCCTCGCTGGTTCTGCTGGCGGCTTTGGTGTCCTTTGTCTGGACACCTTACGACCACGCCGCGTTGGATATTCCCGGCAAGCTAAAGACGCCAAGCGTACAGAACTGGTTCGGGACGGATTATTTCGGCCGCGACATGTTTTCGATGATTATGGTCGGTGCGCGCACGTCGATTGCGGTTGCTCTGGTTGCCGTGGGGATCGGTATGGCGCTGGGCGTGCCGCTTGGCCTGACAGCGGCGGCGCGCAAGGGATCTTGGCTGGATGAGGTGATCATGCGCGGCAATGATCTGGTCTTTGCCTTCCCATCGCTGGTCATTGCGATCCTGATCACAGCCGTATTCGGTGCCGGGGCCATAAACGCCATCATCGCCATCGGCATCTTCAACATCCCTGTCTTCGCCCGCATCACCCGTGGCGCGGCGCTTTCCCTGTGGGAGCGTGAGTTCATCCTAGCCGCCCGTGTCTCGGGCAAGGGTGCTGCGCGCATATCAGCGGAACATATCCTGCCCAATGTCGCCAATCTGTTGATCGTGCAGGGGACCATTCAGTTCAGTCTTGGGATTTTAGCCGAGGCGGGCCTGTCTTACGTCGGACTTGGTGCGCAACCGCCTACGCCCAGCTGGGGCCGAATGCTGGCCGATGCGCAGACAATGGTCAGTTTTGCCCCGCATTTGGCTCTGATTCCAGGGCTGGCGATCATTGTCACGGTGCTGGGTCTGAACCTGCTGGGCGACGGGCTGCGCGATTGGCTGGACCCTCGGATCAGGGTGGCGCGCGCATGAGTTTGCTTGAGGTCGAAAACCTGTCGCTGTCCATCCACGGGGCGCCGATCCTGAAACAGGTCAACCTGTCCATTGATCCCGGACAGATCGTCGCTGTGACAGGTGAAAGCGGCTCGGGCAAGTCGATGACCGCTTTGGCCGTGATGCAACTGTTGCCCAACGGGGCGCAGACGCAGGGCGAGATCCGGCTGGAAGGGCGCGACGTGCTGACCACTCCCGAAGCCGAGATGTGTGCCCTGCGCGGGGCCGCAATCGGGATGGTGTTTCAGGAGCCGATGACAGCCCTGAACCCGGTGAAGACCATCGGCGATCAGGTCATGGAAACGATCCTGATCCATAAGGCTATGCCTGCCACGCAGGCTCTGGACCGCGCAAAGGAAGTGTTGCGCCGCGTGGGCCTTCCCCCGGACCGCTTTCCCCTGTCTCGCTATCCGCATGAGCTGTCAGGCGGACAACGCCAGCGCGTTGTCATTGCCATGGCTATTGCCTTGCGGCCCAAGCTGCTGATCGCGGATGAGCCGACAACGGCGCTGGACGTGACCACGCAGGCACAAATCCTCGATCTGCTGAAAGGGTTGGTTCGCGAATATGGCATGGGTCTGCTGATGATCACCCATGATCTGGCCGTGGTCGCTGACATGGCAGACCAGATCGTCGTGATGCGGCACGGTGAGGTCGTGGAAGCCGGTTCCACCGACGATCTGCTGCGCAACATGCAGCACCCTTATACCCGTATGCTGTTTGAGGCCTCGGATCATCAGGTAGCCTTGCCCGACACAGCGGGGGATCGCCCGTTGTTAGAGGTCACTCAGGTCGTCCGCGACTATCGCTTGCTGCGCAAGGGTCTGTTCGACAAGCCGGGCCATCACCGCGCGGTGAACCAGGTCAGCTTTACGCTCAATCGTGGTGAACGGCTGGGTTTGGTAGGTGAGTCTGGATGTGGAAAATCGACCCTAACACGGGCTATTCTGGGCTTGGAAGAGGTACAAGCGGGGGAAATCCGTCTGGATGGTGCACTCGTTTTCACGGGCCACAAGCCAAACCCTGCGGTGCGCCGTAAAATGCAGGTGGTGTTTCAGGACCCCTATGGCAGCTTCAACCCCCGCCACAAAGTCGCGCGTTTGATCACCGAACCGTTTCATTTGCTGGACACGCCGCCCACAGGGACCGAGCGGCAGGACCGGATCGCAGAAATGCTGACCGCCGTGGGCCTCAGCCCCGATGATGCGGGGAAATACATCCACGAATTTTCGGGCGGGCAGCGTCAGCGTATCGCCATTGCCCGTGCCTTGATCATCCGCCCCGAATTGATTCTGTTTGATGAAGCGGTCTCGGCCCTCGATGTTTCAGTTCGTGCGCAAATCCTGGATCTGCTGGCCGAGCTGTGCGCGACCTATGACCTGACCTATCTGTTCATCAGCCACGACCTGAGCGTGGTGCGCACGATCACTGATCGGGTGATGGTCATGCAGGCGGGCAAGATCGTGGAACAAGGCGAGACTGAGCAGGTCTTTGCCAATCCGCAGCACGCCTATACCCGCACCCTGATCGACGCCGCGCCGGTGCTGCCTGATATCGGAGCGCTTGTTGGCTGAAATGTATGATTAGAGCTTGAATGGAGAGAAAGATGCCCAATCCTCTTTGGTTCAACCCCGCACTTTGTTTGATCGGTGGAGAGTGGATCGCGCCCTCTGCTGGAGTCGACCTGCCTTTGATCAACCCCTCGGACGGGACGGAAATCTGTCACATCGCTCGGGGGGACACGTCCGATATCGACGCGGCGGTCGCAGCCGCGCAGGCGGCACTGGATGGGGATTGGGGCCGAAAAACCGCCCTGGAACGCGGGCGCATCCTGACTCGTTTAGGTCAGTTGGTACTCGAACGCGTGGACGATCTGGCCGCGTTAGAGGCGATGGATGTGGGCAAACCGCTGACCCAAGCGCGCGCAGATGCGGTGGCCTTGGCACGGTATTGCGAATTCTACGGCGGTGCGGCGGATAAAGTGATGGGTGAGACGATTCCCTATCTGGACGGCTATACCGTTTATACCCTGCGCGAACCCCATGGGGTGACGGGCCATATTGTGCCGTGGAACTACCCGATGCAGATCATCGGGCGTTCGGTCGGGGCGGCACTGGCGATGGGCAATGCCTGCGTCCTGAAACCGGCGGAAGAGGCTTGCCTGACCGCGCTGGCCTTAGCTCATCTGGCCCAACAAGCGGGTTTGCCAGCTGGTGCGCTAAACGTGGTGCCAGGTTTAGGGGCCGAAGCCGGAGCGGCACTGTCGGCGCATCCGGGCGTCCACCATATCTCGTTTACAGGGTCGGTCGCGACAGGGGCCTTGGTGCAGCAGGCGGCGGGGCGCAATGTTGTACCAGTAACGTTGGAATTGGGCGGAAAATCCCCGCAACTGGTGTTTGATGATGCCGATCTGGACGCGGCCCTTCCGTTTCTGGTGAATGCGGGTATTCAGAACGCGGGGCAAACCTGTTCGGCCTCGTCCCGTATTCTAGTGCAGCGTGGGGTTTATAGCCAAGTCAAGGCGCGCGTGGTTGCGGCCTATGCTGATCTGACCGTTGGACCTGCGGCGCAGGATTTGCGGGTGGGGCCGTTGATCTCGGCCCGTCAAAAAGAGATTGTCGAAGGGTTTCTGGCCAAAGGCAAAGATCTGACCATCGCCGGCCAAGGACAGATCGTTGAGGATGCTCCGGCTCAAGGTGCTTATGTGCGGCCAACCCTGTTCGCCGATGTGCCGCCTGATCACATGTTGGCGCAGGATGAGATTTTCGGCCCGGTGCAGGTGCTGATCCCTTTCGACACCGAGGACGAAGCCGCAGAGATCGCCAACAGCACCGACTATGGGCTTGTCGCCAGCATCTGGACCCGCGACGGCGCGCGGCAGATGCGGCTGGCGAAACGGCTGAATGCGGGGCAAGTCTTCGTCAATAACTACGGGGCAGGCGGCGGGGTCGAGCTGCCCTTTGGCGGCGTCGGCAAATCCGGTCATGGCCGAGAAAAGGGTTTCGAGGCGCTATACGGCTTTTCACAGCTTAAAACCGTGGCGAATTATCATGGTTAGGGTCTAAACGATCACCTCGATCGCTTTTTGCGCGCCAACGCCGAAGACGCGTTTGTAACGTTCGATCTCGTCCGCCGGTCCCATCGCCTTTTCAGGGTTGTCCGACAATTTCACCGTCGGACGTCCATTGGCCGAGACCGCTTTGCACACCAGCGAAAACGGCGCCAGTGCGTCATTCGGGACCAGCCCGCGGAAATCGTTGGTCAGCAATGTACCCCAGCCAAAGGATACTTTTGTCCGTCCGGCGAATTGGCCATGCAGCTCTCGGATCTTGTCCACATCCAGCCCATCCGAGAATATCACCCGCTTCTCGCGTGGGTCCTCACCGCGTGATTTCCACCAGTTGATCGCGGTTTCCGCCCCCGTTGCCGGGTCGCCACTATCAACACGGATGCCAGTCCAGCCTGCAAGCCAGTCGGGCGCACTGTCCAGAAAGCCCTGTGTTCCATAGGTGTCGGGCAGGATGATACGCAGGTTGCCGTCATGTTCTTCATGCCAGTCGCTGAGAACATCATACGGAGCTTGCGCCAGTTCCGCGTCCGTATCGGCCAGCGCGGAATAGACCATGGGCAGTTCATGCGCGTTGGTGCCGATGGCTTCAACCTCGCGCCGCATAGCGATCAGGCAGTTCGAGGTGCCGGAAAATGCAGACCCTAGTCCTTCGATCATGGCTTGTACGCACCAGTCCTGCCACAGGAACGAATGACGCCGCCGGGTGCCGAAATCTGCAATGCCCAGTCCATCAATGTCGCGCAATTGTTCAATCTTTTCCCAAACGCGGGTCATTGCGCGGGCATAGAGCACCTGCAGCTCGAACCGGCGCATGTCGTTCAGCACGGCGCGCGAGCGTAGCTCCATCAGTACGGCAAGCGCGGGAATTTCCCACAGCATGACCTCATGCCATTTGCCCTCGAACGTCAGTTCGTACTGATCGCCCTTACGTTCCAGATGATAGGGGGGCAGGCGCAGATTCTCGAACCACTCCATGAAATCGGACCGGAACATCTGCCGCTTGCCATAGAACATATTGCCCCGCAGCCAAGTGCTTTCACCGCGGCTGAGGCTGAGTGAGCGGATATGATCCAGCTGTTCGCGCAGTTCACCCTCGTCGATGAGCTTCGCCAAAGGGATGTGATTCGACCGATTAATCAGCGAAAACACAACATCCGTTTGGGGCCGATTTCGAAACACTGACTGGCACATCAGCAGTTTGTAGAAATCTGTGTCGATTAAAGACCGTACAATCGGGTCAATCTGCCATTTATGATTGTACACACGTGCCGCAATATCGACCATGAGGAACTCCTGCGATTTCCGTTGTTAGATCAATCGGTGTGTGGAATGGCAAGAGTCGCTGGTTTGGTGACAATGACAATGTCAGGTCACAAAGCGAGCATATTGTGTGTTCTTTTCACCGGTTAGTGAGAAGAGAGGTCGAAGGACGAGGTTAAGTTGGTGAATGGTTCTCGAGTACGATTTTGACATTGTTGTCGTCGATCCGGGGGAAGGGGATTCAGATTCGGGCCCGGATGGTTTTTCGAAGAAACCAGTGCTGCGTGCGATGTTTCGCAGTGTGAAGACTGCGGATGCTCTGAGGGCGGCCTCTCCAAAAATTCGCAAGATTTTTCAGGATGCAGGCTTTGGTCTGGACGCAACCGGCAGCGATCTTGTGCACGGCCTATACCGGCCAAGGGATGAGGCTGAACGGGAGCGGATCCTGCGCGCTCTGTTTGCCAATATTCGCAAGATGGGCGTTCAGGGCGAATATTGCGGCGAGTTCGATTTCCGAAAGTTCCTTCGGGACATTAAAAACGCCCGTCCGCGCAATGGTCAACGCCGTACAGTTGCGGACTGGACGCCAAACCCTCGGTACAAATCCCCTGCATCGCCCGAACGCCGTACCTTGCCGGGACGGATCGGCGTGGCACTGGGGCTGGCCGTAATTCTGTTTGTTATTGTCAAATACCTGGCCGAGCGTGGCGCGACCCCTTAGGACAGCGTTACACCGGCGTCACGCATCGCGGTTTCAGCCGTCGCTAGTGAACCATCCAGATCAATAGCGCGGCAAACGTCCAACCGAACTGTGACCTCGAAACCCAGCTGGGCTGCGTCCACGGCCGAGAAGTGTACACAGAAGTCTGTTGCCAACCCTACCATCGTCAGTTTTCGTATGCCGCGCGTGTTCAGGTACCCTTCCAACCCCGTTGGGGTGGTCTTGTCGTTTTCGAAAAAGGCAGAATAGCTATCGATGGTTGGGCGGAACCCCTTGCGGATGATCAGGTCCGCATTTGTGCGCAGATTGGGGTGAAACATGGCGCCGTGCGTATCTTGCACGCAATGATCGGGCCATAGAACCTGCGGACCATAGGGCATTTCGGTCATGTCATAGGGGTTTTTCCCCGCATGAGAGCTGGCGAAAGACGAATGCCCGGCCGGGTGCCAATCCTGAGTCAGGACCACCGCGTCGAAGTCGTCCATCATCGCGTTGATAGGGGCCACGATCTGGTCGCCTTCGGGCACGGCCAGCGCGCCGCCGGGGCAGAAATCGTTCTGGACGTCGATTACGATCAGGGCATGGGTCATCGTGATCTCCTTTTTTGATATCGGTAAGGGTGCAGGCAGGGGGCGTCAATCCGGTCCCTTGCGACTCTGTGCGCGTGAGGCTAGACCGCGCGCATGTATACGATCGCTGCCCTCTATCACTTCACCCGTTTCGCTGATCACGCCGCCTTGCGCGCGCCCCTGTTGGAGCTTTGCCGCGCGCAATCCGTCAAAGGTACGCTGCTGCTTGCGCAAGAGGGGATCAACGGCACCATCGCGGGCCCCCGCGCCGGGATTGACGCGGTGCTGGCCCATATCAAGGCGCTGCCGGGTTGTGCCGATCTGGAGTGGAAAGAGGCCACCGCCGACCACCCGCCCTTTGGCAAGATGAAGGTGCGCCTGAAGAAAGAGATCGTGACCATGGGCCAACCGGATGTCGATCCGCTTGCCCGCGTCGGCAATTATGTCGAGCCTGAGGAGTGGAACGACCTGATCCGCTCGGACGATGTGGTGGTGATCGACACGCGCAACGATTACGAGGTGGCGATTGGTACGTTTGAGGGCGCAATAGACCCTGAAACAGCCAGTTTCCGCGAATTCCCGGCGTGGTGGGAAGAAAACAAGGAGCGCTTCCACAACAAGCGCGTGGCCATGTTCTGTACCGGCGGTATCCGCTGTGAGAAATCAACCAACTTCCTGCTGGGGCAGGGGGTCGAGGATGTCTATCACCTCAAGGGTGGTATCCTGCGTTACCTTGAGGAAATGCCCGCCGAGGACAGCACCTGGCAAGGTGAGTGCTTTGTGTTCGACAACCGCGTTTCTGTGGGGCATGGGCTGGTCGAGGGGCCTCATAACCTGTGCCACGGCTGCCGCCGCCCGATCCGGCCCGAGGATATGAAACGGCCCGAATATGAGCACGGCGTTGCGTGCCACCAATGCGTAGATGAGACCTCGGAAGCGGACAAAATGCGCTTCCGCGAGCGGCAAAAGCAGATAGGTCTAGCACGTTCGCGCGGGCAGGAACATCTGGGAGCAGATTAAGCCAATTCCGGTTGCAGGCCCCGGTGCAAACCGGGATGATCACACGCAGACCCTGTGACCGGAGGCCCAATGTCGCGCAAACCCACCACTCTGGAGGAATGGAAATCGACCCTGCTGGCGGCGGGTGGCATGGTTGTGGCCAGTTTCGTGGCGTGGTTCGGCCTATCACGCCTGAGCGAGGCCACCGCAGGCGATACGATCGGTACCCTCGCCTCGGTCGGTTTGCTGTTGTGGATCGTGTCGCAGTCCTGGTTCTACATGACCCAAGTGAAATCGCCGCGTCGTGTGCTGTTCTTGATGGGCGTTTCCTTTATTCAGGTCGTCCCCTTCCTGTTCGCCGCCGTCTACGGTGCGTTCGGCTATAAAGACAACTGCGTGGTCGGTGCCAGCGGACCGGGGGACATCCTGTATTTCTCATACGTCACCTTCACCACCGTTGGATATGGTGACATGGCCCCGACCGGCCTGTGCCGCGCGTTGGCCGTGTCCGAAGCGGTGACAGGCTACATCCTGCTGGGCCTCTTCGTCGCCGCTGCCGTGGCACTTTATGCCCGAAACCACTCGGATTAGAGCCTATTTGTTGGTGTCAATCCACCGGGACATCATGTGCTTGTCGCGGAAACACTCAGACGGTATCGGCCTGCGTTTGGAACGCGAGATCCGTTCAGCAAAAGCGACCTGTTTGCCCGTGGGGTAATTGGCAAATGGCGACGGGTCATCTTGTTTATGCGCCGAAATCCACTGGGACATGGCCCTGCGGTCGCGTTGTGCCTCGACCGGGATTTCAAGCGCCGATTGCTGGGCAATCGCGCGCGCATAGCGCATCTGCCGGTCTGTGACGGGCAGCATGTGATAATCGTTGCTGGGTGCGTCGTACCAGCTTTGACGGGCAGCGTTGGCCATAGCTCGAATACCTCCGTTCCACCTCAGACATAATGATGGAACAAATATAGAACATTTTAGGAACTTTTTCAAGATTTCCGCTGATCCACACGGTTTTCACCGCGTTTCAAACCAGCCTGTCCCGTCGCGTTTCGACCAATTCGGCACGTATTTTCGTGCTTCCTAATTTAATCAAAGAATCAGTGCGTCTCATTTCAAGACACAAACGCTCACGACATCGCGCGTTTGGTGCCACCGGGCGATGATCCGCCGACGCGGCGTTTGCTTCCGGCGTTTTGATCGTCATTACCGACATTTTGCGTCGGGAACAGAGCATCAGTAGCCCCTGACCTGTGGCTGACTTTCCTGCAAGCTCTGTAGGAGGTGCGCCAATGAAAACCCATGCTCAGGCCGTTGTCATCGGAGGGGGGCTGGTCGGCTGCTCGATCCTGTATCACCTGGCCAAGCTGGGCTGGACTGATGTTGTCCTGCTGGAACGCGATGAGCTGACCAGCGGATCCACGTGGCACGCGGCGGCCAATATCCACGGGCTGCACGACAACAACAACATCACCCGTATCCAGCACTATACGATGAACCTGTATAAGCAGCTGGAGGCTGAAACCGGGCAGGGCTGTGGCGTGTTTCAATCCGGCTCGCTCTATTTGGCGCAGACTGAGGATCGCGAACACCAACTGCGCCTGCAAGAAGCCAAGGCGCGTTTCTACGGTCTTAACTTCCACGAGATCAGCCGCGAACAGGCTATGGAACTGCACCCTCTGGCGCAATTCGATGATATCCGCTGTATCATGTTCGAACCCGATGGCGGCAATGTTGACCCCTCGGGCGTGACCCATGCCTATGCGGCCGGAGCACGCGCGATGGGTGCCAGCATTGAGCGATTTTGCCCTGTGTTAGGCACTGAACAGCAACCAGATGGATCGTGGATCGTACGCACCGCAAAGGGCGATATCCACACGCAATGGGTGGTGAATGCCGGCGGCCTGTGGGGGCGTGAGGTGGCCGCATTGGCGGGTATTGAACTGCCCCTGCAACCGACTGAACATCAGTATTTCGTCACCCAAGCGATTGATGAAGTCGCCGCGTTGGGCCGCCGCTTGCCGTCCATCGCCGACCGGGATGGCGAGTACTACTTCCGGCAAGAAGGCAACGGTTTGCTGATCGGTGCCTATGAAAAAGACATGCGGTTTTGGGCTGAAAACGGCACGCCGCTTGATTTCGCCCATGATCTGTTCCCCGACGATTTGGATCGCATCATGGAGAACGTCATCCGCGCAACCGACCGTGTACCAGTGGCCGCGACCGCCGGTGTGAAGCGGGTGATCAATGGCCCGATGATCTGGTCGCCGGATTCGAACGCGATCTGGGGGCCTGTGCCCGAGCTGCAGAACTATTTCTGTTGCACCGGCATCATCCCCGGATTTTCGCAATCGGGCGGGCTTGGCCTGTTGTCGGCGCAATGGATGATCGAGGGCGAGCCGCAATACGACATGTTTGCCTGGGATCTGGCGCGGTTTGGCGACTGGGCCGACAAGGCCTTCACAAAAGCGCGGGTGCAGGACGTTTACACGCACCGCTTCGCCATTCACTTCCCGAACGAAGAACGCAGCGCGGGCCGCCCCGCCCGTGTGCGCCCTGCCTATCAGATACAAAAGAACATGGGCTGTGTCTTTGGCCTGAACTGCGGGTGGGAGCACCCCCTCTGGTTCGCCGATCAGCCTGGTGTGGTCGAGACTGCCGGCTTCACCCGCCAGAATTGGTGGGAACCGGTTGGCCGTGAAGTCCAGATGCTGAGGGACAATGTGGGTGTGATCGACATCTCGAACTTCGCCAACTACGTGATCAAGGGGTTGGGGGCGCACGATTGGTTGGATCGTCTTGTTGCCAACCGGGTACCGACCGAGGTTGGACGCTCCTGCCTGACGCCTCTGATCTCGGTACGTGGTGGCGTGGCGGGCGACTTTACCATCACCAAAGTCGCAGATGACGAATACATGATGATCGGTTCAGGCATGGCTGAGCGGTACCACCAGCGGTTCTTCAACATGGTTGATCTGCCAGAAGGCACCAGTTTCGAGGTTGCCACAAACCGCATCGCTGGCTTCAACGTTGCCGGCCCCAGATCGCGCGATCTGTTGCAACGGCTGACGAATGCAGACCTGTCTAACGAGGGGTTCCGTTTCATGCGGTCTCGTCAAATCGAGGTGGCGGGCGTTCAGTGTTTAGCCATCCGTGTCAGCTTTACCGGGGATTTGGGGTGGGAGTTGCACTGTGCCGAAGAGGATCAAGTTAGGCTCTATACTGCCCTTTTAGGCGCTGCAAACGATCTTGGCGGAGGCCCTGTTGGTGGTCGCGCGCTGGGGTCTTTGCGCATCGAAAAGGGGTATGGGTCGTGGGGTCGCGAATATTCACAGGAATATTGGCCGCACGAGGTCGGCCTGTCAGGATTGATCAAACTGGATAAGGACTTCCTGAACAAAAACGCCTATCGGGCAATCAAGGACACTCCGCCCCGAGAAGTACTGTCGATCTTTGAGATTGATGCCAAGATAGCCGATGCGTCGGGGGGAGAGCCCATTTTCACGCCTGACGGACGCCCGGTCGGGCGCGTCACATCGGGTGCTTATGGGTATTCCGTCGGCAAGTCGCTCGCCATTGGATATGTGAACCCCGACGCTGCGCAACCCGGCGACAAGGTCGAGGTATTCATTCTGGGCACTCCACACAGCGCAACTGTCTTGGCAGAGCCTCCGTTCGATCCGTCCGGGCTTCGCTTGCGCGGCCTCCATCAACCCGCAGCAGAGCCCGCCGAATGACCAATGCTTTCACCCGTGTTGCTGAGTTTACCTTGGACCGGCCAGCGGCGGATATGCCAGAGTCCGCCAAGGAAGCGGCTGCGCTGATGATGCTGGATACGATGGGTATCCTGATCGCGTCCGCCCAGATGGAGGCTGGTGTGATCGCGCGGGATACCGCAGCGCTGCTCTATGCCAGTTCCGATCCTGGTTTCAGCGCGCACATGATGTTTGACGGGCGGACCGTAAGCCTGGCCGGCGCGGCCTATGCTGCGGCAACGCAGATTGACAATCTGGACGGCCATGACGGCTACAACCCTACCAAAGGGCATATCGGCGTGGTGGTTTTACCGGCTCTGGTCGCTCTGGCTGAACATTGCCCGGACCTGACCGGCCCCGAAGCACTGGCAGCCGTCGTCACCGGGTACGAGGTTGCCGGGCGTGCCGGTATGTCACTGCACGCATCTGCCAGTGATTATCACACATCGGGCGCCTGGAATGCGTTGGGCGTTGTCGCCATGGCATCCCGGATGCGCCGCCATTCTAGCGAACAGATGCGACATGCCATGGGCATTGCCGAATATCACGGCCCGCGCAGTCAAATGATGCGCGAGATTGCGAACCCTACCATGTTGCATGATGGCTCGGGCTGGGGGGCATTGGTCGGGCTCTCTGCCACCGTTCTGGCCGAACGCGGGTTTACGGGCGCTCCAGCGATCACGGTCGAGGCCGAGTCGGCCGCGCAGTACTGGGCTGACCTGGGCCAGTTCTGGCAAGTCGAGCATCAATACGTGAAGCCTTACCCTATCTGCAGATGGGCCCACGCTGCCATTGACGGGGTGCGAATGCTGATGCTGAACAATGCACTATCGGCGGATCAGATCAAAACGGTGCAAATCAACAGCTTTCATGAAGCCGCCCGTTTATTCGCAGGAATGCCCGATACGACGTCTCAAGCACAATACTCGCTGCCTTTTGCGGTTGCCGTTCAGGCGATTTACGGGCGGATCGGGGTCGAACATATTTCGGGCGCGGGTCTGTGCGATCCAAAAGTTGCCGCCTTCATCACCCGTATTCAGGTATCCGAGGATCAACGTCATTCCCTACGGTTTCCCGAAGGACGTTGGGCGGATGTGCGTATTACTACAACTGACGGCCGTGTCTTGGCGTCTGGCGACGTTCACGCGCGAGGCGGGCCCGAAGATCCGTTCAGCCGCGCAGATGTGATCGCAAAGTTTAAAGACTTTGCCATGCCTGCGATCGGTGTCGAGCGCACAAACGCCATCGCCGCGGCTATTTTGGGCTGGACGGGTGAGTCTTCACGATTTTCCGATCTAAGCCCACAACTTTTTGCACCTGCTTTTAGAAAAGCACAGTAAATTTCAGAGACTCAAAGAGTTAGTCTTTCAACGTTCCAAGAAGCGTCGAGATATTTTCCCGTGTATCCGCACTGTCCTGCAAAAGGCCCTCTGCATCTGCCAAGGGTTTTCCGGGGTGTCGTTCAGGCGAACTGGCGAGAGTCTGCGTCAAGTCGTTGACCGTTCCATATTTGGCTTCAAGCTCTTTGGTGATTGCGTCGGATTGACCAGCGAGCCAGAATAACCTGTTGGCTTCATCATGGTCGTTAGCATCGCCCAAAAGTTGTCCCGCTTGTACAAAATCCCCGATGTCCTGCAAGGCTCGCGTCTTAAGAGCCATCGCGTCTTGGGATATGTCTCCCTCCAACTCCAGCAAAGCTTGATGTGGACGTCCCCGCAGTATTGATGAATGCGCCCTAAGCCTTGCTCTTTTGGACCTAAAAGACGTGTCCTGAGGCCGGTTCGCTAGCGCAAATGCCCGGCTGGCGAACCCAAGTTCTACCAAACGCTCTGCGACAGAGACAGCGGTTTCAGTGGTCAAAACCTTCGAGACATTACCGGATAAGCCGATTGTATGGCGCAGAAATGTTATGTCCTCGGACCGCTCAGCCAGAATTTGCACAACGCGGTTAACGGCTCCCTCGCGGTCTTGCCCATCGGGTATTTGCATTGCGGTATTCATCGCCTGATCGAAATCATTGCTTAGGCTTAGTGCAACCGCATGCGCACGCTGTAACATTGGATGCATCTCGGACTCGCGATATTCTATCTCAAAGGCCGCAGCCAAACCCAATTCCTTGGGTGAAACCGCACCGCGTTCAGACCAACGTTTTTCAATAAGGCGCGCCAAAGAAAGGGGCGCTTCGGAACCCGCATCTTCCGCTTCGATTGCTTCTTTCAGACGGAGCTCTGTTTCTTGGCCGTCGCCTTCCGCCTTAGCTATCGCTGCTTTGGCTTTGGACGTATCGGCGCTGCTGGTGTTCTCAACCCGATCAACGGATCGAAGCACCCGTCTTGCGGCTTCCAATTGGCTGCCTTCCACCATAATTTCCGACAGTCTGGGGCCAATTTGCTTGCGCAAATGATCAGGTAGACGAGCAAATGCATGTTCGATTGACGTCAGTTGCGCATCTTTTGCTAGTACGCCTTCCGACAATACAGACCAAAAGGCTGCGTCACTGTCGCATCGCTGTTGCCTCTGAAACGGGTTCGGCTCATCCACCGAGCGTTCGTCAAGAATCTGGGCGATTGTTACAATCATATGCCGCTCGCTTTCGTCAGGCTTCGCAAGGTCCAACATGGCGAGCGCTTCAACGCCAAACCCGTGATAGGCATAGAGCCTCGCAAGCCCTAACGCGCGTGCGCGATCGACGCGGTCAAATTCATGAAACAGAGCGGCGCGGGCGCTTGCCACTTGTTTCGAGAACGGTCGCAGGTCAGACCAGGTGTCAAACCCAATCTCGGCGTTGGTAATGCAGGACGGCTGACGTTCAAGTTCAATGAGATTTGGGCCAAGCAGATCATTCAATTCGTCAAGAATTGAGGTGACGTTGATATTCGCCTCCAGATCTGAAGGCAGAAGAGGCGCGTTTTGGAATCCGGTTGATCTTGGGCCAGCAGGAGTAAGGTTCAGATCGACGATAGAACGGTCTGCACCTTGCAGCAGTTTTGTGGATAGCTGATTTTCAAATTGCCGCGCGTTCAAATTAAGCAAGGGAAGCGCCACCACCTCGGTTTTCTGGACTGTCTCAAGCGGGTTTTCCTGCACAGCCGCTTTGGGGAGCAAAGGCGGTGGGATATCTTCGCTGAGCGGTGGAAGGGAGGCAGCGGGCGCAATATCCACCACGATCATCGTGTCTTTGTAAAGAAATGAGGACGCCACACAGTCGCAACCAAATTGCAACTCTAGCGCATCCCCCGGTTTCTTTTGTGATAATGCCGACAGGCGGTATTGCGTTAAACGGCGGAACACAGATCCAGTTTCGAAAGTCACGTCATCGAGTGCCACGTCGAGGCGGGCACCATTTTTCGTTTGAGCCAGAATCCAGCCGGTATCAGGCGGGATCTGTACAACCAATCGGGTATAACCATCATGTTCACCCGTCCGGACGGTCAATTCCTCGGCGAAAACGGCTTGAGCCGCCCCAAGCAAAATGGCCGCTATGCCCCAGGACTTTTTCATGCGGCTGCCTGCTTAAGCTCTTTCAGCGCCTCTTCAAGTTCCGAGAAGCCGGGGCGGTTATGCGTCGGTGTATTCTGTCGGCCAACCTCGATACACATCGCGGCATTATGGTTGTGTAAATTGGCGACCAGTACTTCCTTGATCAACTGGTAGAAATGGTTGTCCTCTTCAACCACGGCCTTCAGCTTGCCAGCGAAGGGTCCGACCAGACCATAAGCCAGAAAAACCCCTAGAAACGTACCGACTAGAGCACCACCGATCAACTTACCCAATACCTCGGGTGGTTGGTCAATCGAGCCCATTGTCTTGATAACCCCCAGAACGGCAGCAACGATACCCAACGCGGGCAGGCCATCGGCCACCGTTTGCAAAGCATGGCTGGAATGCATGGCGTGATGGAAATTCGCCTCCATCCGCTTTTCCAGAACTTCCTCGACCTGATGCGGATCGTCGTAATTCATCGACGCGGATCGCATTGTGTCACAAATCAGGTCAACGGCTTCCTTATCCGATTGGATCTTGGGATAGGCGGAAAAAAGAGACGAGTTTTGAGGGTCTTCAATGTGCTGTTCGACCTCGACCGGGTTCGCCTTGGCAATACGGATCATCGAAAACAGAAGACAAAGCAGATCGCGATAGTCTTCGGGTTTCCACTTGGGACCTTTGAAAACCTTGCCCATATCCTTGATGGTGTGTTTCACGGCGCTCATGTCGTTGCTGATCAAAAAGGCGCCCACGGCCGCGCCTCCGATCATCATCATCTCGAATGGCAATGACTTAAGGATGATCGTCATTTTGCCGCCCGCAGCCAAATAGCCGCCGAACACCATGGCGAAAATGACGACGATTCCGATTATTCCGATCATGTGGGCTCTCCGACGAAGTCAAATGCGGGATTAAAGGACATAGAGTTTATTCCTGAGGGGCGGCAGCATTTCGCCCCGCCATGATGACGCTGATCGTATAGGCCGCCTCGGGGCTGAGCCCGGCAAGGACGCCGGCAGCTGCGTCCGGCGGCATGCGCGACAAAAAACCTGCTGCGAAACCCGGATCCATTGTCTCAAACAAGGCTGCGGCGTCTTTCGGTTTCATGCTTTGGTACACATCGGTCAGCCGCGTCAAATCGGTCTCTGCTGCTTTTTGGGCATAGGACAACGTTTCCCGAAGGCTCGTTTCGGCGTCCTGTAATGCAACAAGGCGTGTCTCGATCGCCTGATCAGCGATATCGAGGGCTCTTTCCTTTTCCAAAATCGCCGCCTCACGCTCTTTCAATGCTTGTTCGCGGCGCAACAAAGCAGTTAGCAATTCTCGGGTTTTGGGATGGTCGTCCATTATCGGCTTCGCGGCAGTGACCGACGGCTCAGCGGCCTTAGCCAAAGCAGGTCCGGCTTCAAGCCCAACGCGGATTGCTGCAGACCCGACCATCAACAACGAGATCACTGTAAGAACGCCGCCTTTGGGCCGGTTGGAAGCCTTGCGAGTCATGCCGTTCCCTCACCGATTTTGCGCGTATGTCGCATAAACATGAGACCCATCGCGCGTTTGGGCTCGGGCTTTTCTGTCAGCTCGGTCGTGGATTCGGGTTCTGTTGAAACCTCGTCCTTCGGTAAAAAAGCGGTTTCGGTCGCCCCTGCTGAAACTGTTTCTTCTACCTCGTCTTTTTCTGGAATGACGTCGTGCATCGACGCCATCATCAACTCTAGCTGCTGGGCCACAGATTCCGCCCTGAGAGTTAGCGACTTGAGTTCATCACTGGCCTGATCTGACGTCACACGAGCCGAATCCAGTGATTTCTTAAGTTCGTCCGCCTGCGAAGACAAAACGGCCACCGCTCCGCCAACGCCTTTTTCAAGATCCGTGAAACGCCTGAGGCGGCGCGATAGAACAAAACAATACAGGCCTGCACCAAGAGCGCCGGCAACCAGAAAAATATCTGCGATCAATTCCAATTTCGCCTCCTAGTTCAGTACGAATTCCATCACGAGAACATCGCGCACGCGGTCTTCTCCGACGACGATCCCGATTCGACGTAGCAGATGGCCGCGTATGCGCATCAGCGCCAGGGAATCTTCCAGATCCCCAACTTGAACGGCACGCAAATATCCATTCAGGACGTCCATGATTCGCGGCTTCATTTTTTCAACGTCGCTCAGGTGTTCTGGATTCATCTCAAGCTGCGCATGAAACTTCAGGTGCCGCGAATCGCCCGACTTGATCGAAACGATGACCGGCGGCAGTTCGACAAAAACCACGTCGGGCAGGGCCTTGAGAGGTTTTTCCGTACCTTCTTTCATAGGTGCGTCAGCGGTTGGTTTCGGGCCAAAGGGCAACATTCCCGACGTGGTCAGGTAGTATCCGCCAGCTGCCCCGGCCACGGCTAGAATCGCACCGATAATCAACCCACTTTTCCCTGATTTTTCAGCCTCTTCTGCCTGTTCTGCAGTCGCGTCGGTCATGACGTCCTCATTCATCCGTTCCGCAACTGTCATAACCCGGCAGGGACTAACCGATTGTTAAGGGCAATCGTTCAAACAAGGGATGTGCCGGGCAGAATGCCGGCGAGTCGGAGGTGAGCGTGCAGCAGATCGGGACTGTCTGGGCAAGTTTGGACAGGCGTAAACAAATCATCGTTGCCGGTGCAGTCGTGCTGGTGTTTCTTGGGGTTCTAACGATGTCGCGACTGGTAAGCGCGCCGTCGATGACCTTGCTTTATGCGGGGCTGGAAAGTGGCGCAGCTGGCGATATCGTGCGGTCGCTGGACCAGCGTGGTGTGCCGTATGAGATTCGCGGCGGCTCGATCTATGTACCGGGTTCGCAGCGTGATGAACTGCGCATGACCCTGGCCAGTGATGGACTGCCTGCGAACGGAAATAGGGGATATGAGCTGCTGGATTCGCTGAGCGGCTTTGGCACGACGTCCCAGATGTTCGACGCTGCGTACTGGCGCGCGAAAGAGGGGGAACTGGCACGTACCATTGTCGGTGGTCCGCACATCAGTCAGGCACGGGTTCATATCGCGAACGGATCCTCGAATCCGTTCCAACGCAGCGTTGCTCCGACGGCATCGGTCTATCTGGTATCCTCAGGGGCCGACATTACTTCGGATCAGGCCAAGGCAATCCGCTTTCTTGTGTCGTCCGCTGTCAGTGGCTTGGCGCCGGAAAACGTCGCTGTGATCGACTCGAATGGTGCGGTCATTGGTGCGCAAGACAATCCTGTGGCGGGCGATACGGCCGACGACAAAGCCCAACAGCTGCGCGAGCGTGTTCTGCGCCTGGTTGAAGCCCGCGTGGGGACCGGCAACGCCGTGGTCGAAGTCAGCGTTGACACCGTTACCAAAACCGAGTCGATCCGTGAGCGTCGATTTGACCCTAGTGGCCGTGTCGCAATCAGTACCGATGTCGAAGAACGATCGGATAGTGCCCGGAACCAATCTGCAGATGTGACCGTTGCATCGAACTTGCCTGATGGGGACGGGGCCGGTGGCGATGAATCGAATTCGAATGCAACCCAAACGCGCGAGCGGGTGAATTATGAGGTTTCGGAAACCGAGCTGGAGGTCCACAACGCGCCAGGAGCCATCAAACGTTTGACGGTTGCCGTTCTGGTAAACGGTACGACATCGTCAGACGCAAGTGGCGTCGAGAGCTTTGTGCCGATGCCGGAAGTCGAGATGGAAGCACTGAAAGAGCTTGTCGCTTCGGCTGTTGGCTTCGATGCCGAGCGTGGTGATGTTATTACACTGAAGTCCATGAATTTGCCCGTGGTTGAACCGCAGGGAACCGTGGCTTCTTCCTCGATTTGGGGGAGTATCCATCTTGATGCGATGTCGTTGATCCAGATGACCATTCTGGCAGCGGTTTCGCTGATCCTTGCCCTGTTTGTCATTCGACCCATTCTGATGAAACCGGCTGCCGTGCCTGCCTTGTTGCCGGCAGGTTCCGCGACAGAACCCGAAGCGTACCTGACCGGAGAGATCGCGACCGATGAAGTTGGCCAATACCAGCCGGTGCCTCGACAAGCTCCGGCAGGTGATGTTCCGACCCTCACCAACGCGCCCGGCGCCGATCCTGTGGACCGGTTGCGAACGATGATCGGCGACAAGCAGGAAGAGACCGTGGAAATCCTGCGCAGCTGGCTTGAAGAAGGTGAGGAGCGTGCTTGATGTCGATAGCCCATCTTCTTGAAGATTTCACTCTGCAAACCGGTGGAGGAAAGCTCCACCTGTTGGATGAAGACGCGCTTGAAGAACAGCGGTTGGCCTCATTCGAACAAGGCTACAGCGCAGGTTGGGAAGACGCTCTGCAAGCGCAAGAGCAAAGCCGTAAGCAAGCCTCAGCCGAGCTGGCCAAGTCGTTGGAGGACATGTCCTTCACCTACCATGAAGCCGTGACGCGTATGACTTTGTCGCTGGAGTCCATGTTCAACAGCCTTGTGAACGCGGTTCTGCCCGACACGCTAGATCGCGGGTTCGCCGCGCGGTTGGTTGAACAGCTCAGCGAGATGGCACAGGAACAGATCGGACAACCGATGCAAGTGTTTGTTCCCAAGGGGCGCGCGGTTGAGGTTCAGAATTTGATCCCACCCAGCCTGTCAACGGCGGCGAATGTGATCGAAGATCCCTCGCTCGAAGCCGGACAGGCAAGGCTGCAGGTTGGCGTGGCCCAGCGCGAAGTTGATACTGATGGGCTGCTGGCATCGGTCGCCGGGGCGTTCGACGCGTATGTATTTGAGGCAAAAGAGGCAATGAGCAATGAGTGATCCCCAAACCCCAAAACCAGAGAAAGCCAATCCGTTCGAGTCTGTTCCGATCGAAGTCACCGTATCCGTGGGGCGCGCCCGACCTTTGATCCGCGACCTGTTGAACATGGGTGAGAATGCGGTGCTCACGTTGGATAAACGTATCGAGGACCCGGTCGACCTCTATGTCGGCGACCAGCTTGTTGCACGGGGTCTTCTGGAAGAGTTGGAAGGGGATCAGTCGGGCCAACTGGCTGTACGCCTGACCGAGATTGCTGACCTGCAGAACGGGATCGGCTGATGCGCGTATTGCCGTGGCTTATCGTTGCGCTGATAGGGATGACTCCGTCCTTTGCCATGGCGCAGGAGCTATCTTTGTCGCTGGAGGATGGGGGCTCGATCTCGGCTCGGACGGTCCAGTTGATCCTGTTGATCACCGTTCTCAGCCTGGCACCCGGATTGGCGATCATGATCACCTGCTTCCCGTTTCTGATCACGGTACTGGCAATTCTGCGGCAAGGGATCGGGTTGCAACAATCGCCCCCCAACATGCTGATCGTCAGCTTGGCTTTGTTTCTGACCTATTTCATAATGGAGCCCGTCTTTACCGAAGCCTGGACCACTGGCATCCGTCCCATGGTCAATGAAACGATGGAGGTTGAGCCTGCTTTGGAACGGGCGTTGCAGCCATTTCGCGCCTTCATGGCCGCAAGGCTGGACCCCGATACATTTCACGCAATGGCTGCGCTTCGACCAGAAGGCAATACAGTCGATGTGTCACTGGATGCTCCGCTGTCGATCCTGATGCCATCTTTCATGCTGTCCGAGATCGCGCGCGCTTTTCAGATCGGCTTTCTAATCTTTCTGCCGTTCCTGATCATCGACCTTGTCGTTGCGGCGGTGCTGATGTCGATGGGTATGATGATGGTACCGCCGGCCACGGTATCACTTCCGTTCAAGCTGGCGTTTTTTGTAATTGCGGACGGATGGTCGTTGATCGCAAGCGCCTTGGTCCGAAGTTATATGGCCTGACAGATCAGTGCCGTGTAATCGTCAATCGGGCGCGCAACCCCTGATCTCCGGCCTCAAACCGCAGCGCGCCGCCATGCTGTTCCGCGACCGTCGCGGCAATGGTCAGACCCAGGCCGAACCCGTCTGACGACCCTGTATTGGTTCCGCGCTGGAAAGGGGCCATCAGAGCTTCGATATCCTGAACCGACAGATCGGTACCCTTGTCCTCGACCGTGATCGTGGCAGAATGCGCGTCGGTTTCAAGCTGGACCTCGGCATGGCGGCCGTATTTCAGCGCGTTGTCGATTAGGTTGGTCAAGGCGCGTTTCAGCGAAATCGGTCTGGCGGTGACCAGCATGCGCCGCGCTTCCTGCAAGGTGCCGTGCCCGCGCCGGGACATAAAAACGGATGGCGCACCTTCAACCGCAACAGGATCAATGTTCTGCAAGGTCACGGGGCGATCCATATCCTGATAGTCGTCGACAACCGACTCGACCAGGGATGTCAGTGAAATCTGACGAGGCTCTTCGACACTCAGTTCGGAGCGCGTGTATGTCAGGACACTTTCGATCATGCCTGTCATCTGATCCACATCCGCTTCGAGCTTTTCACGCAGTTCGTCATCCGCGATGAGCGCAGCGCGCAATCGGACTCGGGTTGCAGGGGTTCCCAGATCATGGCTGACGCCCGAAAGGACAGTGGCACGTTGTTCCAACTGAGCGCGCTCGGCATCGAGATGGGCGTTTACGGCAGACACGATGTCCCGCAGCTCGGTCGGGCCATCTGCGTCGTAACTATCGGGTCCTCCGCGCCTCCGACGGTCGCGCAGGGCATGGGCAAACCGGGTGAACGTGTCAGACACATTACCAACCGAGGTCAGGATCACCGCCAGCGCTACGATTCCCAGCAATATCGCAGGCAGGCGTAGATCGGTCGGGGCCGCGCCGCACCCCCAGATACCGGTTCCGTCCACGCGGTACCATGGCCCACGTCCAAACTGCGCGATCAGGATCGGCTCGCTGCAATAGGTGGCCAGCAATCGTGTCAGGTTACCCATCTTCTCGGGCCCTGTCTGATCGCTACGCGAGACGATATCTGACACCGGATAGACTAGACGATCGGACAGGATCGCCAGCGTCAATTCACGCCCGTTGAGCGGCGCTGAACTGTCGGTCAGGATCGAAAGGTTGGTCAGGAACCGACGGCCCGAAGACCCAGGCAATTGCTGGAACTCTCCCTTATCGGCCAGGACGGCATCCGCCGGTGACAAGGGCGTAATGGACAGCGGGGCTGCTGGGGCCATTCCGGTGCGCAGGTCTTCGTAAACCGTAAACCCCGCGACGAAGGATTGCGTCAGGAACTGATTCCAGGCGCGGGCCGAAGCAAACCACAGGCTGGCCGATACCAGCCCTGTTGCGAAGGCTGAGATCACCCAAAACCAGCCTAAATTGCGTAGGCGCAGCGTCATTCCTCTTGCACCGACACGTCGGCGGCAAAAACATAGCCGACGCCGCGTTCGGTGCGCAGCATCTGCGGGTCCTTCGGGTTGACTTCGATCTTTGACCGCAACCGCCCGACCAGCATGTCGATGGCGCGGCCCTGCGCCTCGGGTTTGTCGGTGCCGCCGGTGACATCCAGCGCGGCGACGATCTCATCCCTTGTCAGGGGGATATGCGGATTGGCCAGCAAAACCTTGAGCAACGCCGTCTCACGTTGTGACAGCGCCACCAAATAGCCCTCGGGCGAATGCACCTCATCGCGTTTGCCATCATAGAGCCAGCCGTCAAAGCGGAAGCTGTGGATGCGGCGGCGGTAGGCCAGTGACGATGACCGCCGCGCCCGTTGCATCACCGCCCGCACGCGGGCCAGCAGAAGCTGAGGGTTGAAGGGTTTGGCGATATAGTCATCGGCCCCGACTTCATACCCCGCCATGCGCTGATGGTCGGCTGAGAGGGCCGAGACCAGAATGATCGGCACATCCTGTTCGGCGCGCAGGCGGGCGCAGATCTCGACGCCGTTTTCATCGCCCAGCATCACGTCCAGCAGGATCAGGTCGATGCGGCCGGTGTTCAGGTGGCTGCGGATTTCATTTTCAGAACTGGCGGGCAGGGCGATGAACCCGTTCTGTTGCAGGAACTGGGTCATCATCGCCCGCATCTCGGGGTCGTCATCCACCACCAAAAGTCGCGGGATACTCACGCGGTTTGTCCTCCCAGTCACTGTTCCTCCGATATCGTCAATTGTAACGAACGGAAACAGATTCAATGTCAACGTAACACGCGGTAACAGAAGCGGTGAAAAATTGGGCTGATGCACGGGTTTGGCGCGGATTCCAAGTTGCCAGACGGCCTGTGCGCCCCAGTATGGCCGACATCGCTGCTGCGGCAGTCACTTCGTTCTCTAGGGAGGAGACAAGAAATGAAACGTTTTGCATTTGCCACCGTATCGACGCTGGCTGTTGTGGCCGGATCGTCGGTGTTGGCGGGCCCCCAGGCAGAAGTTCTGCATTGGTGGACATCGGGGGGCGAGGCCAAGTCGGTTGCCGTCCTGCAAGAGGAATTCGCGGCCAATGGTGGCAGCTGGACCGATATGCCCGTGGCCGGTGGTGGCGGTGATGCCGCGATGACCGCGTTGCGCGCTCGCGTTCTGTCGGGCAACGCGCCAACGGCCGTTCAGTTGAAAGGCCCGGCCATTCAGGAATGGTATGAGGAAGGCGTGCTGGCCGACATCTCATCCGTGGCAGAGGCCGAAGGTTGGGCAGACGTTCTGCCCGCCTCAATTGCGGGCCATATGAAATGCGAGGGCACGTGGTGCGCCGCGCCTGTGAACGTACACCGCGTTGACTGGATCTGGGCCAACGCCGACGTTCTGGCCGCAAATGGCATCGAGATGCCGACCACGTGGGACGAATTCAACGCTGCCGCGGATAAGCTGCAAGCCGCAGGTGTGATCCCGCTGGCCCATGGTGGTCAGGCATGGCAGGACGCGACCGTTTTTGAAACCGTGGTACTGGGCATTGGCGGTCCCGAGTTCTTCCAGAAAGCGCTGGTTGATCTGGACCCTCAGGCGCTGACCTCGGACACGATGGTGCAGGTGTTCGACCAGATGCGCACAATGCGCGGCTACGTGGACGAGAACTTCTCGGGCCGCGACTGGAACCTGGCCACCGCGATGGTCATGAACGGTGAGGCGGCGTTCCAGATCATGGGTGATTGGGCCAAGGGCGAGTTCCTGGCAGCGGGCAAAAAACCGGGTGAGGACTTCCTGTGCGCCTCGACCCCCGGTGACGGCTATCTGTACAATGTCGACAGCTTTGCAATGTTCGATGTGGACGGAGATGACAAGAAAGCCGGTCAGGACCTGTTGGCCAAGCTGATCGTCGCACCGAACTTCCAGAAAGTATTCAACCTGAACAAAGGCTCGATCCCGGCACGGACCGACGTGGCACTGGATGACTTTGACATCTGCGCCAACTTGTCGGCCGAAGATATGGGTTCGACCTCGGACGCAGGCTCGCTGCTGCCGTCTTATGCCCACGGCATGGCGCTGCGCGGGTCGCAGTCTGGTGCGATCACGGATGTTGTGACCGCGCATTTCAACTCGGATATGTCGTCGGCTGACGCGGTTCAGCAATTGGCGGCAGCAGTGGCTAACAGCTACTGATCCAAATCGCTCTGCCCCCTATACTGACGGGGCAGAGCATCTTTCCCCGGAGGAAATCATGTCCGAATGGCTGGAAAACCACCTGCCCAAGGTGGTGCTGGCACCGTCGTTCATTGCCGTATTGATCTTTGTCTACGGCTTTATCGGATGGACGGCCTGGGTGTCACTGACCCGATCGAAACTGTTGCCGAAATACGAGATCAAGGGATTCATCCAGTATGAACGCCTGTTTGACTCGCCCCGCTGGGATACGGCGATCAACAACTTGTATATCTTTGGCGCGCTTTTCATCATCATTGCGATGGTGCTTGGCCTGCTTCTGGCTATTCTGCTGGATCAGAAGATCCGGGTCGAAGGGGCCATCCGAACGATCTATCTGTACCCGATGGCGCTGTCGATGATCGTGACCGGCACCGCGTGGAAGTGGATCTTGAACCCCGGTCTGGGGATCGAATCCATGGTGCAGGGTTGGGGTTTCACGAATTTCGAGTTCGACTGGCTGGTGAACCCGGACTACGCCATCTACACCATCGTGATGGCCGCGATCTGGCAAAGCTCGGGCTTCGTCATGGCGCTGTTTCTCGCTGGCCTGCGTTCGGTCGATGGTGAGATTATCAAGGCAGCCCAAGTCGATGGTATCCCAACATGGCGCATCTATACGGCGATTATCATCCCGTCGATGGCTCCGATCTTCCTGTCGGCCTTCATCGTGCTGGCCCACCTCGCGATCAAGAGCTTTGACCTTGTCATCGCCCTCACGGGTGGTGGCCCCGGTTACGCAACCGATCTGCCAGCCACCTACATGTACGCCATGGCGTTCTCGCGCGGCGATATTGGTCAGGCGGCATCATCCGCGATGATCATGATGCTGGTCGTCTTTGCCATCGTCGTTCCCTATCTTTACTCAGAGCTGAGGGCGAAAAATGACTGATCTGTCGATGCCCCAATCCCAAACCGAACCTCGTAGCCAAAGTGCCGCTGGCAAGATTGCCCTGCGTTGGTTGCTCTACGTCCTGCTGGGCCTCTTTGCGCTGTATTACCTGATGCCGCTGTTCGTGATGTTGACCACATCGCTGAAAAGCCTTGAGGAAATCCGCACCGGGTCTCTGATATCGCTGCCGCGTGAGGTCAGCTTCGACGCCTGGAAGACAGCTTGGTCCGGTGCCTGTACCGGCATTCAGTGCGAAGGCCTGCGCCCCTATTTCTGGAACTCGGTCCTCATCGCGGTGCCTGCGGTGGCGATCTCGACCCTGCTCGGCGCGTTGAACGGCTATGTCGTGGCGCAATGGCGGTTCAAAGGCGCGAACATCATCTTTTCGCTGATGCTGTTTGGCTGCTTTATTCCGTTTCAGGTGGTTTTGCTGCCGATGGCGCGCCTGTTGGGTATGATGGGGATCGCCGGCACCATCCCGGGCCTGATCTTTGTCCATGTGATCTACGGGCTGGGTTTCACCACGCTGTTTTTCCGCAACTACTATGTCACCATCCCGTCCGAGCTGACCAAGGCCGCACGCGTCGATGGGGCCGGGTTCCTGCGGATTTTCTGGTCGATCTTCCTGCCGCTGTCGCTGCCGATCATCGTTGTGACCGTGATTTGGCAGTTCACGCAGATCTGGAACGACTTCCTGTTCGGCGTGTCCTTCAGCCAGGCGGGCACGCAACCCGTGACCGTGGCACTGAATAACATCGTAAACTCCACCACCGGCGTCAAAGAATACAACGTCGACATGGCCGCCGCGATCATCGCGGGCCTACCGACGCTGCTCGTCTATGTCGTTGCCGGTAAGTATTTCATCCGCGGCCTGACCGCCGGTTCTGTGAAGGGATAAGACCCATGGCACCCATCCTTGATATCAACAAACTCTATAAGAATTACGGTGCGACCGAGATTCTGAAGGACATCAACATCTCGATCGAGCCGGGCGATTTCCTGGTGCTGGTTGGCCCCTCGGGCTGCGGCAAGTCCACCCTGCTGAACTGCATTGCGGGGTTGGAGGAGATCACTGGCGGCACCCTGTCCATTGGTGGCAATGACATGACCCATGTCAGCCCCAAGGACCGCGACATCGCGATGGTGTTCCAGTCCTACGCTTTGTATCCGACCATGACCGTGGCCAAGAACATCACCTTTGGCATGAAAGTGCGCGGGGTCGATCAGGCAACGCAGGATGCCAAGCTGAAAGAGGTCGCACAGCTGTTGCAGATCG
Source organism: Ruegeria sp. YTSC325 (assembly GCF_059609525.1). Taxonomy (NCBI): domain Bacteria; kingdom Pseudomonadati; phylum Pseudomonadota; class Alphaproteobacteria; order Rhodobacterales; family Roseobacteraceae; genus Ruegeria; species Ruegeria sp. YTSC325. The sequence goes on from NZ_JBXWLY010000008.1 coordinate 137,012, forward strand.
AACCACTGCTGAACCGCCGCCCAAGCCAGTTGTCAGGTGGACAGCGTCAGCGTGTGGCCATGGGTCGGGCGCTGGTGCGCGATCCCAAGCTGTTCTTGTTCGACGAACCGCTATCCAACCTCGACGCCAAGCTGCGGGTCGAGATGCGCACCGAGATCAAGAAACTGCACCAGACGCTGGATGCGTCGATCGTTTATGTCACCCACGACCAGATTGAGGCGATGACGCTGGCGACCAAGATCGTTGTGTTGAAAGGTGGGGTGGTGCAGCAGATCGGCACCCCGGCCGAGATCTACAACAACCCGGCCAATCTGTTTGTGGCGGATTTCATGGGCTCACCCGCGATGAACCTGATCCCGGCACAGGCGCGCAAGAATGGTTCGGGCACCCAGATCGCCATCGCGCGTGAGGGTGGCGACCTGCTGTTGACGGATTCGCGTGATCTGGCCCTTCCGCAGGATGTGATCCTGGGTCTGCGTCCCGAGGACATCGCTGAGGCCGGGTTCCGCGCAGGCGACGGGGTGCAAGAGGCTGAATGTCTTGTCGATATGGTCGAACCTGCAGGGGCCGACACCTATGTGGTCTCGGAGCTGGGCGGCAAGCAGGTCACGGCGCGTCTGCACGCGGAAACCAGCGCGCAGGCGGGGAAACCTCTGAACCTCGCCTTCGACATGAGCAAAGTGTCGTATTTCGCCAAAGAAACCGGCGAGCGCTTGAACTAAGGGTGTTCAAGCGCCAACAAAAAAAGCGCCGCGCGATGGGGGTCGCGCGGCGCTTTTGTCATGTGAACCCGATCAGCTCAGCTTGTTCTGCTTCATGTCCTTGATCAGACGGTTCAGATCGCCTCCGCGCGCGTCCAGCAGCGCGCCAACTTCGGTGCGCTCGGTCAGCAGCATGTTCACCCCTTCGATGAACATGTTGAAAAACCGGTCACGGCCCGATTTGTCCGACACCAGGAACGTCACCTCGAACGGGGACGAGCCCTGAAGTTTAACCGAGGTGCGCACCTCATACCCTGCTTTGATCTTGCGGGCGTTGCGCACGGTGACCTGACCGCCGATGAATTCACGGAATCGGCGGCCATATTTGTTCGAGATATAGCCCTGAAAGGCGTCGGTGAATTGTCGCAGCTGCGCCGGGCTGGCAGATCTGCCATCGGCCCCCAACACGTAACGTGCCATAATTGGTACGTCGGCATATTGCGCAAAAATCTTCTCGAAATCGCGGATCATCGACTTTTCGGACTTGCCCGAGGCGATCACGCGGTTGATATCGTCCACCACACTGACCACCAGCGCCTTGGCGCTGGCTTCGGTCTGGGCGTAGGCGGGCAGGGCGGCCATCAAAACACCGGCCAGGCCAGTGGCGACAAATCCGCGTCGATTTAGATGGTTATTCAGCATAGGGGTCCTCGTAGGGGTCTAGGTAGGGGTCCCTGACAGGGTCGGTTCCGATGTCTGCGTAGGGGTCGTCATATAGGCCCAGATAGGCGTCTTCATCGTCTCGCGCCAGTTCAAACCGGCGGTTTTGCAGGTAGATGGTCTGTGACTGCGCATAACTGTCGGCGCTTTCATACAGGATCGAGTCGACCGTATCCGAGAACCGACCCCGATCCCCGGCGCGCCGCACAACCTCGGCATAGACGCCGATATTGTCGATCGGGCGCACAGGCGAAAAGTTGATCGGGTTCGAGAAAAGATTGACCACAACACCAATTGCGTCGCGCTGGGTCGATGGGCCGTATAGTGGCAGTTCCACATAAGCGCCTTCTCCGACACCCCAGACATGCAGTGTCTCGCCAAAGTCGGTGTCAACCGGCGGCAGGTTCAACTCGTCCGCAGGTTTGGATAAGCCTGCCCCGCCAACGGTAGTATTGATTGCAAAGCGTAGCAGGGCATTGCCTGACTGTTTCAGATTTCCCTGCAACAGATAGTCCAGCGCCTGCCCCGGCATGGTCAGGTTTTCCGCGAAATTGCTGAAACTGGTCACAACCGGATCGGGGAAGATCTTCACATAGCCTTTCGAGGCGGGACGGAACAGAAACCGGTCAACGCCCAGATTGAACTTATGGATACCCCGATTGTTTCTTTCGTAAGGGTCAAACACCTCACCCGGAGGGGTGCCTTCCGGCGGGCGTGTAGCGCAGGCGCCGAGAGTAGCCACTAGGGACAGGAGGATAAGGGGCCTCAAGCGGATTTTGCTTAGCACGGTCTTTGCCACTCCAACACGTCAGGAACGAATGCGCCTGAACGTTCAATCAATACTGCCTTTGGCCGTTTCTAACGGCGCAATTCAATGTCACATAGGTGTTTCACAAATCTATTGAAACAGCCAGCGTGTAACCCGGTTAAGAGGTCAAGGTAAAGTGACACGAGTTCAACACTAAAGAATAAGAGAAGTCATGCTTACAGCACCATTGACGCTTAATTCGGCGGTTTGGTGCTTTTCGAACCGGTCTTTCCCGGTTAGCGTCCGACCGACTCGAATTAAGGTGAGGACCATCACATGAGCATTGCAGCAAAACTGGACAGCATGGGCGTTACACTGCCCGACGCGCCGGCACCGGCGGCCAACTATGTGCCTTTCGTGCGCGTTGGTAACATCGTCTATGTTTCGGGGCAGATTTCGAACGATGGTTCGATGATCATCGGCAAGCTGGGCGATGACATGGAGGTCGAGGCTGGTGCAGCAGCCGCCAAAGTGTGTGCGATCAACCTGCTGGCGCAAGTCAAAGCGGCATGTGGCGGTGATATCGACAAGCTGGTGCGGGTGATCAAACTGACAGGGTTCGTGAACTCGACCCCTGATTTCACAGCACAGCCACAGGTCATCAACGGCGCGTCGGACTTTCTGGTCGAAGCGCTGGGTGAGGCTGGTCGCCATTCGCGCTCGGCTGTCAGTGCTGCGGCGCTGCCTTTGGGCGTGGCTGTTGAGATCGAAGGTATTTTCGAGGTCGCATGACACCCGCCTTGCCTGACGTGTTCCTGCAGGCTCCGATCGCGCATCGGGCATTGCACGACCTCTCGGACAACCGCCCGGAAAACAGCCGGGCGGCCATTCGCGCGGCTGTCGAGGCCGGATATGGTATCGAGATTGACCTGCAACGCACCAGCGACAACCGGGCGATGGTGTTTCACGACTATGACATGACCCGTCTGACGGGCCGTTCTGGCCTGATTCAGCAAATCTCGGCGGCCGAGGCGCAGACGACGCAGCTTTTGCATGCCGCAGACGGTATCCCGACGCTGGACGAGGTGCTTGAGATCGTGGCCGGGCAAGTGCCTCTGCTGATCGAATTGAAAGATCAGGATGGCGCGATGGGCACTGATGTTGGCCCTCTGGAGCAAGACACCGTGCGTGCTTTGCAGGGCTATGACGGGGCCGTGGCGCTGATGTCATTCAACCCTAATTCCGTCGCCGAACTGGCACGAATTGCCCCCCATCTGCCGCGCGGCATCACAACCTGTTCGTATCAGCCCAAGGTCGAACATCTGCCGCAAGCAGTCTGCGACCATTTGCGTAGCATTCCCGATTTCGAACGGGTCAGCGCCAGTTTCATAAGTCATGAGGCTGCAGACCTGGCGCGTCCCCGTGTGGCCGAGTTGAAGGCGCAGGGTGTGCCGATCCTGTGTTGGACCATCCGCTCGCCCGAACAAGAGGCAGAGGCCCGCAAGGTTGCCGATAATGTGACCTTCGAGGGGTATTTGGCCGCCCACCCGGGTTGAACCCCACCCCATCCGTCACAGATAAAGACAAGACGCGGAGGGCACATGGATCAGGCGCAAATCGAGGTTCGGGTACTGGGGTCGCTTTCGCAAATCCCTGCTGCAGAGTGGGACAGTTGTGCCTGTCCCGAGGCTGCGGATGGCGGTCGCCCACTTGATCCGTTTACCACGCATCGGTTTTTGTTGGCGCTGGAGAACAGCGGCTCGGTCGGGCGCGGGTCAGGCTGGCAACCGCAATATCTGACCGCGTATCTGGATGGAATGCTGATCGGCGCGGCCCCGTTGTATGCCAAGTCGCATTCGCAGGGTGAGTACATCTTTGACCACAACTGGGCGCACGCTTATGAGAATGCGGGCGGGCGCTATTACCCCAAGCTTCAAATTGCGGTGCCCTTCACACCCGCCACGGGGCGACGGTTTCTGGTGCGGCCGGGGTATGAGGGCGTTGGCCTGTCGGCCCTCGTACAAGGTGCGGTGCAACTGGCGGCGGATAATCAGGTCTCATCCATCCACGCGACCTTTTGCACCGAGGCCGAGGCCGAAGCGGGTGAAGAAATGGGCCTGATGGTGCGTCATTCGCAACAGTTTCACTGGCTCAATCATGACTATGCGGATTTCGACGGGTTTCTGGCGGCGCTCTCGTCGCGCAAACGTAAGAATATCCGTAAGGAACGTGCGCAGGCCTGTGGATTTGGCGGCCAGATTCGCACCTACACGGGCGATGACCTACGGCCAGAGCACTGGGATGCGTTCTGGCGGTTTTATCAGGACACTGGGTCACGTAAGTGGGGGGTCCCCTATCTGACCCGTCAGTTCTTTGACATCGCTCATGAAACCATGGCCGACGACATGGCGTTGGTGCTAGCTGAACGGGATGGATATCCAATTGCAGGTGCGTTGAATTTCATCGGGCGCGAGACGCTTTATGGCCGCTATTGGGGCTGCATCGAACATCACGCCTGCCTGCATTTCGAACTGTGTTACTATCGGGCAATCGATATCGCCATTGCGCAAGGCTTGTCACGGGTCGAGGCGGGCGCGCAGGGGGAACACAAGCTGGCCCGCGGTTATCTGCCAACGCGCACGCACAGTCTTCACTGGGTCAACGACCCTGGTTTTTCCGACGCGATCCGAAAATATCTGGACGCCGAGGCCCGCGCAGTGGGAGAAGAGATCGAGATTCTGACGGATTACGGCCCGTTCAGAAAAGCGAACCCGGAGGAACAGCAATGACCGAACTTTTGTCAACGGAAACGCGCGGCCCCCTTCTGGACCCTCTGTTTCAAAATGGCTGGACAATGGTGGAAGGCCGGGACGCAATCACCAAGACTTTCATCTTCCAGGATTTTGTCCACGCCTTTGGCTGGATGACCCAAGTGGCCATCTTTGCCGAGAAATGGAACCATCACCCCGAATGGTTCAATGTCTACCGTACGGTCGAGGTGACCTTGTCTACCCATGATGTGGGTGGATTGTCGGCGCTGGACGCAAAGCTGGCCCGAAAGATGGACAGTCTGGTCTAACCCCGGTCGCTTGCCGAGCCGACGCCACCCGCTAGCGAGGCAGCCACACCCATTTGCCGGAATTCATCAGGCGTTACAGTGCCACTGCTCACGTCGATATTTTTCGGGATGCGAGTTTCTCGAAGGCCATTCGATCGCACCGACCGCGCCGCCGGGTTAATGTCTAGACACCGCGTGTCATAACAGGTCAGCCCGCTGGTGTTTATTTGTATCCGCTGCTGACCATCCGGTCCGGTTACAATCGGCGCTTGCGGCACGTCACACGCTGCAAGCAAAGCCAGAACACCCAGAGAAATCCATTTTTTCATAGCGCGCTCCTGTCGGGTTGGGGCGGTCCTAGTCCAACTGACCATTCCTGTTTTTGTCGGCAGATGAGAAATCCTCAGTCATCTGCGCATCATATTCTGGTCGAGAGATAACGTTATCCCGATTGCGGTCAACGCTTTGAAATTGCTTTATGTCCAGAAAGGGTTTGGCTTCCTCCAGACCCAGCGTGCCACTCTTGTCCTCATCCATCGCCTGAAATGCATAGTCTGAAAAGGCGTTGAACTCGTCTTTGGACAGAAAACCGTCATTGTTGGCGTCGATGGCTTTCAGTTCGTTCTCATGCAGCTCTGCCACGGTTTCGGCCACACTGGTGTCGGCCAACAGTGTCAGGCCAAGTGTCAAAATCCCAAGTCTCATGATGTCCTCCTCAGCACGCGAATTTCTGACCTTCGATCCCGCCGACGGCAGCCCCTGCTGCTGTCAGGATCGTTTTGCCGGACCCGCCGCCAAACTGATTGCCGATGACGCCACCCAATAGCGCGCCGCCGACCGTGCCGCTGAGGCAGGCGATCTCATGCTGGCGGGCGGCTTGTTGTTGGGGTGTGGGGGCCGGACCGCACGCGGCCAGTGCGCCTGCCGTGCCCAGACATAGGGTAATGGACTTGACCTTCATAAAAGAACTCCCTGAACAACTAGGCCGAGTATTTGCCGTTCAGAGTTATCTATCAAGTTAAATAGGGCAAAGGCCCCGACAGAACCGGGGCCAAACCGGATCAGATGACGTCCAAAAGGCCCTCACCAGCAGAGATTTCGCACGCGCCGGGGCTTTCTTCCAGGTTCAGCGCGGTGACTTTGCCATCCTCGACCAGCATCGCATAGCGTTTCGAGCGCGCGATCAGCCCGGCCGGCGGAGCGTCGAAATCCATACCGATGGCCTTGGTGAACTCGGACGCGGCATCCGCCAGCATGGTCAGGCCCGCATCGGACGCGCCTGTGGCCTCGCCCCAGGCTTTCATCACGAAGGGGTCGTTGACCGACAGGCAGATGATTTCGTCCACGCCTTTGGCATCGAACTGATCCTTGGTGCGCATGAAGCTGGGCACATGAGCCGAATGGCAGGTGGGCGTGAATGCACCGGGGACGGCAAAGATCACCACTTTGCGCCCGTTTGTCTTGTCGGAAATCCGAACCTCTTCAGGGCCTTCAGCGCCCATCTGGGTCAGTGTGGCGTCGGGCAGCGTATCACCTGTTGAAATCATTTTTGTGCTCCTGTCGTTTGGATTTGCAGAGTCGGGCTCAGCCGCAATATAGGTGGTCGCGTGGAGGAGACCACGGGAATTCGACAGGGTGAGGGGAAGATGAGCCATATTGTCGTGATCGGTGCCGGGCAGGCGGGTGCATCGCTGGTGGCGCGGCTGCGCAAAGACGGGTTTGAGGGCGACATCACCCTGATCGGGGCCGAGCCGCATCTGCCTTATCAGCGCCCGCCCTTGTCCAAGGCTTATCTGCTGGGCGAGATGGAGCTGGAGCGCCTGTTCCTGCGCCCCGAGAGCTTTTATGCCGAGAACAACATTACTCTGCGTCTGGGCCAGCGCGTGACTGCGATTGATCCGCAAGCCAAGACCGTGTCGCTGGGTGATGAGGTCATTTCCTATGACGAACTGGCCCTGACCACCGGATCCGATCCGCGCCGCCTGCCTGCTGCGATTGGTGGTGATCTGGCGGGCGTACATGTGGTGCGCGATCTTGCCCATATCGACGAGATGGAGCCGCGCGTGACCGACGGCGCCCGCGCGCTGATCGTGGGCGGTGGTTATATCGGGCTCGAGGCGGCTGCGGTCTGCGCCAAGCGCGGGGTCAAGGTGACCTTGGTCGAGATGGCCGACCGCATCCTGCAACGGGTCGCAGCGCCTGAGACCAGCGATTATTTCCGCGCGCTGCATTCCGGATACGGGGCCGATATCCGTGAAGGCGTCGGGCTGGACCGTCTGCTGGGCGAAGATGGTAAGGTGACAGGCGCAATTTTGACCGATGGCACCGAGATTGCCGTTGATTTCGTCGTGGTCGGCGTGGGCATAGCGCCCGCGACTCAGCTGGCTGAAATGGCAGGGCTGGAGCTGGACAACGGCATCAAAACCGACGCCCATGGCCGCACCTCGGATCCGTCGATCTGGGCGGCGGGCGATTGCGCGTCTTTCCCGCATGGCGAAGGGCGTATCCGTCTGGAGAGCGTACCCAACGCCATTGATCAGGCCGAGATCGTGGCCCAGAACATGCTGGGCGCGGCCAAGGATTACACCGCGACGCCGTGGTTCTGGTCGGATCAGTATGACGTCAAACTCCAAATCGCCGGTTTGAACACCGGCTATGATCGCGTCGTGACCCGGCAGGCAGAGGGCGCAACCGTGTCCTTCTGGTATTACAAAGGCGATCAACTGATTGCGGTGGACGCGATGAACGATCCGCGCGCTTATATGGTTGGCAAACGCCTGATCGACGCAGGTAAAACCGCCGATCCCGCCGTGGTGGCCGACCCGAATGCGGACCTGAAACCGCTGCTCAAAGCGTGAGGATTATCGCCGGAGAATTCCGGGGCCGGGCTTTGGCCTCGGTCGGTAAGGGGGATGCGGGGGCGCATTTGCGGCCTACGACGGACCGGGTGCGCGAAAGTCTGTTCAACGTCCTAAGTCACCAGATTGATTTTGACGGGCTGCGCGTGCTGGACCTGTTTGCAGGCACCGGCGCATTGGGGCTTGAGGCACTGTCGCGCGGTGCGGCTCATGTGACCTTCGTGGATGACGGGCGCGTGGCACAGGGGCTAATCCGCAAGAATATCGACCTGACCCGCTGTACTGACCGAACCCAGTTGATCCGCCGCGATGCAACCCGGCTGGGTGAAAACACCGGCGCGCCTTATGATCTGATCTTTCTCGATCCGCCTTACGGCAAGTCGATGGGCCAAAAGGCTATTGCCGCGTTGTCCGGCTGGATCGACGATGACGCCCTCATCGTGTGGGAGGAAAACGCCCCCATGCAGCCGCCCGAAGGGTTCACCCTGCAAGATAGCCGCAAATACGGCGATACGCATATCACGCTGATGTGGAAGGGCGATACGGATGCATGATCTGGTGATCTTTGACTGCGATGGCGTGCTGGTGGACAGTGAGCCGCTGTCCAATCAGGTGCTGGTCGAAAACCTTTCACGTTATGGGCTGGACCTGACTCTTGAAGACAGTGTGGGGTTCTTTCTTGGCGGCACCATGACCGGGGTGCGCGACAAAGCTCGTGCGCTGGGCGCGGATCTGCCACAGGATTGGGTCGATGAAGTCTATGCAGAGACTTACGCGCGTCTGCGCGGCGGAGTGGACCTGATGCCGGGTGTTGCCGATCTGCTGGCCACGCTGGACGCGCGCGGTGTTCCCTTTTGTGTTGCCTCAAATGGCAGTCCGGACAAGATGCAGATCACACTGGGCCAAAACGGACTGTGGGACAGGTTTCGGGATGTGGCCTTCTCGGCCCATGTTCTAAAGGTGGCGAAACCCGATCCAACCCTGTTTCTGACGGCGGCTGAACAGTTTGGGGCGAAAGCTCCCGTCGTGATCGAGGACAGCCCTAGCGGCGTCACCGCCGCAATGCGCGCCGATATGCGCTGTCTGGCTTATGCGCCACAGGGCGGAGGGCAAAAACTGGTCGATCTGGGGGCCGAGCTGTTTACGGATATGGCTCAAGTTCCGGTGATTTTGGGACTCTGACCGGGATGTGGTAAGCTGCGGTATGGATCGCGCACTCACCCCTCCGTTCTGGGCACCTTCGCAGGATGCCGACACCTCAACCAGCCCCGAGCGCAAGCCCTTGCGTGCCCCTGTGTTCATCCATGACGCCGTCATCCCGTGGCGGGATGAAACTTTGTTGCTGAAACTGCTCCGCGATCAGGCGCTTGATCAGGACGAATAGGTTGGGTGGAACATATCGCCCGGTGACAGGGTGAAAATCTCGACCCCATTGGCCGTTACACCCACCGAGTGTTCAAACTGCGCTGACAACGACTTGTCGCGAGTCACGGCGGTCCAGTCATCGGCCAGCGTCTTGGTCTCGGGTCGGCCCAGATTGACCATCGGTTCTATGGTGAAGAACATGCCCTCTTCCAGAACGGCACCGGTGCCGGGACGGCCGTAATGCAACACGTTGGGCGGTGCGTGGAATACACGCCCCAGACCGTGACCGCAGAAATCGCGCACGACGCTCATCCGGTGCGCCTCGACATAGGCCTGAATCGCGTGGCCGATATCACCGAAGGTATTGCCGGGCTTGACCATCTCGATGCCCTTGAACAGGGCGTCATGGGTCACTTGAATCAAACGCTCGGCTTTGCGGGGCAGCTTACCGGCCACATACATGCGTGAGGTGTCGCCAAACCAGCCATCCACAATAACCGTGACGTCGATATTCAGGATATCGCCGTCTTTCAGCCGCTTGTCGCCGGGAATGCCGTGGCAGACAACATGGTTTACGCTGATGCAGCTGGCGTGCTGATAGCCCTTGTACCCAATGGTTGCCGAGGTCGCGCCCGCGTCCTCGACCATCTGGGTGATCAACCCGTCAATCGCGCCGGTGGTCTGGCCCGGGAACACATGCGGGGCGATATCATCCAGAATCCGTGCAGCCAAGGCTCCTGCCGCATGCATGCCGGCAAAGTCACCCTGTTCATAGATGCGGATACCGTCCTTGGTCAGGCGGCCACGATGCTCTTTCATCGACGCTAGGCTCCAAATGTTTCGCGCAGCACTTTGTTTACGCTGCTTGTGCAGAAAGTTCCAGAGGGCGATGGGTCGCGGGTTTGCAGATCAATAGAAATGGTTTGATACTGCAGAAATTCAAGCATGCCTGCAGTTTAGATGCAATTGGATTGGCAGTCGGCGGGTAATTTCGCGCGATCTTGTGATCTGCGCACCCGCAGAATGACGATAGAGTCATGCCGCGCAACAAAGGACACGACGTTTGAAAAGAAACCTGATCCTTGCCCTTTGCGTCCTTGCCGGGTGCCGAGAGGAGGTGCAGATGCTGTCCGCGGATGACCTGTCCGCTTTGTTGACAACGGACCGCAAAATCGCGTTTCAGCGGTTTCATATCACCGGATCCGCCCGGATACATAGCGACGGCGGATTTCAAATCCGTGTGCCGCAGCTGGGGCAGGACACTGGTGATTGGTGGTTGGAAGGGAGTGAAATTTGCAGCCGTTGGGCCACTTTCCGACAGGGCCGCAAGCTGTGCGCGGTCGTGGGACTGGCAGAAGATGGCACTTATCGCGGGTTCAATCCGCAAACCGGTGCATATCTGGGCGAATTCCGGTTCTCTGGTTTAGTTATGTGATTTGCCAGTCTTTGCCTGCGTCGACCCAAACACCTTGGGGCGAAATCGTCGTGCCGCAGATCAGCCGCTCCACTCCTCTAGCGGCTTCAAAAGCTGCCACATAGGCGGGATCGATGTCTGCAGCCAGAGCAAACCTGCCGCAATCGGTGCGCTGCACCAGATACAGCATGATTGCCCGATGTCCTTGTGTTGCCATCTCAGCCAACTCGCCCAAATGTTTGGTGCCACGCGCCGTGACGCTATCGGGAAACTCGGCCAGACCGGGTTGGCGCGACAAGGTAACGCTTTTGACCTCGACATAGGCGTCGGGCAGGCCGGGTTGGGTCAGTAGAAAATCAACGCGGCTGTTTTGTCCGTATTTGACCTCGGGCCGTACGGTTTCATAGGCAGCCAAAGCCGGGATGTCACGAGCCTGCAGTGCGGCGCGCAAGGCTTTGTTGGGAACGGATGTATCCACCCCGGTGAAATGCCCGTTTTCATGGTCGACCAGCCGCCAGCCGTATTTCAGCTTTTTCTTCGGGTCGTCATTGGGTTCCAGCCAGATTTTCTGGCCAGGCTCCGCTAGCCCCATCATCGAGCCCGGATTGGCACAATGGGCAGTCACCTCGCGCCCGTCTTCCAGCTGGCAATCGGCGAGAAAGCGTTTGTAACGGCGGATCAGGTGGGCGGGGACAAGAGGGGTTTCAAATCGCATGTCCCACGGCCTATACCTGCCCGTAGGGTCGATCAAGAGAGGGTATGCGCCATGGCCAATCCAACCGCTGCAATGCTGGTGATCGGGGATGAAATCCTGTCGGGCCGCACACGCGATGCCAATATGCACTATCTAGCCGGTGAGCTAACCAAACAAGGCATCGACCTGAAAGAGGTGCGCATTGTCAGCGACGACGCTCCGGCGATCGAGGCGGCCATCAAAGCGTTGGCGGACGCACATGACCATGTTTTTACCAGCGGTGGAATCGGCCCGACACATGACGATATCACTGCCGATTGCATCGCACGGGCCTTTGGTGCGGCCATTGATGTGCGCGCTGACGCCCGGGCTCTGCTTGAAGCACATTATAAAAATTCCGGGTTAGAGCTGAACGCGGCTCGCTTGCGCATGGCACGCATCCCGGATGGCGCGACCCTGATCGACAACCCGGTATCGACAGCACCCGGTTTCACGATCGAGAACGTGCATGTCATGGCCGGGGTGCCTTCGGTGTTTCAGGCCATGGTGGCCAGCGTTTTGCCGGGCCTGACCGGTGGAAGCCCGCTACTGTCTCAGACGCTGCGCGTCAATCGCGGCGAAGGCGACATCGCGGGGCCTCTGGCCGTCTTGGCTGCTGATTTTCCAGATTTGGCGATTGGCAGCTATCCATTTCAGGTCAACGGTGTCTTCGGTGCCAATATTGTCGTCCGAGGCACCGATGGGCCGCAAGTCGATGCCGCAATCACCCGGCTTGCGAAAGAGCTTCAGCTTTGACGCGCTGGGCCAGTATCGTTGACGGCACATGGCCTGCCGCACGGTACGAACGGCTTGGGCCGTTTCAACTGCGCGAAGGGCAGGGCGGCGGTTCTCGTGTGTCGGCAGCCAGTGCTCTTGGACCGGCGACCGAGGCACAGATCGACTCGGCCGAGACGGCGATGCTGGCGATGGGTCAGAAGCGCATCTTTTGTTTGTGGCCCGGCGATGAGGTGCTTGATCGGCAACTCGAGAACCGAGGCTATGAGGTTCTGGACCCCGTTAATATCTATTCCTGCCCGGTTGGTCATTTGACGGATATCCCGATTCCACGTGTGACAGCCTTTGCCATCTGGGATCCGCTGGCCATCATGAATGAGATCTGGGCCAAAGGCGGGATCGGACCTGCGCGATTGGCCGTGATGGCTCGTGCTACGGGGCCGAAAACGGGTCTGCTAATGCGGCGTTCGGATCAACCCGCAGGTACGGGTTTTGTCGCCATGCATGACGCTATTGCCATGGCCCATGCGTTGGAGATCCTGCCCGATCATCGTCGCCACGGGCTGGGAAAATGGGCGATGCGTGCAGCTGCGTTCTGGGCGCAGGAACAAGGCGCGCAAACCCTAAGCGTAATCTGCACCAAGGCAAATGCTGGGGCCAATGGTCTCTATCAGGCACTTGGAATGGAGATCGTCGGAGAATACCATTACCGTCAGTGTATCTAAGGAGAACAGCCTGACGTGACCGACCATCCTCTGCCGACTGCGCTGAATTTACCGATGGCTGATCCTCTGCCACCCGAAACGCAGAGGTATTTCGATATCTGCGTCGAAAAGCTGGGATTTGTGCCTAACGTGTTGCGGGCCTATGCCTTTGATGTCGACAAGCTGAACACCTTTACCGCCATGTATAACGATCTGATGTTGGCCGATAGCGGGTTGTCCAAGCTTGAACGTGAGATGATTGCAGTGGTCGTTTCGGCAATCAACAAGTGCTTTTACTGCCTTGTGGCGCATGGGGCTGCGGTGCGGCAGATGTCGGGCAACCCCCAACTGGGTGAGATGCTGGTGATGAACTACCGGGTCGCGCCTCTGGACGCGCGGCAACGGGCGATGCTGGACTTTGCGGTCAAAATGACAACCGCCAGCGCCGAGATCGAGGAGCCCGACCGCCAGCTTTTGCGCGACGTGGGATTCAGCGATCGCGATATCTGGGATATCGCCAACGTCACAGGCTTTTTCAACATGTCAAACCGGGTCGCCAGCGCAACAGCGATGGCTCCGAATGACGCGTATCACGCGCAGGCCCGATGATCCGCCGCGCGGTCCTGATATCCATGTTGCTGGCGGGGTCGGCGGTGGCGCAGGAAGTTGCTTTGCCGTCGGGGTCGCGTCTGGTGAGCGATCGCACCAGTGCACTGAACAGTTATAACATGCCCATCGGTCGCTTTGAATCGGGCAAAGTCCCAGATCGCGTGATTGAAGGCCGGGTTGAGCGGTTGACTTGGCGATTGCAATCCGGGTCCAGTACGACGCTGCAGATACTGGCGCCCCTGCGTCAGCAAGTCGTGGATCAGGGTTTTGACATAGCATTCGAATGCGAGGCGATTACCTGCGGTGGCTTCGATTTCCGTTTTGGCACCGAGGTCGTACCCACGCCCGACATGTATGTGGCCATTCAGGACTATCGCTTTCTGTCCGCCACACGCGGCGAAGAGGCCCTGAGTCTGCTGGTCAGCCGTACCCCCCCCGATGGCTATGTGCAGATGATCCGCGTGACGCCTGTGGATGCACCCGAACCGCCTGCGCTGGTTGTCGAAGAAACGGTAAATCAGGCCGGTGGTCTGCTGTCTGAGCTGGAGCAGAACGGTCATGTCATTTTGGACGACCTGCATTTCAGAACCGGAGAGATTACGCTGGGCGAAGGTCCGTTTCCGTCGCTGGGGTTGATTGCCGCCTATATGTCCGAAAATCCTGATGTTCGGCTGGCGCTTGTCGGGAACACCGACGATACAGGCACGCTCGAGGCGAATATCTCGGTCAGCACGGGGCGGGCGCAGGCTGTCCGGGTCCGATTGATCGAGGGTCATGGCGTTGCGGGAAGTCGTCTTGAAGCCCGCGGGATTGGGTATCTGGCACCGATGACAACGAACGCGACGCCAGAAGGCCGTGATCAGAATCGAAGAGTTGAGGCAGTCCTGCTGGTGAATTGAAAAAAAGGCCCGCACTTTCGTACGGGCCGTTCAGTCTTCACCGGGGAGAAATTACCAATCCATTGGTCCTCTGTCCTTGAAGGACTCGACCAGGAAATCAATGAATGCACGTACTTTGGGTTGCGTAAAGCGACCAGGCGGATAGACCGCAAAGACACCCTGAACCTCGTCTGGCAAAGATGGCATCGCGTCCAGAACTTTTCCGGATTTCAACGCACTGGCATAAAGGTAGCTGGGCAAATGCGCGATCCCAAGGCCCGAGATCGCCGCGTTCAGCAGAGACTGCCCATCATTCACGCTCAACCAGCCGGCGGTCCGAACCTGACGCTTTTCGCCCGACGGGGCGGTCAGCTTCCAGACATTGCCCGAAGACTGGCTGGAATAGTGCAGCAGCTTATGTTCGTTCAGGTCATCAATCTTCTGCGGCAAGCCGTATTTTTCCATATAGCTTGGCGCAGCAACCATTCGTTTCACGGTTTCTGTTAGTTTGCGTGCGCGCAAGGTGCTGTCTTCCAGCTCTCCGATACGCACCGCGACGTCGAAACCCTCCGAGATCAGTTCAACGTAGCGGTTGTTGAGGACCATGTTGACGGTGATATCGGGATAAGCTGACAAAAACTCGGACAGAACCGGTGACAGGTGATTGACGCCGAAATCGGTCGCCACACTGATCCTGAGCAGGCCGGACGGAGCGGACTGCATTGACGTAACCAACGCATCGGCTTCGCCTGCGTCATTGAGCACCCGACGGGCACGGTCGTAATACGCAAGGCCAATCTCGGTCGGTGAAACACGGCGCGTTGTGCGGTTTAAAAGGCGTGCGCCCAAGCGCGCCTCCAAGCTCGAGACGTGCTTTGACACGGCCGATTTGGAGATGCCCATTTTTTTCGCCGCATCAGTGAAGCCACCCTGGTCCACCACGTTGGCAAAGGCTTCCATTTCGGTCAGTCTGTCCATTCTCGTTCCCCAGGTCTTTTCGTTTCAACCAGTTTGGCCAGCAATCTGGGCGGAAACAGGGCATATTCGGGATAATAAAAGGGATTTAAAACGGATCGTTCGAATATAGGAAACGTGGAAACGGTGGTTTCTTAATTCGCCACAAACCCAATAAACGCTGGGTTTTATGGGGATCAAGGCAAATATGCTAAGATGAGAATGGCAAATTTGTGACCAAGGAGGAGATTATGAAAGCCTTTTTTTCCATCGCTGCTCTGATGTTTTCTGCCAGCATCGTTCTGGCCGCAGGAGAGACCCCATCGAACCCAGATGCCGAGGTTTATTTCGTTAATCTGTCCGACGGTGATTCCGTGCAGTCCCCAGTAACAATCGTCTTTGGCCTGAACGGCATGGGTGTGGCGCCTGCCGGGACAGAGGTCGAAAGTACCGGCCATCATCACCTTCTGATTGACCGTCCGCCTCTGGGGCAGGGCGAGGATGGCGCGGATGAGCTGGCCTATGGTCTGCCCGCAGATGACAACCACATCCATTTTGGCGGCGGCCAAACCGAGGTGACGCTTGAGATGGCCCCTGGTGAACACACGCTGCAGCTGGTGCTGGGCGATGCGGGGCATGTGCCCCATAATCCGCCCATCGTCTCCGAGGTGATCACAATCACCGTCGAATAAAAGCAAGTCGGGCCCCGCAACGAGGCCCGGCTTGCCGCTTTAGAAACCAGCCGCTAGTCGTGTACCCTGATTGATTGCGCGTTTGGCGTCCAGCTCTGCCGCAACATCCGCGCCGCCGATCACATGCGGGGTGATGCCGCGTTCGATCAGCGCATCCGCGAGGCTGCGGTCCGAAACCTGACCGGAACACAAAACAATCGTATCCGCCGCGATCACGGTCGGGTCGGCACGCTCTTCGCCAAAGCTGACATGCAGGCCGTCATCGTCGATGCGTTCATAATTCACGCCGCCGACGAAATTGACGTCCTTCATCTTCAGCGTGGCGCGGTGGATCCACCCGGTTGTTTTACCCAGACCCTTGCCATGCGCTTGCTTCTTGCGCTGCAGCAGAGTCACCTGGCGCGCAGGCGCGGCGGGTTGCGGGCCTTCTGGGGCCAGACCGGCGCGATGCTCGGCGGGGTCGGTGACGCCCCATTCCTTCATCCAGGCAGGCAGGTCAGTAGTAATGCTGTGGCCGTCCTCCAGCAGGAATTCGGACACATCGAACCCGATACCACCCGCGCCGATCACGGCGACGGATTTGCCGACCTCGGCCTTGTGGCGCAGCACGTCAATATAGTCGATCACGTTGTCCCGATCCTGTCCCGGAATCTGCGGGTCGCGCGGGGTGACGCCGGTGGCAATGACCACCTCGTCAAAGCCGGTCAGGTCGTCAGCCGTGACTTCGCGGTTCAGTTCGACCTTTACCCCAAGATCAGCGATCATGGTGCGGAACCAATCGACCAAACCCCAGAACTCTTCCTTGCCGGGCACCTGTTTGGCCATGTTCAGCTGGCCGCCAATTTCGCTTGCGCGGTCGAACAGGGTAACGTCATGGCCGCGCTGGGCGGCGGTCATTGCGGTGGACAGACCCGCGGGGCCTGCACCGACGATGGCCACGGTTTTGCGGGTCTCGGCGGGTTCGATCACCAGCTCGGTCTCGTGACAAGCGCGCGGGTTGACCAGACAGGATGTCAGCCTGCCGCTGAACGTATGGTCCAGACAGGCTTGGTTACAGGCAATACAGGGCGCGATCTTGGCCGCGTTGCCGTTCATCGCTTTGGCGACGAAATCCGCATCGGCCAACATCGGGCGGGCCAAGGAAACCATGTCAGCACATCCGGTCGACAGAACTTCTTCTGCGACTTCGGGCGTGTTGATCCGGTTCGAGGTGATGACCGGAATGCTCACCTTGCCCATCAGCTTTTTCGTCACCCAGGCAAAGGCCGCGCGGGGAACGGATGTGGCAATGGTCGGAATCCGCGCTTCATGCCAGCCGATGCCGGTGTTCAGGATGGTGGCACCGGCCTTCTCGACCTCTTGCGCCAGTTGCACAACCTCATCATGGGTGGAGCCATTGGGCACAAGGTCGATCATCGACAGACGGTAGATGATGATGAAATCGGTGCCCACGGCCTCACGCGTACGGCGCACAATCTCAATCGGCAGGCGCATCCGGTTCTCATATGATCCGCCCCAACGGTCAGTCCGCTTGTTGGTGTGGGTCACAAGGAACTGGTTAATGAAATACCCCTCGGACCCCATGATCTCGACGCCGTCATAGCCTGCCTTTTGGGCCAGCTTGGCGGCGTTGACGATATCGCTGATCTGCTTTTCGATCCCGTCTTCATCCAGCTCATTGGGGGGGAAGGGTGAGATGGGCGATTTCACCGGGCTGGGGGCCACGCATTTAGGACCATACGCATAGCGGCCCGCATGCAGGATCTGCATGGCAATCTTGCCGCCCGCCTCATGCACGCGCTGCGTCACGATCGCATGTTTGGCGACCTCATCGTCATTGGTCATCATCGACGCACCCGGCAGAACCGAGCCTTCGAGGTTCGGGCCAATCCCGCCCGTCACCATCAGCCCAACTTCGCCGCGGGCACGGTCGGCATAGAATTCGGCCACGCGATTCCAATCGCCCGTTTCCTCGAGCCCCGTATGCATCGAGCCCATCAGGACCCGGTTTTTCAGAGTGGTAAAGCCCAGATCCAGCGGGGCCAGCATGTTTGGGTACGCAGTCACGGCGAACTCTCCCTCTCGGTTGTGTGAGCGTTAGATTGACGTTCACGTCAACGTTGTCACGTGAAACCTAACGTCAAAGTCTTTGCTGTTAGTCTGGCAGTTGATACAGAACCTGCATAGGAAAATTACGAGGCCCAGCATGACCCCCGACCAGATCGCTAAACTGCCCTATCGTCCCTGTGTCGGGTTGATGCTCATGAATGCAGAGGGCAAGATTTTCGTCGGGCAACGTAATGACCGCCACAAGGACGCCTGGCAGATGCCGCAGGGTGGTGTGGACAAAGGTGAAGACCCGCGCGATGCCGCCCTGCGCGAGTTGTGGGAAGAAACCGGCGTGACCGCAGATCTGGTCGAGGTGGTGGCCGAAACCCCCGGCTGGCTGCCATATGATCTGCCTCATGACATCGTGCCGAAAATCTGGAAGGGTCGCTATCGCGGGCAGGAACAGAAATGGTTCCTGCTGCGTTTCACGGGGCGCGACGATCAGATCAATATCGAAACTGAACACCCGGAATTCACCCAATGGAAATGGCAGGAGCCCGCCCATCTGGTGGACGAGATCGTGCCTTTCAAGCGGGGCGTTTACGAACAAGTGGTCGCCGCTTTTGCGGATCACCTGGACTGAGCGATTTGTTCAAACCCGTCCGGTTTGAGCCGCACATGTGCATTCTGACCAGCCGGGTCCAACTCATATAATTCAGGCTTGGATTTCAGGTATTGCCGCCAGGTTTTCTCGGGGCGGTCGCTAATCCTGATGCCGTGCTGCCGGTGCATTTTGGCCCCAAGGATGGTCAGTTGCATCCCTGTTCCGGTTTTGCTGTTGCTCGCAATGATATTGCGGATTTGGCAATCCAAATCCGAGACCGATTTGGGTCGCAGCGCCTTAGGTTCCGAAAGTTTTAACTCGACGAACCGAACACAGGACGCGCGTATGCTTTCAGGGGTTTTGCCCTCACCTGCACCGATTGTGGTCACGCCACGCTCGCGCAATCTCCGGTGCAGGTGAACGAAGTTCCCGTCCGAGCTTGCGATCACGACAACGTCGATACCTTGTTGCCGAGCCACGTCCATCGCGTCGATGGCAAGCAAAAGATCGGTCGCGTTCTTTCCGCTTCCGCTGTGGATCAGGTGAAAAGCGCCGACCTCATGCCAGGAGGAATTGCGCCTTGCATTCATGTATACCCGCGCGACGTCCACCCGACCCGCCTGATGACCGGCCTGTAGGATCATATCGCTGTGATGGGCACTCAAATTGTCGCCATTGACCAATACGGCAACGCGCTGTGTCATGCGTATTAAATATCCTTTGTTCAATTCTCGGTTTGATAGTCTCGGTTTAAGGCGAAACTTGGCCCCCCCCCCTTCACTCACCCTGCGACAACTTGCCGTGAGGGGGCGTAGTTCGCACGTCGGCCCGTCTCTAGCTTGGTGCGCATGAGAGACACCGTTCACAGCCCCCCCGCCATCGTCCCCGCCGGGCGCAAATTCACCGGTTCCGACCGCCGCGCGCCTCTGCGCGAGGGATTGCAAAGCTGTGGGGAGTATCACGCCGGGCAGACGGCGGGGCGGTTCTATCCTATCGCCTGCGTCGCGCTTGAGGTCACGCAGCGATGTAATCTGGATTGCACGCTGTGTTATCTCTCGGACCGGGCCGAGATGACCTATGATCCGCCTCTTTCGGTTCTGTTCGCGCGGTTGAAGACGATCCACAGCCACTATGGTACCGGAGTGTCGGTTCAGTTGACCGGGGGCGACCCGACCCTGCGCAAGGTCGAAGACTTTGAGGCGCTATGCCGCGAAATCAAGCGTTTGGGGATGCGGTCCTGCCTGATGACCAATGGCATCCGCGCCAGTCGCGCTTTCCTGACGCGGTTGGCGGCGGCGGGGCTGGATGATGTGGCTTTTCACGTGGATATGACGCAAGAGCGCAAGGGGTTCACCTCCGAGGTCGAGTTGAACACCGTCCGCCGTGCTTATATCCGACGCGCGCGCGGGTTGGGCCTGCGCATCCTGTTCAACACCACCGTGTTCGAGGGGAATTTTGATGACCTTCCCGCATTGGCGCGGTTTCTGCGTGACCGACCCGAGGTCGCCTTTGTCTCGTTCCAGATGCAGGCCGATACCGGGCGCGGCGTGTTGCGCGAACGGCCCGAGATGATCACGCAGGACAGCGTCGCGCGTTCGATTGAAGCGGGATACGAGGCCCCGCTGCATTTCGGCACGGCAGCTGTAGGGCATTCCAAGTGCAACAGTTATGCCAGTGTTGTAACAGCAGGCGGGCGGGCTGTTTCGTTGTTGTCAAACCAACCGCTGGTGCATCGGGTGATGACAGCGCTGGAAGGGGTGGACGACAATCAGGATGCCCATATCCGCATTCGTCCCAAGGTCATGCGAATGATCCGGCGGCATCCTTTGCTGGCCTTGCGCGCATTGGGTCAACTTGGGCTGAGCATCACTCGTCTGGGCACTGGTCTGCTGCGTGGCCCGGTGAGGAGGCAGGCGGTGTTCATTCACAATTTCATGGCGGCAGATCAGTTGGACGAGGATCGCTGCGCCTCGTGTGTGTTTATGGTGGCCACGGCGAATGGGCCGCTGTCGATGTGCGTCCACAACGCGCAGCGCGACATGCATCTGGCTAGCCCTGACCGGATTGACGGGCCCACAGGCCCAAGCTGGTGGAACGCCGCTGTTCCGCGCCTGTCGAATGGGCCGGACCTGCCCGAGCTTAGCGACCCGGCCCTCGCCCCGATGAAACGGTTGAAAGGGCAGATGCGCGCCCTGCGCCAAATCCGAAAGGATGCCTCATGAGACGTTTGCTGATCCTTCTGTTGCTGCCCTTGCTGACCGCCTGTGCCAGTGTCGAACGTCTGGCCCTCCCTGCGCCCGAACCTTTGACGAACAGTGCCCTGACCCGCGCTGCCCAACCACCCGGAGAGCGTGTGGATCACCGCGACTGGACCGCCTTTTTGAACCGCTATGTCGCACCCGATGCGCAGGGGGTGAATCGCGTGGCTTACGGGCAGGTCTCGGCCGACGACAGGGTGCGTTTGGACGGGTATATCGAAGATTTGCAAGCGGTGGACCCTGCGGCGCTGACCCGTGATCAACAGTTGGCCTATTGGATCAACATGTACAACGCGGTGACGGTGGATGTGATCCTTGAAAACTACCCCGTCGCCTCGATCCGCGACATCAAGGACGGGCCGCTGTCGATCGGGCCGTGGAACCGGCCTCTGGTCACAGTCGCGGGGCAGAGCTTGACTCTGAACGAGATCGAGCACCGCATCATCCGCCCTGAATTCAACGAACCGCGCATCCACTATGCGTTGAACTGCGCCGCTGTGGGCTGCCCCAACCTGATGAACCGTGCCTGGCAGGCCGAGACGTTGGAGCGTGACTTTGCCGCTGCCGAGCGCGCCTATATCAACGACCCGCGCGGGGTGCTGTTCAATGACAATGGCGGGCTGATCCTGTCCAAGATCTTCATCTGGTTCCGCGAGGATTTCGGACCGAACGAGCAGGCGGTTCTAGCGTATATCCAGACGGTCGCAGATCCGGATCTGAAAGCCCGATTGCAGGACGCGCCGCGTGTCCGGGCCTATCAATATGATTGGGCCCTGAACGACGCGGCAGCGGGGTCTTAGGCGCTTACAGCAAGCCTTCTGCCCGCAGCAGCTCCTGCATGTTTGCCTCGGGGCGGGGGCCGATATGGCTGATCACTTCGCGGGCGCAGACATTGCCGATCTTGGCGCAGGTCTCGTAATCGCGCCCTGTGGCCATGCCAAACAGGAACCCTGCCGCGAACTGATCGCCCGCACCGGTGGCGTCCACGGGCACAACCTTTTCCACCGGTACATCCACGCGCTGACCGCCGAACAAAACCGGCACGCCATCACCCGACCGGGTACATACGACCAGAGGGCAAATCGCGGCAGTTTTGGCCAGAGCGTCCTCAAGATCATCGGTTTCGAACAGCGACTTGATCTCGGCCTCGTTGCCGATCACGAAATCCAGCTCGTTCTCGATCAGCAGCAGGAAATCGACCCGGTGACGTTCCACGCAGAACGGATCGGAAATCGCGATCCCCGCCTTGCCGCCACCCTTGTGACAGGTGCGCGCAGCCTCAAGAAACGCGGCTTTGCCCTTTTCCTTGTCGAACAGATACCCCTCAAGGAACATGATCTGGCTGTTGCCTGACACGTCCTCGGATACGTCCCGAGATGACAGTTCCGAGGAAATGCCCAGATAGGTGTTCATTGACCGTTCGCCATCGGGCGAGACAAAGATCATCGAGCGTGAGGTCGGCAGCTCGCCACCCGGCACCGGCGGGTTGACGAAATCGACGCCGTCCTCATTCATCGCATCGGCATAGAACCGCCCCAGCGCGTCGTCATGCACCCGGCCAATGAATGCCGCATCCAGACCCAGCGCGCCCGCACCCGCGATGGTGTTGGCAACCGAGCCACCCGGCGTCTGCACGCGACCCTCCATCGATGCATAGAGCACCTCGCCGCGTTCCTGCTCGATCAGCTGCATGATGCCTTTTTCGATGCCCATCAGCTCCAGAAAGCTGTCATCGGCCTGTGAGATCACGTCCACAACGGCATTTCCGATACCGGTGAGCTGGTAGGTTTTCATAGGGTTTTGTCCTCGAATTGACAGAGATCGCGGATGATACAGGTTCCGCAGAGGGGTTTGCGCGCCTTGCAGTGATAGCGTCCATGAAGGATCAGCCAGTGATGCGCGTGAAGTTGAAAATCTGCGGGAATATTGTCTTCGACGGCGCGCTCGACCGCGTCCACGTCTTTGCCGGGGCAGATACCGGTACGGTTCCCGACGCGAAAGATATGCGTGTCCACCGCCTGTGCCGGTTGCCGCCACCACATGTTCAGCACCACATTGGCCGTCTTGCGCCCGACACCGGGCAGCGATTGCAGCGCGGCGCGGGAATTGGGCACTTCGCCACCATACTCATCGACCAGAATACGACTGAGTTTGATGACGTTCTTGGCCTTCTGGCGGAACAGGCCGATGGTCTTGATATGCTCGGTCAGGCCCTCTTCGCCCAGATCCAGCATCTTTTGCGGCGTGTCGGCGATTTTGAACAGCTCTTTGGTGGCTTTGTTGACGCCCGCATCGGTGGCCTGCGCCGACAGCGCGACGGCGACGACCAGAGTGTAGACGTTCACATGATCCAACTCGCCCTTGGGTTCGGGGTCGGCGTCCTGAAAACGCGTAAAGATCTCGCGGATCGTGTGGTAGTCGAGTTGCTTTGCCATCCGGGCCTTAATGCCGCCCAAGGGCCTGTGACACAAGCCCAAAGCCAATGCGCAGGTTTCGGGTCGCGGGGATGAGCGTGGCGGGATATAATCGGGGACAGAAGATGAGGTGAGATATGAACGTCCAGACACCGGAAAGCGGATACCATTACAACGTCATGCGCCGCGCGATCGAGCTGATCGATCAGGGCGGCGAATCCCTGTCGCTGGACGAACTGGCCCGCCAGATGGACATGAGCCCGGCGCATTTTCAGCGCCTGTTCTCGCGCTGGACCGGGGTGTCGCCGAAACGCTATCAGCAATATCTGACGCTGGGCCACGCCAAGGCGCTGCTGCGCGAGCGGTTCACCACGCTGGAGACGGCGCATAACGTGGGGCTGTCCGGGTCCGGTCGCCTGCATGATCTGTTCCTGAAATGGGAATCCATGAGCCCCGGCGAATACGCCCGCAAAGGCGATGGCCTGACGATATACTGGGGCTGGTTCGACTGCCCCTTTGGCCCGACTTTGGTGATGGGCACCGACAAGGGCATCTGCGGCATGGCCTTTGGCGCGGAAACCGGCGAAGCGGCGGCGATGGAGGATATGACCTCGCGCTGGCCCAAAGCCCGCTATGTCGAGAATGCCGAAAAACTGCGCCCCTGGGTCGAGGCGTCATTTGGTGCCGATCGCGCGGTGACGCCGCTGCACCTGATCGGCTCGCCCCTGCAGATCAAAGTGTGGGAAGCGCTGATGCATATCCCTTCGGGGCAGGTCACGACCTATTCCGAGATCGCGCAGCGGGTGGGGTCACCACAGGCGGTGCGGGCCGTGGGCACGGCGGTTGGGCGCAACCCGGTCAGCTGGCTGATCCCCTGTCACCGGGCGTTGCGCAAATCGGGCGGCCTGGGCGGTTATCACTGGGGTCTGCCCGTCAAACGTGCGATGCTGGCCTATGAAGCCGCGCAGGCGGATGCCTGAAACAGAGCGAGGCACCGCAAGGTGCCTCACTATTGGATCACTAGGGATGCTTACTCGGTAGCCCAGCCGCCGACGGCTTTGACCTCAAGGAAATCTTCAAGCCCCCAAACACCGCCTTCACGCCCGTTGCCTGATTGCTTCATCCCACCAAACGGAGACCCAGCACTGCGCGACTGGCCGTTCATCTCAACCATGCCGGATCGCAGCACGCGGGCCATGCGGTTGGCGCGGTCACCGTCCTGTGTCTGGACATAGTTGGTCAGGCCATAAGGCGTGTCATTGGTAATCTCGACGGCCTCTTCTTCGGTGTCGAAGGGGATCATGGTCAGGACCGGGCCAAAGATTTCCTCTCGCGCGATGGTCATCTGGTTGGTGGCGTCGGCAAAGACGGTGGGGCGCACGTAGTAGCCCTTGTTCAGACCCTCGGGCCGTCCGGTGCCACCGGCAACCAAACGAGCGCCTTCGTCGATGCCCTTCTGGATCAGGTCTTGTATCTTAGTCCACTGCAGTCCGTTCACTACGGGGCCGATATGGCGACCTTCTTCCAGCGCGGGACCGACGGCGACTTTGGCGGCCACCTCGGCTGCGGTTTCAACCGCTTGGTCATAGATCGGGCGCTGAACCAACATACGGCTTGGCGCATTACAACTTTGGCCGGTGTTGTTCATCATGTGCAAAACGCCACGTTTGACCGCTTTTTCATCGGCGTCCGCAAAGACAACGTTTGCGCCTTTGCCGCCCAGTTCCAGATGCACTTTCTTCAGTGTATCTGCTGCATTCTTGGAAATCGCAGTTCCCGCGCGGGTCGAACCTGTAAAGCTGATCATATCCACGTCCGGGTGCGCCGACAGCTGAGACCCCACGTCCACACCATCACCGTTCACCAGATTGAACACGCCTGCAGGAAAGCCTGCCGCGTCCATCATCTCGGCGAAGATCATCGCGTTCAGGGGGCTTTGCTCGGACGGCTTCAGCACCATCGTACAGCCTGCAATCGCCGCTGCGCCAACTTTCAGGGTAATCTGGTTCATCGGCCAGTTCCATGGCGTGATCAATGCGGCAACACCCACCGCCTCGTAGATGATCCGGTCATTGGGCGCATGATCGCCCAGCGGGCGTTCAAATTGGAATGCCTTTGCGGCGCGGATAAAGTTCTTAAGATGGTAAACCCCTGCGCCTGATTGCTGCGTACGGGCCATGTCGATTGGCGCGCCCATTTCCATAGACATCGCCTGCGCAAGGTCTTCTGAACGTGATGCGTAGACCTCGACCAGTTTCTCGACCAGAGCGATGCGGTCTTCTACCGGGGTTCCCATCCAGCCCGGGAGGGCCGCCTTTGCCGCCGCTACAGCAGCGTCGGTATCCGGTTGTGATCCAAGGGAAATGACCGCACAGGGCTCTTCGGTCGAGGGGTTGATGACTTCGAAATCATTGGTCGCTGCAGGACTTATCCATTCGCCATTGATGTAGAAGTTACGCTTTTCGATCATGCTGCAACCCTTTCGTAGTTGACCCGACCGGTTGGTCGGTTTTTCGCCGCAACCTTGTCACCATGGTAGACGCCGGGCAAGGGACAATTCCGTGTGGGCTTCAAATCGAAATGCGTGAATTTAAACTCGATCTGGAAACAGCAGTTTAACTTATGGGCAAATTGATTAAGTTCTCATCAGGCTTACCAGTATCAGAAGGAGAGGCCCCATGGGTTTGCGTATCAATGACACCGTCCCGAATTTCACCGCAGAAACGGATCAGGGCACCATTCAGTTTCATGACTGGATTGGCGATAGCTGGGCGATTCTGTTCTCGCACCCAAAGGATTTTACCCCTGTCTGCACCACCGAGTTTTCCGCCGTTGCGCAGTTGAATGACGAATGGGCGGCGCGAAACACCAAGGTTCTTGGCGTCTCGGTCGACGGCGTAGAGGACCACAAGAAGTGGAAAAAGGACATCGAGGCTTACGGCAACGCCAATCCCGGTTTCCCTATCATCGCTGATGACGGGCTTGCGGTTTCAAAAGCCTTCGACATGCTGCCCGCCGAAGCGTATTTGCCCGACGGCCGTACCCCTGCAGACAGCGCCACGGTGCGCTCTGTCTTTATCATTGGCCCCGACAAGCAATTGAAGCTGTCGATGACCTATCCGATGACAGTGGGCCGCAACTTTGCGGAAATCCTGCGTGCGCTGGACGGTCTGCAAATGAGCAGCAAGGGCGTTGCAACCCCGGCCAACTGGGTACCGGGCGAGGACGTGATTATCCCGCCTGCAGTTTCCAACGAAGAAGCCAAAGAGAAATTCGGCGAGTTCGAAACGATCTTTCCCTATCTGCGCAAAACCAAAGCGCCAAGCTAATACACAGAGCGGGGCGTAAAGCCCCGCTTTTTTAACTGCGCGTGTTAGGCGTTAACCCGTTGAGGGTGTTGCATCAGTTTTGCCCTGTATGCCGCGCGTTTGAACTCGCGTGTCAGCTTGTCGCTGACCGGGGGTCGGAATTGAATAGTCGAGCCGCCAATCTCGCCCGCGACTTCCTGATTGCCGCTGCCTTGCAAAGAATGGATCGGTTGTCCGGTAAGCCAATGCATCTGCAGGAACGTATCTATCGGGCGGTCGATTCGATTTGTCACCGCAAGCAAACGTTCCGCAGCCCGACGCCCGACCAGTTGGCAGACGCATTGCAAGCCAATGACTTTGGGCAAAATAAGCCTCAAATCCTTTCGTCTTGCCAGCACCTCCGCAGCGGTTTCACGCTGTTTGACAGGGATACGTATGTAGTGATCCGGAGTGGCAATCGGCTTGATCAGCTCAAGGGCCTGCTTCATGCGTTCTGGGTCGATGCGCAGGTCGTCTTCGGTGGTGATGGCCAGATCAATCTTTTCATCGACCATTTTTTGCCAAATTCGCCGATGGCTTTGAAACACTCCGATCTCGGCCGGGCGTAATTCAAACGGGTATTCGGGGCGGTAAAGATTACCCGGAAATAGTTGGACATCGTTTATTTGTTGCGGATCGCGACCATCCACAGCCTCGATTAACTCGCCATTTGGCAGATCCTGGCACAGCTTTGCAGCGTTCTTCTGCCGGGCGGTGCTGGAGGACATATGAATGATAAATGAACGCATGCCCCCGTGCATAGAGCACAGGAACACGCGGGGGAAGAGAAACCGGAGAGAAACTCTTCCCCTATGCTATCAGAACTGCTGGCGGACACCGAAATTTACGCTAAACGCGTCGATATCGTCTTCGACAGTTCCGGTCAGCGCTCCGTTCGGGGCCAGACGATCAGACGAAACGTCAAAGGCGCGCGAATAGCGGGTATCCAGCGTCAGAGAGGTGTTGGCGCTTACGTCATAAGATACACCTGCGATGATCTGGGCTGCAAAGGTCGTGTCGCTGTCGTCCAGTTCGACACCCGGACCATAGGCGAAATCCAGGTCGGTATAGATCGCACCCAGGCCCAGGCCTACGTAAGGGGTGAAGGCTCCGGCCTGCTTGAAGTCGACCAGAACGTTCGCAAACAAAGACGTCTGGGTCACATCGCCCGAAACATTGCCTTCGGCGGCCGGGCCGTTTCCGGAAAAGTTCACGCCGTCCACATCGTTGTCACGATAAGACAGTTCCAGTTCGATCCGGGTACCAATGTTGTCGTTGCTCCATTGCGGGATCTCTTTGCCAACGGCCACACCCAGGCCGAAACCACCGTCGAAATCGGTGTCGACGTTTTCTGGGCCGCCATTGACGGTGCCGCTGAAGTCGCTGTCCTGCAGTTGGCTGTAACCAGCGAAGCCCTGAATATACAGGCCGTCTGCCAGACTCTGTGCCGACAATACCGATGCGCTGATCGTCAGTGCCGCCGAGGCGAGAAAAATACGCTTAACCATGTCCATGTCCTTTGTTCCAAATGGTTACGAGCGCACATGTGGGCGAACGCTTCGGCAATAGGAAGGCATGGAGGCTTCACTTCGATTCACAGGTATTTGGGGCTGTGTGAGCAAATAATCGCAACCCGTTTTTTCATACGTTTTGCGGGGCTGACAATTCCAGCGGTTGCATAGCCGCCTTCTGAATTGCGCGCACAGGTTGAACGGGCCGCAGTCGGTCATAAACGATGTGAAATACATAGGTATAGACGGAGTATGTGATCGTCAGGCCGAGGTTAAAGGCCAGCGCGGTTTTTAACGAATGCCCTCCGACATACATCATCAACGGGCACGTGATGATCACCGCTGTGACCTCGTGCAGCACGGCATGAATAATTCGCATCCGATGCGGCCGGGCGCAGGCCAAACGGCAGGTTTGGTTCCTTTCCAGCAGGTCGAACAGGGTGTTGAAGATAGGCGACCATATCAGAATGACGATGGACAGCAGTGTGATCAACGCAAATCCATGCGCCATAGAAGATCCCGCGATATAGGCGTAGACCGGTGAGACAAAGGCAATGCCTATAAGCTCAAAACTGCCGGTTTGTATGACGCGTTCTTTGAACGTCCTCAGTGTCATGACCCATCCCTTCACACACGTGATGACCTTGCTAATTCGGTCTTTTGTCCGAACCTGTCTTTTAGGTCGGCAGGAAATTGTTTCCCTTGGGTAAACTGTCATGCTGAGAGCTCGTTGACTGTGAACTTGGACACAGACCTTTGAGGCGTTCCAGATGATTGGCACCTTGGTTCGGAGTTCTGGGCTAAATGTGCTAGGATACCGGCGTCGGGGCAGATGAAGACAGGTATCGGGCTTTCATTTCAGGAGGGTCACGATGGCATTTACAGATTGGTACGTTGAGGGCGCGGCATTCGGGAACTGCAATTGCGGTTACGCCTGTCCCTGCCAGTTCGAAGAACTACCCACCCATGGGAATTGCCGAGGGTTCGAAGTGCTCGAGGTGTCCAAAGGGCATTTCGGCGAGATCGACCTGACGGGCACCAAGGCGGCACTGATATATGCCTGGCCCGGCCCGATTTTCGAGGGCGGAGGGGAAATGCAGGTGATCATTGATCCGGGTGCGACAGACGCGCAGCGGAATGCGCTGGAGAAAGTGTTCCACGGGGAAGAAACCGACGAAATGGCCACCCATTGGTTCGTGTTCCGTGCCATGTGCAAAACCGTGCATGATACCCTGTATCTGCCGATAGACTTTGATATCGACATTGAAGGGCGCAAGGCCAATGTCACAGTAGGCGACGTGTTGCGATCAACCGGACGCCCGATTCAGGCCCCGCATGGTGGCGGAGAGCACCGGGTGCGCATTGATATTCCCGGTGGGATCGAATTCACCATCGCCGAGATCGGCAGCGCCTCGACCACGGCGAATGCTGCGATCACGTTGGACCTCAAGGATAGCTTTGGCCAGTGGCATGTGTTGAAACACGGGCCGTCGGGGGTCGCCCACTAGGGGCGTTCTGACCGTTTCCGCCCCCTGTTTCACTGAGCCGTTAACGCGCTGCTTCAATGCGGTAAAAGCGTTTCGCCGTGTTGTGAAAGACATCGGTATGACTGGCGACCGGGACGATGGCCTCATGCCGGGATACGGTGTCCTGGTATGTCGCGCTTAGGCTGTCGACCGGGAAATTCGACCCGAACATGCAGCGGTCAGATCCGAATTGGGACAGGCAGGTCTTTATGATGGGCGAAACGCTGTTGGCGCTCCAGCTGTGATCAAACATCCCCAAACCGGACAGCTTGCAAAAAACCTGCGGCAAACAGGACAACGACGTCATGGCATCGGACCACTGGCGCAAGCCTTCATCCGTTCGATCATGCGGTGATCCGGCATGGCACAATGCCACCTGCGTATCGGGGGATTGGGCAAGAACGGCAGCGGTCTGTTGCATCAACTCGGGCAGAAGTTGCAGGTCAAAGGACAGGCCACGCGCCCCCAATTGTTGAAGGCCGGATAGGAAATTGGGGTCCTCAAGCAGCGCATTGGTGCCAGTGACTGCGTCCTCGCCAGGCGCGCGGCCTATGATCTGTCGAACACCGCGCAGGGACGGCAAGGTTTGAAGACGATCGAGTTGTTCACTCAGATCATCAGCCGTCAGATCGCAGAAGGCCACCTGTACCAGAGGCCAGTCCGGAAACTGGTCGGCCACGGATTGAACCCAACGCGCTTCGGCCCACGGGTCTGCTGCTCCTACCTGGATATGTACCGACGCGCCAAAGCCCTGTGCTTCGGTATCCGCGCGGAACTCTGGCAGCAGATAATCCCGTTGGATGGACGCGGGGTCACCGAAAAATCGAACAACCCCTTTTTCGGCCAGCCACGGATATGTCACAGCGGACAGGTCCCAAAGGTGGTGATGCGCATCTATCTTCATGGCGTTTCTATCCCTGTGCTGCGTTCCAGAATGTCGACGCCTTGCCCTTTCCAGAAATGCAGCAGGTCAATGAAAATCCAGTTCTCAGCCAATTTGTCACCATCACGGCGATAAATATCGATCACCCGAAATTCGCCGGTCTGGCCGGTGGCCGGCATCCCCATGAAACCGCCGGTTGGAATGGCCGTAAAGTTGGGCCAGCCGAAAAAGCCGCCGTAATGTCCCTCGGCCAGTCGGCAAATATGATTGGTCTTGGAGCGGTTCGTGAAAGCGGCGCGGAACGGGCCGGAGTGCTGCTTGGCATAGCGTTCGATCGTATAGGTCGCGCCGATACCTTCGGGGCCCCACCACAGCATGTCGTCGTGCCAGCTTTGGGCCAGTTCATCCTCAAGCGATAGCCCGCTGTTCCATTGGCCCAGATCTGCAATCATTGCATTGATCACGGCCAGAGTTTTCTGCCCCTCTTCGATGGGCTGTTCAGTTATCAGCAGCCCGTCATGCGTTCTTGGACCTGGCTGCACCACATGCATGGCGGTCTGCGGTGGGAAGGGGTTCTGCCCGGCCTGCACCATCAGATGCGGAATGTCGAAATACATAGCTGTTTCGACAATCTGCCCCTCGGCGATCCGATAAAAGGCACAATATCGTAGGAAAGTCAGCTTGCCTGTCGGGCGGATGCCCAACCACGGTTGGTCAAACAACCCCATAAGATGCCCCATTGAGACGACCCAGATATCGGCCTCGTCCCGCAATGAGTTCTGTCCGGCAAACAGAATGTCCTCGCGTATTTGAAGATGGGCTAAACTGTGTTTGAGCGGCTGCCAGAATCGGTCCCCTACTTGCGCGGAACCGCTAAGCTGATTGAATGGATGAAAGCCACGCCACAGCATATCTGGTGCGCAAAATTGGCCCAGAACCTGCGTGATTTGATGCTTGCCTGCGCCTTCCAACTTCTTGTGAAAGGCAATGATTAATTTTTTTGCTTTCTGAAAGTGTTCGGAATTTACCATGTTTCTCAGCGTTTTATCAGTTTCATCCGCCAGGGATGAGTCGGGTTTCAGCTTCATTTTTGCATACGTATGCAAAAAAGTCTTGCTCGATTTGATACATGCGAATTACAGTTTTGCAAACGTATGCAAAGCGAATCCTAGTTGGGGGGCTCCATGGCGGAAATCAAATTGCGCAACGTCGGCAAACGCTGGGGTACCTTCGTGGGGGTCCACAATTTTGACCTGACGATCGCAGATCGCGAGTTTCTGGTGCTGTTAGGCCCGTCGGGCTGCGGCAAGACCACCACGATGCGCATGATCGCCGGGCTTGAGGATGTGACCGAGGGCGAGATTCTGATCGACGGCAAGGTCGTCAACGATCTGGAGCCCAAGGACCGTGATGTTGCGATGGTGTTCCAAAGCTATGCGCTTTATCCCAACATGAACGTCTATGAAAACATCCGCTTTCCGCTGAAGGTGCGCGGCATCGACCCAGCGACCCATGACGACAAGGTGCGCCGTGCCAGCGCGATGGTTGAACTGGACGATTTCCTGCATCGCAAACCAGCCGAACTGTCGGGCGGTCAGCGGCAGCGTGTGGCGCTGGCCCGCGCCATTGTGCGCGAGCCCAACGTGTTTCTGATGGACGAGCCGCTGTCGAACCTTGATGCCAAGCTGCGGGTTTCGACCCGCGCGCAGATCAAGAACCTCAGCCACGAACTGGCGGTGACGACGATCTATGTAACCCACGACCAGATCGAGGCGATGACACTGGCCGACCGCGTTGTGGTGATGAAACAGGGCGTAGTGCAGCAGGTCGGCAGCCCCACCGAAATCTACGACCGACCAGCGAATACCTTTGTGGCCAGCTTTATCGGCTCACCGGCCATGAACCTGATGGAGGGTGAGGTCGCGGGCGGGGTGTTCCGCGCGGAACATGTGGAGATACCGGTGGACGCGCCGGACGGCCCCATGACGCTGGGCTTCCGGGCCGAGGATGCCAGCCTTGCCGAAGGCTCGGGCCAGATTACCGCGCCGATCTACACGCTCGAATTGCTGGGCGACGCGACCATGATTTCGGTCCGGGTTGGCGGGGCTTTGGTGTCGGTCAAGGCCGATAAATCTTTCCGCGCCGAGATTGGGGACAACGTCTCGTTCTCGGTGCCAACGGAAATCTGTCACCTCTTCGAAGCTGGAAGCGGTGCGCGGATCGGGGGCTAACCCCAAAAACAGCCCATACGGGCATAACAGCGGTCCGGACGTCGACGACGGACCCATCCTGACAGGGAGAAACGCATGAAACTCAAGACGATCCTAATGGCAGGCGCCATGGCCATCGCGGCAAGCGGTGCATCTGCGGCCTGTTCCTATGAAAACGAAGTGCCGCTGAAATCGCTTTCGGCAGGGTTTGAGGCCTGGAAAGCCGTCACCGATGCGATGGCCGAATGCGGCAATTTCAGCGCATCGCTGGATCAGGAATTCCGCGAGAAGCAGCCCGAAGCCTTTGCGGCCGACCCGTCACTGTATCAGATTGGCGGTGTTGCGAATGAAACCATGATCCCGCTGCTAAACGCGGGCACGATCCGTCCGCTGGATGATCTGGTTGCGAAATACGGTCAGGGCCTGCTGCCCAACCAGTTGATCAAGGTGGATGGCAAGGTGATGGCGATTGCCATGATGGTGAACGCGCAGCACCTGATGTACCGCAATGACGTTCTGGCAGACCTTGGCATCGAAGAGCCCGCCACCTACGACGACGTTCTGGCCGCCGCTGCCAAGATCAAAGAGGCCGGCGTGATGGAATACCCCATCGGCGGTACGTTTAAGACGGGTTGGAACCTGGCCCAGGAATTCGTCAACATGTATATGGGCGAAGGCGGCACGTTCATCGGCGAAGGCAACATGCCCTCGATCAACAATGAAAAGGGTGTCAAAGCGCTTGAGACGATGAAGGCCATGACCGAGTTCATGGATCCGGAATATCTCGTGTCCGACTCCACTTATGTTCAGCAGCAGTTCCAGCAGGGCAAGATCGCCATGGCGAACCTGTGGGCCAGCCGCGCGGCTGCCATGAATGACGAAGCTGAAAGCCAGGTGGTTGGCAAAGTCACCATGGCCTCGGCTCCGATGGGGTCCGAACGTCCCTCTACCACGATCTGGTGGGACGGCATCGTTCTCGCCTCGAACATGAGCGATGAAGAGGCCGACGCTGCTTTCCGTCTGGTCATGGAAGGAATCGACGGTGACATGGTCAGCGCCAACAATGACACCGCCGTCTGGCTGAACGCCGCCTATAAGCCCGGCGATCTGGCCGCTGGCGCTGCGGCTTCGGCGGAAAACGGTGCTGGGGCCTACCCGGCCAGCGCCGCAATGGGTGTTCTTCACAGCGCATTGGGCAATGGTCTGGCCGATTACCTGACCGGTGCCAAGGACGCACAGACCGCGCTGGCCGATATCGAGGCGGATTACATCACCGCCGCGAAAGAGGCTGGTCTGATCAGCAACTGATCCTCTCTGGGGAGGGCCCCGTGCCCTCCCTCTTTTCCCACTTGAGAACCATGAGAAAGGCAGAGCCATGAATTTTCGGACATTTGCCGCCTTTGTTGGCCCCTCTGTCTTTATGATGCTTCTCTTTATCGCGTTCCCGTTGGTCAGCGTGTTCAAGCAGAGCTTTTACATCACCCAACCCGTCTATGAGACGGTCGAGGTCGAAACCTGCACCCCCGGCTTCCTGACCCAAACCTGCGTGACCGAGCAGAAATCGCAGCCCAAGCTGGATGAACATGGCGAGGTGATCACCCAGACCGAATATGTCGGCCTGCAAAGCTATCGCAATGTGCTGGAGCCTGAACGCGCGTGGCGCGCGATCACCGAGGGCAACTGGTCGGTCCTGTCCACCATCAACTTCTGGAAGGCGCTGCGGTTCACTCTGACGTTCACGCTGATCACGCTGCCTCTGGTCATCGGGTTCGGGCTGGGCATCGCGGTTTTGATCAACAACGCCGCGCGGTCGATCCGTGGGCCGGTGATCTTTATCTCGCTGCTGCCCTTCATCATCACGCCGGTGATCGGCGCGCTATCGATCAACTGGCTGTTCCGTGGGGACGGCATCCTGACGGCGCTGCTGGAGTGGTGGCTGAACCGCGACATAGCTCTGTTTGCGCAGGCGTGGACGATTGAAATTCTGATGATGTTCTACCGCGTCTGGCACGTGGCCCCGTTTGCGGCCGTGGTGTTCTATGCCGGGCTTCAGACCGTCAATCAGGACAGTCTGGAAAGCGCCGTGATCGACGGAGCGACCCGCTGGCAGCGCATGAAGTACATCGTCATTCCGCATCTGATGCCGCTGATCATCTTCGTGTCGATGATCCACCTGATGGACGCCTACCGGGTGTTCGAAGAGATCGTCGGTTTCTCCAGCCAGGCTTACGTCATCTCACTGCAATGGCTGACCTTCGACTTCCTCGTGCCGGATCAGGCGGGCAACCGGTCGATCAGCCGGGCCTCGGCCAGCGCGATGCTGACCATGATCGGGATCGTCCTTCTGCTGATCCTGCCGCTGCGCCGCACTTGGCGCGACCATAAAGGAGGCCACTGATATGTCCTCGCGCGCGCTTCGCCAACCTCTCAGCCTGCGGCTGACCTCGAACATCTTCCTCGCGTTCTGGTGTCTTGTCGCCGCCTTCCCGATCGTCTGGATCGCGATCATGAGCGTCAAATCCCCCGTTGACGCCTATGACAGCAACGCGCTGAACGTGATCTTTGGCCCGGCGACGCTGGCCACAGGGAACGGGCTTTCGGTTCTGGATATCATCGTTGGCATCGCGGTGATCTGGGGCGCGGCCATGGTCGTGACCAAAGTGCTGCCCGCGAAGATCAAGGAATGCACGTCACCGGGCCAGGAATGGTTCGGTTGGGTGGTCGGAGTGCTTGTCGCCCTGATCGCCTTCCTGCTGGTGTTCTTTGTGGTCTTGCCTGCGGTTCTGAACGTGCTGAACCCGCTTTTCGGTCCCCTTGGCCGCGATGTGCTGGGCGTGACAACCGAGCATTATAAGACCGTTTGGGTCGATCGGGGCTTTTCCAACAATTTCAAGAACTCGCTGATCGTGACCGCCGGGGTGGTGACCGTGTCGCTGACCGTGGGCACGCTGGCGGGCTATGGGCTAGCGCGGTCGGGGTCAACGCTGGCCTTCTGGATCTTGCTTATTGCGCTGATCTTTCGCGCGTTGCCGCATTCGGTTCTGGTTGCGGGCTATCTGCCGGTCTTCATCAACTCGGCCGAATGGCTGGCGCCTATTCTGGGTGAAAATGCACCGACGCTCTATGGCAAGCCTTTCGCCGTGATCGCGGTGCTGGTGGCGATCAACCAGCCGTTCACCATCTGGATGCTGCGCTCGTTCTTCCAGAATATCCCAGCCGAACTGGACGAGGCCGCGCGGGTCGATGGCTGCAACCACTTTCAGGCCTTCCGCCGCGTGATCATGCCGGTGATGTGGCCGGGGGTGATCACCACCGGGCTGTTCAGCTTCCTGCTGGCTTATAACGACTTTCTTGTGACCTCGCTGCTGCTTGATGCGCAGAACCAGACGATGGTCCCCGCCATTGCGGGCATGTTCAACCGCGAGACAACGACGACCGATCAGGTAGTTGCCGTGGCCGCTGCTGTGTCGATCATCGCCCCGCTGTTCTTCCTTGTGATGATCTTCCAACGCCAAATCGTTAGTGGCCTGACCGCTGGCGCAGTAAAAGGATAAAGAAATGAAGGGTTCCCGCCCGGAACAAGCCGTTCTGACCCGTGATACGGACATGTCCAAAACGGATGAAACGCGCCGTGTGATCGAGACGATGGTCGATGGTCTAAATGACCACCGCATTGATGATATCGGCGAGTTCTTCTCGCAAGGATTCCGCTGGTTGGGCAATCAGGGCTGCGGTACCAAGACCGGCTTGAAAGAGTTTCAGGACAACTGGCAGCGCCCCTTCCAGGCCGCGTTTTCCGACAAGACCTGCATCGATGAGGCTCGTCTTTACATGGGCGAATGGGCCGCCGCCTTTGGCCGGCAAGAGGCCACGCATTCCGGCGAGTTTCTGGGCATCGCCCCCACCGGCAAGCGGGTTGAAATCCGTTACATGGATTTCTGGAAAGTGGTCGATGGCAAGATCGTTGACAACTGGGTGAATGTGGATTTCGCCCACGTGGCCGCGCAGCTGGGTGTGGATCTGTTCAATGGCGAGGGCTGGGAAGCCTATGACCGGGGTGAGAAAACCGCCCCCCGCCCCGACAAGTAAGGATCAGGACTATGGCAATCGAGTATCTCAAACGCGGCAAGTCCGACGCTGACCGGGCCGAGGATGACGCCAAGACCCGCGCAGTGGTCGAGGCCACGCTGAAAGACATCGAAACCCGTGGCGACGCCGCCGTGCGCGAGCTGAGCGAGAAGTTCGACAATTACTCGCCCGCCTCGTTTCGCCTGTCGCCAGATCAGATCGACGAGCTGATCGGCCAACTGACCGAGCGTGAGCTGGACGATATCAAATTCGCGCAGGAACAGGTGCGCAACTTTGCGCAGGCGCAGCGGGACTCGATGCTGGATATCGAGGTTGAAACCTTGCCCGGCGTCATTCTCGGCCACAAGAACATCCCGGTGCAATCGGTTGGCTGCTATGTGCCCGGCGGCAAGTTCCCAATGGTGGCTTCGGCTCATATGTCGGTGGCGACAGCCAGCGTGGCGGGTGTGCCAAGGATCATCGCCTGCACACCTCCGTTTCAGGGTAAACCGAACCCGGCAGTGATCGCCGCCATGCATCTGGGCGGCGCGCACGAGATTTACGTCATGGGCGGCATTCAGGCCATCGGCGCGATGGCGCTGGGGACCGAAACCATCGACCCGGTTCACATGTTGGTCGGTCCCGGCAACGCCTTTGTGGCCGAAGCCAAGCGCCAGTTGTTTGGCCGCGTGGGGATTGACCTCTTCGCAGGTCCTACCGAGACCATGGTGATCGCAGATGAGACTGCAGCGGATGCAGAGCTTTGCGCCACCGACCTGCTGGGTCAGGCCGAGCATGGCTATAACAGCCCCTGTGTGTTGCTGACCAATTCGCGCAAGCTGGCCGAAGATACTCTGGCCGAGGTCGACCGCCTGCTGGGTATACTGCCAACCGCCGACACCGCGAAAGTGTCCTGGGAAGAATATGGCGAGGTGATCGTCTGCGACACCTATGACGAGA
Organism: Ruegeria sp. YTSC325; assembly: GCF_059609525.1. Taxonomy (NCBI): domain Bacteria; kingdom Pseudomonadati; phylum Pseudomonadota; class Alphaproteobacteria; order Rhodobacterales; family Roseobacteraceae; genus Ruegeria; species Ruegeria sp. YTSC325. Next base: position 175,011 of record NZ_JBXWLY010000008.1, read on the forward strand.
TGCTGCAGGTCGCCGATGACATCGCCTCTGAGCATGTGCAGGTGATGACCGACCGCGATGACTGGTTCCTTGAGAACATGACCTGCTACGGCGCGCTGTTCCTTGGGCCGCGCACCAATGTGTCGAACGGTGACAAGGTGATTGGCACCAACCACACACTGCCCACCAAAAAGGCCGGGCGCTATACCGGCGGGCTTTGGGTGGGTAAGTACCTGAAAACGCACAGCTACCAGAAGGTTCTTACTGATGAGGCGGCGACGCTGATCGGCGAATATGGCTCGCGCCTGTGTATGCTGGAAGGCTTCGTGGGCCATGCCGAGCAATGCAACGTCCGCGTCCGCCGCTATGGTGGGATCAACGTGCCCTATGGCGAGGCGGCCCCGTATCGGGACGCCGCCGAATGAGTGATATTCATACGCAGCATAAAGCCCTGATCGCGCCGGTCAGGGCGGCTATGTATGACTTTACCGAAACGGGTGTGCGGCAGGCGCTGGCCAAGGCCAGCGCCCCGGACGCCCTGTTTCGGTTGTGCCATCCGTTTGGCGACAGCACCGGCAGCGATGCCTTCTACGACACCGCCTTTAAGGGTCTGCTGGACGCATGGCCTGATTTGGAGCGGCGCGACTACATCGTCATGGCCGGGCCGGATGAACACGGTGCGGATTGGGTCGGTTGCGGCGGCTATTATACCGGTACCTTCACCGGGCCGTGGTTGGAGATTCCTCCGACCGGCCATCAGGTGACAATGCGGTTCCATGAATTCTATCGCTTCCGTGACGGCAAGATCGTCGAGATGCAGGCGCTGTGGGACATCCCCGAAGTGATGATGCAGGCCAACGCTTGGCCCATGGCCCCCAGTCTTGGGCATGAATGGCAGGTGCCGGGCCCCGCGACGCAGGATGGTCTGGTGCCGGGGCCATATGATGCCGATAAAGGTCAGCAGACATGCCAGCACATCATCGACATGCTGGATCACCTCAAGAAACACCCATCAGAAGGTGGGCCGGAGGTGATGGAGATGGAAAAGTTTTGGCATCCCCGCATGAACTGGTACGGCCCCGCCGGGATCGGAACCGGGCGCGGCTATGCTGGGTTTCGCAACTGGCACCAGATTCCGTTTCTGAACGGAATGCCGGATCGCGGGCAGTATGTAGATGACATAACCTATCACTTTTTCGGCGATGGCGAATATGCCGCCGTCACCGGCTGGCCGAACATGATCCAGACGGTGACCCATGACGGTTGGATGGGGATTGCGCCCTCGGGCCAGCGGATCACCATGCGCAGCCTGGATTTCTGGCGGCTCGAGAATGGCCTGATCCGAGAAAACTGGGTTCTGGTCGATCTTCTGGACGCTTATCGCCAACTGGGAGTTGACGTGTTCGCCCGTCTGCGGGAATTCAACAAGGCCCGGAATATGGGCCGAATTGAAATACCGGATGGAATGAGCTGATGACTGACCTGCCCCGCACCCCCTCGTTTTCGCTAAGCGGTAAAACCGCGCTGGTTACCGGTGCCTCTTCGGGTATTGGTCAGGGCTGCGCCGTGGCACTGGCAGAGGCCGGGGCGCATGTGGTCTGTGCCGCGCGCGGGGCGGATCGGCTGGCTGAGACCGTCGCCGCACTGCAGGCGCAGGGCTGGTCGGCTGAGGCGGCCGTGGTGGATCAGGGCGACTTGCAGGCGCTGAAACAGCTGTTCGAAGGCCGTACTTTTGACGTGGTCGTCAACTCCGCCGGAACCGCCCGCCACAGCCCGGCTGTCGAGACCACGCCCGAAGATTTCGACGCAGTAACCAGCGTTAATCTGCGTTCGGCCTATTTCCTGTCGTCCTATGCGGCCAAGGCGCTGCTGGCGGCGGACAGGCCGGGGTCGATCATTCATATCTCAAGCCAGATGGGCCATGTGGGCGGCGTGGACCGGGCGCTCTATTGTGCCACCAAACACGGGCTTGAGGGCATGGTCAAAGCAATGGCGATCGAATGGGGCAAACAGCGCATCCGCATCAACACGGTCTGCCCAACCTTCATCCGCACGCCGCTGACACAATCCACGTTTGATAACCCCGAACGCGCCGCGTGGATTATGGACAAGATCAAGCTGGATCGCGTGGGCGAGGTCGAAGATATCATGGGTGCCGTAACCTATCTGGCCTCGGACGCTTCGGCGCTGGTGACGGGCACCTCGATGTTGATTGACGGGGGGTGGACGGCGGACTGATGCGCTATGACGACAAGGATATCAGCATTCAACGCCGACTACGGGATGCGATCCTTAATGCTATCGTGGAAGAAGGCAAAACAATGATCTATCGACCCTCTGCCGGGATGGCGAATGAAGAACCGCATCACTTTTGGGGGCGTTTTGGCCCGATCTTGGACGAATACGGATTGAAACAGATCGACAAAGACTCTGTTCGGGAAGATGCGCAGCAACGGATCGGTAAACTGAACGAACCCGATGCCGATACGGTGCATCAGCTATTTGTTCAATTTCTGGGCGAGCGCCCCGGAAGCCAACTGCCGGACACCCGGGGTGACTTTCATGTACCGGACAGTCTGCGTGGGGTCATGGATGCCTGTTGCGATTTGACCTTTGCGGTTCCTACGATCTCGCGCGGTTTTCGTTGGACCGAGCGGGTTGCCCCCGTCATGCGTGACGCAAAACGTTGGGACCATGAAGGTGTGTCCAAGCAGGACGAAAGCCAGGCTATGGTTTCCGAATTTCGTGCGCAACGTGAACAGCGCGGTCGTGAGTTTGAAAAAACGGCACCGATCCATGCCATAGACGGTCTGCGGGACATAGCAAAAGCCGAAGGCCCAATGGCAGCATTGCAATCCCTGAATCAATACCACGATGGCAATGCATGGCTGAGCATTCACGACCCGACCGTACCGCGTGGTGTGCCGACGATGGGGCTAGATGCTGGGATGATATTGCTGGCTGCATTGTTGAGAGAGAAACCGGATGGCTGAAAAGGTCACATCCCTGCAGGTTGCGCAACTGGCCGGTGTCAGCCAGTCAGCGGTCAGCCGGGTTTTCACGCCCGGTGCATCCGTCAGCAAAAAGACCGAAGACAAGGTGCGCAAGGCGGCTGCTGAGCTGGGTTACAGGCCCAATGTTCTGGCCCGCGCCATGGTGTCAGGCAAAAGCCGGATCATCGGTTTGGTGGTGGGGTATCTTGAGAATTACTTCTACCCCGAGGCGCTTGAGAAGCTCTCAAATGCGCTGCAGGAACAGGGCTATCACGTGCTGATCTTCATGGCCTCACGCTCGGCCGGGAATATTGACGACGTGATGGATGAAATTCTGGACTATCAGGTCGATGGGGTCGTTCTTGCCTCGGTTCCAATGTCGTCGGATATCGCCATGCGCTGTCAGCAGGCCGGCGTTCCGGTGGTGCTGTTCAACCGCACGCAGGATCTTGACGGGATCACCACGGTGGCCTCGGACAACTATGCGGGCGGGCGCAAAGTGGCCGAGTTTCTGCTGGCCGGAGGGCATAAGCGCATTGCTTATGTTGCGGGCTGGCAGGGCGCCTCGACCCAGCGCGACCGCGAGGCGGGGTTCCGCGCGGCATTGGCTGAAGGCGGGCAGGATGTGTTCGCCCATGATGTCGGAGATTTCCATACAGAGAACGCCCGGGCCGCCGCCCGCCGGATGTTTGATGTTGCCCCCGGCAAAAGGCCCGACGCGGTGTTCGTGGCCAATGACCACATGGCTTTGGCGGTGATGGACGTGATCCGCTTTGAACTGGGCCTGCGCGTGCCCGAGGATGTCTCGGTCATCGGTTATGACGACGTGCCGCCCGCCGGGTGGCCCGCCTATAACCTGACGACCATCCGCCAGCGCGCCAATCTGATGGTGGCTGAAACCGTCACCGCATTGCTTGACCATATCGACACCCCGGCTACGTCCAAACCGCGGAAAGTGGCCATTGACGGGCCGCTGATCGTGCGGACCTCGGCGCGGTTGCCGAAGGGGTGGGAACCACAAAGGACTGAGACATGAAGGGCTTTGATCCGAAATTCCGGGATTTCCCGGACTACATTATCGGCATCACCAAAGAAATTTGGGAGGATCGCGGCATCGCGACCCTGCACGAGTATTACGGCAAGGATATCGTGGTGCGGATGCCGGGCAGTGTCTCGACCGGCAATCAGGGTGTTATCGGCGCGACTATGGCGACGCTGGCCGAATTCCCCGACCGTACCCTTCTGGGCGAGGATGTGATCTGGTCCGGCTCGCCCGAGGATGGGATGCTGTCGAGCCACCGCATCATGTCCACCGCCACGCATCTGGGCGATGGCGCGTTCGGCAAGGCGACCGGGTCCAAGCTGCGCTATCGCATTCTGGCTGACTGCCACGCGCGCAACAATGCGATCGACGATGAATGGCTGATCCGCGACAATGGCGCGATCGTCCGGCAGATGGGGTGGGAGCCCAAGGAATTTGCCCGCGACCTGATCGCCCGCGAGGGCGGGGCCGAGGCATGCGTCAAACCTCTGACCCCGGCCAATGATCTGGACGGGCCGTACAAAGGGCGGGGGAATGACAACGAATGGGGCCAGCGCCATGCTGACCTGCTGACCCGGATGATGGGCGCGGATATGGGGGCGGTTGAACGCGACTATGATCGTGCCGTGCAAAGTGAATATCCCGGTGGGGCCACCGGCCACGGGCGCGACGCGGTGGACCGGTTCTGGATGTCTCTGCGTGCCGCGCTGCCCAATGCGACCTTTACCATTCATCACCAAATCGGGCGCGAGGATGCCAACATGCCGCCCCGCTCGGCCATCCGTTGGAGCTTGCATGGCAAACATGATGGCTGGGGGGCGTTTGGCGTGCCCACCGGGGCGGACCTTTTTGTGATGGGCATCAGCCACGCCGAATGGGGCGAACTGATCGGCGGCGATATCCGCCTGCGCCGCGAATGGACCCTGTTCGATGAAACGGCGATCTGGAAGCAGCTTCTTCTGGCGACCGGAGACCTGTGATGCCAACCTGCCTCAAACCCAGCGAACAGGCGCGGCGGTATCACTGCCACCGCGCCGCGCTGCGGGCGCGCCGGCTGAACAATCACCCTCCTGGGGCGACGGGCTAACCCCCATCGCAACACACCCCCTTTAGGAGATCACCATGAGCACCATCCAACAACGCATCGTCCGCTACGGCGAGTTGCAACCCTGCAAAACCGCATTCATCGACGCCCACACACCGGGCAGCGATCAGAAAGAGAACTTTACCATCGTCGGCGGCGGCGTTTCTGAAAGCCCCGATCAGCATGTCCACATCACCGACAAGATCGGCTTTAATATCGGTGCTGCAGGCCAGCCTCCGAAATGCCGGAACTCTCTGCACAGCCACACCACGGCCGAGGTGTTCTTTGTCGCCAAAGGCCGCTGGCGGTTCTTCTGGGGACGCTATGGCACGGCGGGTGAGTTCATCGCCGAAGAGGGCGATATCTTCAACATTCCCACCGGTATTTTTCGCGGGTTCGAAAATGTGGGTCAGGACTACGGGATGATCATGTCCATCCTGGGCGGCGACGATGCCGGAGGTGGTGTCACTTGGGCCCCGCAAGTGATCGAGGATGCGCAGGCTCATGGTTTGATGCTGGGTGACAATGGCGTGCTGTACGACAGCAAGAAAGGGCAAGAGCTGCCCCACAACGTGCGCCCTATGCCTTTACTGACCGAGGAAGAGCTGAAAGCCTATCCCGAGGTGCCGGTCGAAGATGTGGTCGGCAAATACGTTGCGCGGTATTGGGACTTGATGGCCCTGTCGGCCAACAAACCGGCAGTGGTGATAGGCGAGAGCGGATGGATCAAGGACAAACCCGGTTTCGAAGTCGATTTTCTGGGCCGAGGATCGTGTGTGCCAGACGCAGTCATAAGCGACAAACCCGTGGTTCTGATGCCGGCCAGTGGGCATTGGCGGATTGCTGTAGACGACCATGAGACCACATTGTCCGTGGGCGACACCGCTCTGGTTCTGCCGGGTGAATCCTATAGTGTTGTCCCATCCATGACCGGGCAGGCTGGCCTGTACCGGATTACCGCAACCAATGATCCGGCCGGAGCAACCTGGACAGGATGACCGCAGACCCGCAGGATACCCATGCTGTCTATGAGCGGCAGGCAACAGAGTATGACAAACGTCGCTCCAAAGCTCTGTTCGAAGCGCGCTGGTTGGCGCGCTTCACGGCCAGTCTTAGACCGGGTGATCACGTGTTGGATCTGGGTTGCGGAACAGGTGACCCAATCGCCCGTTGGTTCATGGCCGAAGGGTTTGACGTCACGGGCGTCGACTTTTCCAAGGCCATGCTGGCCATCGCCCGCGACCGGTGGCCTGACGGAGACTGGCTGCATTCCGATATGCGGGATTTCGATCTGGGCCGTCAGTTCGATGGTATTATCGCATGGAACAGCTTTTTTCACCTGACGGCCGCGGAGCAAAAAGCCTGTATCGCCCGCATGGCGCGCCACTTGCGATCTGGTGGGATGCTGATGTTGACGGTCGGTCCGCGCGCAGGCGAGGCAAGCGGTACAGTCGGCGCAGAAACGGTCTACCACGCGTCTCTTTCGCCCGCCGGATACGCCGGGTGCCTTGAAGACAACGGGCTTCAGATGACCGGATTTCTGGCCGAGGACCCGGAAACGCAAAGCCACACAGTGTTGATGGCGCGAAAACTTTAAGGAGGCCAAAGATGCCTGTAAAAACCACGCATGTCGGGTCTTTGCCACGTAAGCAAGAGGTCGTGGACTTTATCTTTGCCCGTGAAAATGGCGAACCCTATGACGCAGCAGCCTTTGATGCCTGCATGGCGGGCGCCGTCGACGAGACTGTCCGCCAACAAGCCGACGCTGGTATAGACGTTGTCAGCGACGGAGAGACGTCGAAGATTTCCTATGCGACTTATGTCAAAGATCGCTATACCGGGTTTTCCGGAGACAGCCCGCGCAATGCGCCGGCGGATCTCAAGATGTTCCCAAGCTTTCTGCAGCGGCTGGCCGATGATGGCGGCACCCCGAAATATGCGCGACCCATGTGTACGGGCAAGGTCCGCTCGAAGGGGCAAGGTGAATTGCAGAAAGACATCGCCAACCTCAAGGCGGCCATGGCGCGGCACGATGTTGGTCAGGGTTTCATGAATGCCGCGTCACCGGGTGTGATCTCGCTGTTTCTGCAAAATGATTTCTACCCAACCCGCGAGGCTTATCTGGCCGCATTGGCAGATGCGATGAAAGAGGAATACGAAACCATTGTCGCGGCAGGTTTGGACATTCAGCTGGATTGCCCCGACCTTGCCCTGTCCCGCCACATGTTGTTCACGGACCTGTCGGATGACGAATTTCTCAAGATCGCGGATATGCATGTCGAGGCCCTGAACCATGCGCTGCAAAACGTGCCGCAGGACCGGGTGCGAGTGCATATCTGCTGGGGGAATTACGAAGGCCCGCATTGTTGCGATATCGCGATGGACAAGGTGTTCAGCACCCTGATGGCAACAAAATCGCGCTATGTCCTATTCGAGACGTCGAACCCGCGCCATGCGCATGAGTGGACAGTGTTCCGGGATCGTAAAGCCGAGATCCCCGATGACAAGGTTCTGGTCCCCGGAGTGGTCGACACCACCACCAATTTCATTGAACACCCCGAGCTTGTGGCGCAACGGATTGAACGCTTTACCGGTATTGTCGGCGAGGATCGGGTTATCGCAGGCAGCGATTGCGGTTTTGGGACGTTTGCGGGATTCGGCGCGATTGATCCGCAGATCGCCTATGCCAAGCTTGAGGCGCTGGCCCAGGGGGCAGAGCTGGCCCGCGCATGACACCGTTGATTCTGTTACCGGGCATGATGTGCGATGCGCGGCTTTTCGGCCCGCAGATCGACGCGTTGTCCGGCAAGGTACCGATGATGACCTTTCCCCTGTGTCAGCACGACAGCGTGCAGGAACTGGCAGCGGATATCCTGCGCAACGCGCCACCCGTATTTGCACTGGCGGGTTTGTCGATGGGCGGGATTGTTGCCATGGAGGTTCTGCGTCAGGCCCCCGAGCGTATTGAACGCCTGGCCTTGCTGGACACGAACCCGATGGCCGAGCTGCCCGATGTCAAAGCCCGCCGTGCTCCGCAGATGGACGCGGTGCGCGAAGGGCGGCTGTGGCATGTAATGCGAGACGAAATGAAACCCAACTATCTTGCAGACGGGCCGCGTCAGGGGGCTGTTCTGGATTTGTGCATGGAGATGGCAACTGGTCTGGGCCCTCAAGTCTTTCTGCGTCAATCGCAAGCCTTGATGGACCGACCCGATCAACGTGCAACTTTGTTCGCCTATACCGGGCCCGCGCTGGTTCTTTGCGGTCGCGAGGACGGGTTGTGCCCGGTCGAGCGCCACCAGTTGATGCACGATCTACTGCCAAACAGCGTACTGCACGTCATTGATGGGGCTGGTCACCTGCCCACATTGGAGAAACCAAACGAAACAACGGCGGCTTTGGCGCGCTGGTTGGAGGACATATGACACCATCCCTTTTGTCACTGTTGCGCAAAGTGGATACGCCCACTGTCTGCAACGCCATAGAAGTCGCTCAGGGTAAGCGAGGATTTGACAGATTTACGCGCGGTACCATGATGTGTTCGGCCCCGAATGAGCCTGCAATCGTGGGCTATGCGCGCACGGCAAAAATTGCAGCAGTTGCACCCCCGACCGAGGAGCCCGACGTTATCCGTGCCAGACGCATGGACTATTACAAATACATGGCTGAAGGCCCCGCGCCCTCGGTCGCTGTGATAGAAGATGTGGATTACCCCGACTGCATCGGCGCCTATTGGGGCGAGATTAACACCACCATTCACAAAGGGTTTGGCATGTCAGGGGCGTTGACCAATGGCGTAATGCGCGATCTTGGTGATCTGCCAGACGGATTCCCGGTTGTTGCAGGCTCAGTTGGTCCAAGCCATGGTTTCGTCCATGTACGCGATCTGGACACGCCGGTCTCGGTATTTGGTATGACGGTAGATCCGGGTGACTTGATCCATGCAGATCGACACGGCGCATTGGTCATTCCAAAGGATATCGTCGATCAGCTGGAAGGCGCGATCCAAAAGCTGCTGACGACGGAGCGTATCATTCTGGACGCCGCCACCCAGCCGGGTTTTGATTTCGACGCGTTCGAAACCGCATGGACGGCCTTCGAAAAAGCAAGGGTCTGAACCCGAACTGCCGTGTTTTAAAGCTGCGAACCGATCGGTAAAATGGCCAGAACGCCCGAGATTATGTGATCCCATGCCGATCCTGTCGGCTCGGCGTCATATCGCAGGACAGTGCCGTCCTGTTGCCGGGTTGTCCAAACCAGTTTGCCAGCCTCTTCAAGCGTCACGTTGTACGTGTACGCGGGCAGCGCCTCGTCCAGCGCGCCCATTGTCCGAACCGCCAAGTCGGGCGAATCGATCAGGATGCCCATCTCGGTGTTGATATTGACGGATCTGGGATCCCAATTGAACGACCCGACGAAAACGTAGCGATCATCAATGGTGAACGCCTTGGAATGCAGACCCGAACGGGATTGTGCCCAGTTAATACCGCGTTGTTGAACCTGATAGGCATCCGGGCGCAGCTCGTACAGCTCGACGCCGGCGCGCAACAGGGCGCGGCGCTTTTTGGCGTAATGGGCATAGACCGGTGCCACGTCGTTTGACGCCAGCGAATTGGTGACGACCTTGATATCGACGCCGCGGTTTTCCAGCTCGGACATCCATGCAACCCCTTTGTTTCGAGGCACAAAATACGCCGAGATGATGTTGACCTCGTTTTTTGCTGTCTCAAAATAGGGCAACAATTGCGACGCGAGTATCTGTTCGGGATCATCCGCGCCGGCTGCTTTGGATGGAGGGTCGGCGTATAGCCGGGCCTGAACCCAATCAACCGACAATGCGTTGCCGGCAAAGGTCTCTTGCGCTGACCTGCGCAGGGCGTTGCCATAAGGCGTATCGCGCGCCTCGTCGACAAGGTCATTCAGCCGGTCGCGTGCCTCGTTCAGTGAAACGCCCTGGGGTTCATCAATCACCACAGCGGCAGGAACGGCGAATTCACTGTTCCAGTAGGTATCGAAACTGTCCGAGACCTGACGGACCACTGGGCCAGTGGCCAGCACATCCAAATCCGCATAGTTCATTTCCTCGCGGGCCAGAAAATACTCGGCACCGATATTGCGCCCACCTACAATGGTGAATGTATTGTCTGCGGTCATCGACTTGTTATGCATCCGACGGTTGATGCGTTTAAAGTCGGTCAGACCGGCGATCAGCAGGCTTTGATCTCGCCAGAACGGGTTGAACAGCCTGATCTCGATATTCTCATGCAGATCAAGGGCGGCAGTCATCGCATCGTATCCGGACGTGTCCATATCGTCCAACAACAGGCGCACGCGGACACCCCGGTCCGCAGCACGCAACAGGCTTGCAGCAAACAGATGCCCGGTCGGATCGTCGTGAAGCAGATAGTATTGCGCATCAATCGTTTGCTCTGCCGCTGCCGCCATCAGCAGCCGAATGACCAGCGCCTGTTCCCCATCGCTGACAAGTCGTACGCCCGATCGCCCGTCGCCGGGATCGCTCAACCTGCTGGCCGCGCGGTAAAGCTGGCTTGTCGGTTCGGCGGCGACGGATCGCGTCACCGTCTTTTCATAGGTCCGGGACGTGGGCGCGCATGCAGCAAGGGCCAGCATGCAGCAGACATGAACCGTGATGATCCATGACTTCATGAGTTTTTTCCGATCTTCATACTGACAGTGACACTCTAAACGGGCTGTTTTTCAAGGTTGTTGTTTTGAATCCCTGCAAATTGCCTGCGGCTGCGGTTCGATTGCAAATGCCGTTAGGTCCGTTCTTCAGGGATCTCTGTCAGATTTGTGATTGTTGAACTCATCGGGTTCTGATCATCTGCGATCTGAAAAAATATGCTCAGCCGATGGAAAGACGCGGATATGAAATTGGAATTCCACCATATCAACTTTGTCTCGCAAGATGTGGATCGTCTCCACGATTTTTACACGGGCGTTCTGGGGTTGGATGACATCCCGATCCAAAATTTCCCACGATCCGAGGATACGAAGGACCGGGGCTATAGCGGCAAGATCCGCTTTGCGACCGATGGGCAGATGCAGATGCACCTGGCCGAGAAAGACCTCGGCGTCGCCTTTAAGCATGGCGAAACGATAAACCCGGTCGAACGCGGCCACATCGCTTTTAGAACCGATGATATTGCGGCCTTCATGAAGCTGCTGGACGACAACGGCATTCCCTATTCGGATTATGGAACTGCCTTTGCCAAAGAATGGCATCAGGTGTTCTTTCACGACCCCGAAGGCAACGTCATCGAAGTCCATCAGGCGGTCTGAGTTTGGGTCTTAGGATGTGGCCTCCTCGAACCGGTGCCGGGTGGCGTCGAGATGGGATTGCATCGCTGCGCGGGCTTTACGGTGGTCGCGCTCCAGAACCGCCTGAATGATCTGCAGGTGATCTGAGGTCGCGGTCAGGTGATGGTGCATCTGATCTTCCAGCGGCCAAAGGTAGTGGTGGTTGAAGATCATCGAGATCGCGTCCTGAAACCCCACGATCAGCCTATTGTCGGCATGCGCGTTCAGAAACCGATGAAACTTGGTGTCCAGGGCGGGGAAATCCAAGTCAGCGAAATCGGAGTGCGCCGAAATCTCGAGATGATCCTGTTTCAACCTGATGAGCCCGCCCCAGAACGGGTCATTCTCGGGGATCTGGCAGAGCTTCTCGACTGCTATGCTTTCGAACATCACGCGGACCTCATGCAGCTCTAGCGCGTATTTTCGGGTGACGCCTTCCAAAACCCATCGGCGGTGGTGGTCCTTGCGGACGAAACCGAACCGGCTGAGCCCGATCAGAAATTCGCGCATGGTCTGGACCGAAACGTTGAGCTGTCGCGCCAGAAGCCTCTCGTTCAGCAGCGCGCCCGGACCGATATCCTCGCTTCGGATCATTTGCATGAATGTGGCCTCCAAGGCATCGCGCATGTCCATGGTTTCGCTGGCGGCGAAATAATCCCGCCGCTGAGGGACCCGAAGCAATTGCCGGTCTGGCCCGGCCTGCGTCAATATCCCTGCTTTTTCCAACCTCTTCAGAATTGCGCGCGCGGTTGTTCTGCTGACATCCAATTGTCGCGCGATCACCGAGATGTTCTGGATGCTGGGATTGGCGACCAAAGCGTCCAGCATGGCATTATAGGCGGCTTTGAAAACGCGATCTGGGCGTGCCATGACCATGTTCCTGATGTTCAATAAGATGTTTTTAATAGGGTTAAAGACATTTGAGCGCAAGTCGCCGACGGAATATGATCCGGGCAACCTGCGCTGAACATCAGCCACGCATTTGGTGCCGTGGCGAGCGCGGGGCGCAATGACATCACTGATTCAGGACACCCGAAAATGACGTCGAACACCTATGTGCCCAGCGCGACACGCTATGCGGAGATGACCTATAACTATTGCGGCAACAGCGGTCTGAAACTGCCCGCGATCTCGCTGGGGCTGTGGCATAATTTTGGTGCTGACCGGCCTCATCAGTTGAAACAAAAGCTTTGTCGAACGGCATTTGACCTGGGGATCACGCATTTTGATCTGGCCAACAATTATGGCCCGCCTGCGGGCAGCGCTGAAGAGGCGTTTGGTGAAATCCTGAAAAATGATTTTGCCGGTTACAGGGATGAATTGGTGATCTCGTCCAAAGCCGGATATGACATGTGGCCAGGCCCTTACGGCGAATGGGGCAGCCGTAAATACCTGATCGCGTCCTGTGACCAAAGCCTTCGGCGGATGGGTCTTGATTATGTGGATATCTTCTATTCGCATCGGTTTGATCCGAACACACCGCTCGAGGAAACCATGGGCGCGCTGGATCAGATCGTACGCTCTGGCAAGGCGCTTTATGTGGGGATTTCGTCCTATAATTCCCAACGCACGCGCGAGGCTGCGGCGATCCTGAAGGACCTTGGCACGCCCTGCATCATTCATCAGCCCAGCTACAACATGATTAACCGTTGGGTTGAGACGGACGGGCTGAAGGCCACCCTGCAAGAGTTGGGGATCGGGTCGATCGCGTTCACCCCTCTGGCGCAGGGAATGTTGACCGGCAAGTATCTGAGCGGCGTGCCGGAAGGCAGCCGAGCAACCGAAGACAAATCACTGAACCCCGATCTGCTGACCGAAAGCACGATCGAGAACCTGCGCAATCTGGATGCGATTGCCAAGAGGCGCGGTCAGACGCTGGCGCAGATGGCGATTGCCTGGGTGTTGCGCGATGGCGGGATCACCACGGCGTTGATCGGTGCATCCCGCAGTGAACAGATCGTCGACTGCGTCGGGGCGCTGAACAATATTGAATTCACGGTCGATGAACTGGCCGAAATCGACCGCTATTCGCAGAATGGCGAGGTCAACCTTTGGGCTCAATCCTCGGACAGCTAAATCCAATCGCCGGATCAGAAAAGGACTGAACATGAACAAACCCGTTATCGGATTCATTGGCGTTGGGCTGATGGGTCATGGCATGGCCAAAAACATCGTCGAAAATGGATACCCCCTTGTGGTGATGGGGCATCGCAACCGACAACCCGTCGAAGATCTTGTGCAGCGTGGTGCGACCGAAGTCACCTCGGCGCGTGAAATGGCCGAGGCCTGCGACATCATCCATTTGTGCGTCTCGGGCAGCCCGCAGGTCGAACAGCTGATCCGTGGCGAAAACGGTATCCTGGCCTCGGGCAAAAAAGGGTTGGTGGTTGTTGATTGTTCGACATCGGATCCCGTGTCGACCTTGCAACTTGTGCAAGATCTGCGGGCTGCGGGCATGGATCTTGCAGACGCGCCTTTGGGCCGAACTCCGAAAGAGGCCGAGGCCGGAACGCTGGATACAATGGTCGGCGCATCGCCCGAAACCTTGGCGCGCATCAAACCAGTACTGGAATGCTGGGCCGGTCTGGTCGTGCACATGGGTGAGGTCGGGATGGGTCACAAGATGAAGCTGGTCAACAACTTCGTCGCCATGGGCTATGCTGTTTTGTATTCCGAGGCGCTGGCCGTAGCCCGTAAGGCCGGGCTGACCGTAGAACAGGTGGATTCTGTTCTGCGTCCAAGCCGCCTGTCCAACGGGTTCTACGATACATTCATGAAATGGACGCTCGAAGGGGACGAAAACGCCCATCGCTTTGCCATCACGAACGCGCATAAAGACATGCGATATGTCGCGAACCTGGCCAATAGTATCGGCGCGGTCACGCCGGTACAGGCGACTCTGCGTAACGCGTTTGCGGCGATGGAGGCTGCAGGTCGGGGTGATGACTATGTACCCATGCTGGCTGATTTCGTTGCGGAAACCAATGGTCTGACCACGGACAAGTCCAAAGCTTAGGGCTGTACGCGCGGTTGTGGCGCATTCCACCTGTCAGGCAACGCCCTTATCCCGGTTCTCAACGGGATAGGGGACAAACATGGACAGCAACTCCCAACAGGAAGATGGATCACTGAAGCGGCCTCTGGCTGTTGCATTTGTGATTGGCATCGCTTTGGCGATCATTCTGTCCGTTTTTCTGTATATGTCCCGTGAAACCGGGAACCGGATAGGTGACATGCGAATGGCATGGCAGGACTATTCGGTCGAGACCACACCGCGTGGCTACTGGATATCGGACATTCGCGAAGACTTTGGCTATGGCGGACTGATCCACAACTTCAAGAATTATGTGCTGCGCAATGACCCCGATTTGGGTCCACGCCTGCGACGGCAGTCCCAAAGTCTGCTGGATACCATCGCAGCCTATCGCGCCTCGGACCCATCCCCCACTGAATTGGAAGCGTTAGCGCAGATCGAAGCGGTGGCCATGGAATACACTGGCAATATCCCTTTGATCGAGGAGGGTATCGGCGCAGGCCTGAGCGCAGAGCAGATCGATGCGTTGGTGCGTGTGGATGACCGCGACGCCCTGGCGGCGTTGCAGACCCTTGAAACCCTGTGGGTGCAAGAGCGCGACCGCAGTCTGTCCAGTATGGTGCGCGCGTTCTCGGACGGAGAACGTCTGGTCCGAAATTTCTCGTTTCTGCTGGTGGGGTTGATCGTTTTGGTGGGCGTGATCGCGATCCTGACCACTTTGCTGATCGCCAATATCTTGCGCACCAACCGTCGCCTAAAGGCCGAACTTGCCTTGCGTGAACAAGTGGAACTGGCCGAGCGCAAACTGGCGCGGGCGGTTGAACAAAGCCCGGCCTCGATCATCATCACCGACACCGACCTGAGGATTGAATACGCCAATCGCAAGTTCTTTGACCTCAGCGGGTACGGTCCGCACGAGGTCTATGGCCATTCGCCCAAAATGCTGCAATCGGGGCATTCGGGGCAGGGGGTCTATAGCGACCTGAAGGCCAAACTGAAAAGCGGCCAAAGCTGGTACGGTGTGTTTCGCAACCTGCGCAAAGACGGGACGCATTACTGGGTTTCGACCGCGATTTTCCCGCTGGTCGATCAGAATGGCAGCATCACCCACTATATCGGTATCGGCGAGGACATGACCGAATCCCGCCGCACGCGCGAGCAATTCGCTCAGGTCCAGAAGATGGAGGCTGTGGGCATTCTGGCCGGTTCGGTCGCGCACGACTTCAACAACGTGCTGATGAGCGTGATCGGAAATGCCGAGCTGATCGAGTTGGACGCCGAGGACAACGAGGACATTCAGACCTCGGTCAACCATATTCGTATCGCGGCACGTCGCGCTCAGGCGCTTGTGCGCAAGATGCTGACCTTTGCCCGCCAGCGGCCTCGAAATCCGCAACGCGGCGATATGGTCAAAGCCACGCAAGAGGCGTTGGACCTGATCAAGGTTGCCGCGCCTCCCAGCGTGAAGACCCGCTTTGACATCGACATTGAACAGGCTTTTGCTGAATTCGACGGTACATTGTTTTTTCAGACCCTGCTGAACCTGTGCCACAACGCGTTCGAAGCCATCGGCGATCACCCGGGCGACGTTGTGTTGTGCATCAGTCAGGCCGAGGATGAATCCCTTGACGATCTGCCGGACGATGCGATTGGGGTGATCCGACTGGATGTAACCGATGACGGGCCGGGGATGACGCCCGAGGTGCAAGAGAAGATATTCGAACCCTTTTTTTCTACCAAACCGGTCGGGAAAGGCACCGGTCTGGGTATGGCGATCGTCCGCAACAGCGTCGAGGAATGCCGCGGGCGGGTCGAACTGTCCTCGACGCCGGGCAAGGGGACCCGGTTCAGCCTGTTCTATCCCATGATGCCGATTCTGAGTGGGCAACAGCAGCAAGAGGCCCGCGCAGTCACCGGGGACGAACACATCCTGCTGGTCGATGACGATGAGAACATTCTATATGTCACGCGCCGGTTGCTGACGCGATATGGCTACCGGGTCGAGGCCTATTCGCAACCAATGCGCGCGTTGGACGCCTTTCGGGCGGCGCCCGACAGCTATGATGTGATCGTGTCAGATTTGATGATGCCAGAGCTTATGGGCACTGACCTTATCGCCTCGGTGCAGGCCGTCCGACCGGATGTTCCTACGATTCTTGTCAGTAGTTATTTCGATGATGCAGACAGTCCGGCTGAAAGCGATCAAACGGTACGGGTGCAAAAACCGTATGATGTTCAAAGTCTTGCACGTATTATCCGGAGCCTTATGGCCTAGGGTCTCGTTACATTTCTTCACAACTCTTCACACTCTTTAATCCATTTCAAATTCTGGTGACACATCTGCCCCCTAAGGTTCGCTCAGCCGGTCCTCGGCCAAACCGAGTGATCGGAATAGCGATAAAGGGGCTTTTAGATGATGACCAAAGCCAGAACATGGTTCTCGGCGCTGTCGACAGTTTCGCTGCTGACGATGAGCGCTGCGTTCCCGGTTCACCAGGCCCAGGCGGATGAGCCGGGCCCGGTAGAAGCCATAGAGTTCGACCCAGCCAAGGCGGCCCTTGGCAAACGACTTTTCTTTGATCCGCGACTGTCCGGCGACGCTGCGCTGTCCTGTTCCAGTTGCCACCAGCCGGAAAACGGGTTCACCGACGGGCAGGCCCTGTCGGACGCCTATACGGGCAACCTGCATTTCCGCAACGTGCCGACGCTGATCAACAGCGCCAAGCGCGAGGCATGGTTCCATGACGGGCGGATAGGCACCAACCTGAATGACGTGACCCGCGAAAGCATCACCGAGACCTATTCCATGAACATGGACATGCGTCTGATGCAGGAACGCATCAAGCAGGACCCGGTCTATGTCGAGATGTTCGAAGCCGCGGGATTTGGTGAACCTTCGAACGGTGGCGTCCGTAACGCGATCCCGGAATATCTGAAAACGCTGATCTCGCGCGGCGCGCCCTTCGACACTGGAGAGATGTCGGACGAGGCCAAGGCGGGGTATGAGCTGTTCAACGCCAGCGGCTGTAATTCGTGCCACTCGGGCGAACGGTTCACCGATGACCTGCCGCACAATATCGGCGTCGGTGACAACCCTGACATCTGGGCGGACCCGACCCGTCACATCACCTTCGTGACGATGATGAAGTTCCTCGGCGTCGAGAACTACATGAACCTGCGCGCCGACCCCGGAGCGTATATCCGCACCCACACTGCCGACACGTTCGGCACCTTCATGACCCCCACGCTGCGCGAGCTGACCTATACCGCGCCGTATATGCACAACGGCACGATGGAAACGCTCGAAGATGTGGTGGCCTTCTACAACGCCGGTGGCGGTGACGATGAAAACAAGGATCCGCGCATCAAGCCGCTGAACCTTTCTGAGACCGAACAAGCGCGGCTGGTGGCCTTCCTTAAGGCTCTGTCAGGCGAGCCGCTGACCGGGCCCGAATTCGTCGCCGAAGAGATCGATACGGACTATGCGCCGATCGAAAACTGGCGCGAAACGACAAACTGAGGAGTGGACCCATGAAAGACCTTAAGTCTTACCTTTCAGGCACAATCGCCACCGCTGCCTTGTTTGCCGCCATCGGTTCGCAAGCGTTCGCTGCGGACAGTATCGCGATTGAGGCCGGTATCGGCGGCGCAGACCCCGATCCCGATGCGCCGTTAGTGGCGCTGGGCGAGCCGCCCATCCCGCTGGACAACCCGCAGACCGAGGCCAAGATCGAACTGGGCAAGATGCTGTTCTTCGATCCTCGGCTGGGCGGAAACGAGACAACGCCGTGTTCGGCCTGTCACCTGCCCGATGTGGGCTGGGACGTCGAAGCGCCGATCTCGTTCGGTTATCCCGGCACGACTCACTGGCGCAACAGCCAGACCATCGTGAACTCGGCGTACTACGGCAAACTGTTCTGGGCGGGATCAAGTAAGAGCCTTGAAAGCCAGGCCAAATCCGCTGCAGGCGGTGCAGTCGCCGGCAACGGCGAGGCCGACATGATGGAGGCCCGCCTGGCCTTTGTGCCCGAATATGTCGAACGCTTTAACGATGTCTTCGGCGATCAATGGCCGCGCATCAGCAACGCATGGCGCGCAATCGCTGCGTTTGAACGCACCATCGTTCAGACCGACACGCCCTTCGACAACTACCTGCGCGGGGATGATGCGGCGCTGACCGACGAGCAGAAACGCGGGCTGGAGCTGTTTACCGGCAAGGCGCAATGTTCCGAATGCCACAACGGCGCGCTGCTGTCGGATGAGAAGTACTACAACACCGGCGTTCCACCTTATAGCGGCTGGGAAGATGACGGTCTGGCGCAAGTGACCTTCCGGTATGAGCTCTATGCCAAAGGCTCGACCGAGGATTTCTATCGCCACACCAAAGACGACCCCGGTTTCTATTTCCGCACCAAGGAAAAGGCCGATCTGGGCAAGTTCCGCACGCCAAGCCTGCGCTACACCCTCTACACCGAACCCTACATGCATAACGGCATGTTGGAGACGCTCGAGGACGTGGTTGAATTCTACAACCAGGGCGGTGGCGAGAATGAATTCGCAGCAACCAAATCCGATCTGATCCAGCCGCTTGGCCTGAACGATCAGGAAAAGGCGGATCTGGTGGCCTTCCTGAAATCCCTGTCCGGTGACGAGATCTTGGTCGAAGAGCCCGATCTGCCGGATTACCAGCCGCTTTCTGCGGTTGCAGCAGAGGAGTAAGCGTCATGAAAGATCATAACGCAACCGGATGCAGCTGTTCTGGCGAGGCCAAGAAGGCCTGCACCGTGAACCGCCGCCAGTTCCTGTTCGCCTCGGGCGCAACAACCTTTGCCGTGATGGTGGCCATGCCCACTCGCCACGGCCAGGCTGAACAGGTTCCTGCCCTTGTGTCCACCTATCCGCGCAAGCTGATCGGCAAACTGTCCGAGCTGGAACAGGATGTCCCGGTCGAGTTCTACTACCCCGATGAGGGCGACTATTCGGACTCGATTCTGGTCAAGACCGGCGTGGAAAGCGGCGGTGGCATTGGTCCGCAAAAGGACGTTGTGGCCTTCAACCTCACCTGCACCCACCAGGGCGGGTCGATGTATGACAGCTACAAACCCGAACATAAGGTGCTGGGCCCGTGCCCGCTGCACCTGTCCACCTATGACGTGACACGGCACGGCATCCTCGTTTCGGGGCAAGCCTATCAGTCGCTGCCGCAGGTCCTTTTGGAACTGGACGGTGATGACATCTACGCCGTCGGCATGTTCGGCCTGATCTACGGCCGCTACGACAACCTGATTGCATAAGGGAAGGGGATACTCACATGGCAACCCCGTATTACGTACCCGAAACCAACGTCCCGCTGCCGCCCAAAGGCGCCGAGGTCATCTCGACCGCCTGCGACTACTGCATCGTGGCCTGTGGTTACAAAGTCTACCGCTGGCCCGTGACGGCCAAACCCGGTGGCCCCACCGCAGACGAAAACGCCTTTGGCGAGGATTTCCCTGTTGCACCGCTGGGTGCATGGGTCGCGCCGAACCAGCACAATATCGTTCTGCACAAAGGTCAGCCGCACCACGTGGTGATCATCCCGGACAAGGACACGCAATACGTCAACACCGACGGCGACAGCTCCTTGCGGGGCGGGTGTATTGCGCAGAAATGCTATAACCCGCAGACACCGACACGTGACCGTCTGAAGACACCGCTGATGCGGATCTACGGCACGCTGATGCCGGTTCCGTGGGATCTGGCGCTGGATGTGGCGGCTGAGGTGGGCAACCACGTCATCGCCAAGCACGGCACCAATGCCTATGGCGTGAAAACCTTCAGCTATCAGTATATCGAGAACACCTATGCGATCTCGAAATACGCGCTGCGTCATATCAACACCGCCAACTTCACCTTCCACGACACGCCGTCCGACGTGACCTCAACCCCCGGCTTCCGGGATGCGGGTTTCGACAACTTCGGCCCGTCCTACGAAGACTGGCGCGATGCAGAGACCCTGCTGGTCTGCGGTACCGACCCGTATGAGACCAAGACCATCCTCTATACCCAGTGGATGATGAAGGGGATGCAGAACGGTCAGAAAGAGATCTATCTGATCCCGCGCAGCTCGGCCGGTGTGGCCCATGCGGTCAAGATGGGTGGCCTGCATATCGACGTTCTGCCCGGCACTGACCTGCTGGTCGTCAACGCCATCGCCCGCGTAATCGTGGAAAATGGCTGGGAAGACAGTGACTGGATCAAGAAATGGGTCAACAACAAGTGGGAAAGCTCGTCCGGCTTTGGCCAGGGCACCCGCAACACGCCATGGCAGTGGCGCACGACCTGGGGCAAGTTCCAGACCAAAGGCTTTGAGGACTGGAAAGAGTGGCTGCTGTCGCAGGACGAGTTCGCGCCCGAGACCGCTGCCGCAATGGCCGAAATCGATGTGCAGAAAATCTATACTGCCGCCGAATGGCTGGCCAAACCCAAGGCAGATGGCACACGACCCAAAACCTCGGTCATGATCGAGAAAGGGTTCTACTGGTCCAACAACACCGGCAACACGCAGGCGATCTCGGCTCTGGGTATCATCTGTGGCTGTGGCGGTCGTCCGGGTCAGGTCATTGGCCGGGCCGGTGGTCACCAGCGGGGCGGCGTGAAGGGCGGGAAGTACCCGCGCAACAAATCGCCCGAGAAACTGCCCGGTCGCCGTCGCCGCGCCATGGATACCGACCGGTATTTGATCGCAGGTCATACCCGTATGGCCCACGTGATCGGCACCACATGGATCCAGTCCATGTGCGGCAGCCAACAACTGGCCGACAAGTTCGAGGAGCTGACCGTCCGCAACCCGCACCAGATCGCCTCTTTCGACAAGCAAGAGATGATCGACACGCTGAAGGCCCGCGCCGACAGCGGCGGTATGGTGGTGATCAACCAGGACATCTATCTGCAGGACCCGATCGGCAACCGCTATGCCGACATCGTGTTCCCCGCAGCGACCTGGGGTGAGGAAGATTTCCTGCGCGCAAACGGCGAACGCCGCTTGCGTCTGTACCAGAAGTTCTATGATGCCCCCGGTGCGGCGAAACCTGACTGGTGGATCATTGCGCAACTGGCACAGCGGATGGGCTTTGACGGGTTCGACTGGCAGAACTCGAACGAGGTCGCGGAAGAGGCCGTGCGCTTTACCCGCGGGTCGCGCAAGGACTTCCACGCGGTTTATCGTCTGGCCAAGAAGGAAGGCAAAGGTCTGCACCAGAAGGTCCGTGAGTTTGGCACTGATGGGGTTCAATGCCCGGTCATGCTGGATGCCGATGGGGTCACGCTGATTGAGACCAAGCGTCTGCATGACACAACCCGCGAACTGCCCGATACCGGTGCGGCTGGTGCGGATGTGTTCAACAAGAAGCTGACGCATTTCAACAGCCAGACCGGCAAGTGCAACATCCAGAAATCGCCCTGGGGCCTGTTCTCGGACTATTGGGAATGGCTCAGCCCGAACAAGGAAGAAGGCGAGTTGTGGGCGACCTCCGGTCGGATCAACGAACGCTGGCAGTCTGGCTTTGACGACCGTCGCCGCCCGTATATCGTGCAGCGCTGGCCGGAAAACTGGGTTGAGATTCACCCCGACGATGCGGCCGAGCGTGGTATCGAAAGCGGCGACTACGTGATGGTCTATTCGGAACGCGTTCCGGGCAACAAGACCACGCTGCTGGGTGTGGAAGGCGATGACTTCCAGTTTTCGAAACTGATGGAGAACGGGCATATCGAACTGACCAAAGCGGCGATCACCGCCGTGGCCATGGTCACGCCCGCCATCAAGAAAAGCGTGGTCTACATGGACTTCCTGCACATGCAGCAGCCCGCGAACGCGCTTGAGGGCCGGATCGTCGACTGGATCAGTGGCAACTACAACTACAAGATGGGCGTTGCCAAGCTGCGGAAACTGGGGCCGAGCCCCTACAAGACCTCGTTCCGCACGATGTCCTTTGCGCCGCGCGACATCGCCTGACGGCTTTCCGGGGGGGCGGTCGCCATGCCGCCCCCCGGGTCTGGTCCCACTGCAGAAGGGACCATGGGCCGGGCGTCCCCGGCCTAACTGGAAGGCAGGTATCGGTTGGGAAATCTGCCTTCCACTTTCACCCAACCCCACCCAACCGCAAAACATGGCAGACCCGATATGAACATGCATTCCGATACCGCCCTGCGTGATGAGGCCACCAGCCTGTTCTCTGACTACGCAAAATCCGAATATGACGTGATCCGCCTGCGCGCCATTCAGGCCCTGAGTGCCATTGGTGCCGCCAATAGCCCGGCCTTGGTCGAGGCGCTGTTGGATGACGATGAAGACGTCCGGCAGGACGCCGCCCAAGCGCTGGGCGCGCTGGGTGTTCAGGACGCAGCAACTCAACTGCTGGAAAACCTGATCCACGATCCGTGTGGCGAGGTAAAACTGGCCTGCGTCACCGCTCTGGCCGAGTTGAAATCCGAAGACGCTGCCCCCTATCTGCGCACACTCGTCACCGGGCGCGGCGAGGACATCACATGGGACGAGGACGAGCTACACCAGGACGAATGGGACGATTGGCTGGACACGCAGATCGCCTCGATCAAAGCGCTGGGCCGGATGGGCGATGTGGCGGCGATTGAACCCATCGTCATGGCCCTGATGGATGAAGACGGGCAGGAACTGGGCGATGTAGCCTGCGAAGCGCTGGGCCGGATTGGTGAGGCATCAGTGCCGACGCTGGGCGTTTTCACCCAATCCTCGAACCGCCGCCTGCGCCATCGTGCCTTGCGGACGCTCGCCGCCATCGGTGGGGCCGAGGCCGAAGCGATCCTGCGCGAAGCCACCACCGACAAGGATGGGGCCGTGCGCCTGATCGCGTATGAAGCACTGATGACAAACGATGCCGCGCTGGTCGAACAGGCGCTGACCGATGCGGTCGAGGACATCCGTATTGCCGCGCTGAACCAAGCTGGGTTTTCGGAACCCGAGCTGCTGGACCGCATGATGCGCGACCCCGGTGCCAAGGTGCAACTGGCGCTGATTGAGCGGCTGGATCGCACAACGCCGATTGCCGACCAGGACGATCTGCGCTGGCAGGTGCTGGATTTCCTCGCCACCGGTCAACAGCCCGAAGTGTCCGCGCAGGCGCTGGGCCTGCTGGCGGCGCTTGCCCCGGAATTGGTGGCCGACCGGCTCAATTCGCTGTTCTCGGTCGATGCCGATGACCTCAAGGCCGAGCGCCTGCAATGGGCTATCGTCGATGCGCTGGCGAACTCGCCCCTTCGTGAGGCGACAGAATGGCTGCAACGCGCCTGCCGCGCGCCCTTCCGGTCAGTGCGGTTGAAGGCCGTTGCGTCGCTGGCGATGATCGTCACGGATGCCGACCGTCCGCATGTGAACCAGCAACAAGGGCGCGAGTTGCTGCTGTCCTTCGCGCTGGCCCCGATGCCTGTTGCTGCCGACGAAGCCGCAGAAGAAGAGACCCAGCCAACCGATATCGCCGCGCTGGAAGAGGCCGGGTTGGATGTGTCCGAGGGCGGCGAGAATGGCCCGACCTCAAGCCTTGGTGCGATTCTGGGACATGACGCGATTGCCGCCGAGATGACGCAGGAAGCGCAAGAGGATGAGGTGCAACCCCTGACTCCGCGCGAACAGGCGCTGCTGGCCAAGGCGACCCGTCACCCCAAACGCCGCCGCGTAGCGCTGGATGACGATGCCGATGCGCTGCAGCGTGAAACCCGCATGTCCGCCATCCGCCTGTTGGGCGAGGTCAAGGGAATGCAGGTCATGCTGGCGCAGATTGCGCAAGACCCGGAAACCGAGATCGCGCTGCAGGCGTTTGCCGCGCTGGGTGTGGCCGTCACGCGCCATGGTGCGGAATTGGATCAAGCCCAGCTGGTCGATTTGATCACCAAGGGGTTGTCGCACACGGACTCCGCGCTTTCTCTGCAAGCATTGAAGCTGCTGCAACAAGCTGATCTGCCGCCGCAGGACAACCTGCGGGGTAAGCTGCGTGCGATGGTGAAAACCGGCGATACGCCGTTCCGCATCGACGCCATGCATATCCTGACCCGATGGGACGGCACCCCGGATGTGGCACGCAGCCTGCTGGACGATGTCTCGGCCCCGGTACGGCAGGCGGCTATGCGGCTGCTGTCGGAAACCGCTCCAGATCAGGCGGGGGCGGCCATCGTACCTTTCCTGCTGGCCAACCCCGAGCAGCGTATTGTGACCTATGTCAAGGACAGCCCCCCCGCGATCGTGTCCATTGGCCGCGAACTGCTGGCCGAACTGCGCGACGAAGACCGACGCGCGCAATGGCCGGTGATGATAAACGCATTGGCTGATCTGTTGGGGGAACCCGCACGGGCAGCCTAACTGCCCGGAGGGACAGATGAGCATTTCGCTGAAACTGGCTGCAGCGATATTGGCGGGCGCAATGACCATTGCTCCCGCCCTTTATGCCGATGACCTCCCTGACGTTGCCGTCGTTCACCAGATCATCGACCTGAATGCAGACACCCCGGTCCATGCATTTCGATTCGAACCCAAGTTCCTGCAAGTGCCCGCTGGTTCCACGGTGCGGTTCAAGGGCTCGACCGGGCGGCATACGGTGACATCCATCCGTCCGATGATCCCCGAGGACGCACGCAGTTTCGAAATTCGCGGCAAGCCCGAGCTGGATCTGACCTTCGAGCATGAGGGCGTCTATGGCATTCGCTGCCGCGTTCATGGCCGGCACGGCATGGTTATGCTGCTGGTGGTGGGCGACCCCAACGCAAATCTCGAGGACGCCCGCGACCACCTGCCCAATCTGGGCGAGGCGGAACGCGCGGAGTTCGAGGAACTCTTGACATATCTGGAGGCTCAAAATGGCTGATGGCTGCGCCTGCGATCGGCAGGCTCATATGTTTCTGACGGTTTCCCAGGCCCTGACCAAGGGCCTGTCGGTGGCCGACCCGATCACCAAAACGGAAACCCTGCCGTTGATTGACGCTATTGGGCGGGTGCTGGCCGAGGATTGCACCAGCAAGGTGGATATGCCCGCTTTTGATAACTCGGCGATGGATGGCTATGCGGTGCGCACTGCCGACTTGGGCGAAGGTCCGCTGTTTGAACTGCCCGTCGCGGGACGGATCGCTGCCGGGGATAGCGGCGCGCATGACGCTCTTGCGGGCAGTGCGCTGCGGATCTTCACGGGCGCGCCGGTCCCGCCGGATTTCGACGCCATTTTGATGCAGGAAGATTGTGATGCCACCGTCTCAGGCATTCGGTTCTCGCGTCGCCCCAAGCCCGGCCAGCACATCCGCCGTGTGGGCGAAGACCTGAAGGCTGGCGCCCCGATCCTGCGCCGTGGTTGTGAGATCACTGCGCGTGAGGCTGCCGCGCTGGCATCGTCCGGCTATGGCGAGGTCACGGTTTATCGCAAGCTGAAAGTCACGATCTTTTCCACCGGTAGCGAGCTGCAACAACCCGGCGAGGCGTTGGGACCGGGGCAGATCTACAACTCGAACCGCTATATGCTGCGGGCGCTGCTGGACAAGCCGTGGATCGCCCTGACCGACAAAGGCCCGGTCGAGGACAACCCCGCCAAGCTGGAACAGGTGCTGCGAGAGGCTTGCGACAGCTCTGATCTGATCATTACCACGGGCGGCGTATCGGTCGGAGATGAAGACCACATGCCGCGTCTGTTCGAGACCATCGGCGGCAAGCCGGATGTGATGAAAGTGGCTATGAAACCGGGCAAGCCGATAGTGTTCGGGCGGCGTGGGGATGCGCTTTATGTTGGGCTGCCGGGCAATCCGGTTTCGGCCTATGTCACATGGCAGATTGTCGGATCGCACATGATGGCGCGGCGCGCCGGTTTGCATCACGCGGCTCAGACCCCGGAACAGGCAGTTCTAGCCGAGCCGCTGAGCCGCCGGGCCGGTCGTCAGGAATACCGACCCGTTGTGATCGAGGGGGCAGAGCCTGACGGAACACCGCGTCTGCGCCTGATGGCAGCGTCTTACAGCGGACGTGTTGCGCTGTTGGCGCAGTCGGATGGGCTGGCGGTGATCCCTGCGGAAACCGAAGCCTTGCCGCAGGGCCATAGCTTGTCTTTCCTGCGGTTCTGATGTCGGGGCAGAGCTCGTTCTTGCAAGTGTCGGGGGGCTGCGGCTACAACAGTTCCGCGCCAGCCCACTATGCCCGCCCGGACTCGAATATGGTTCAAGAACATATCCTTGTGGTTGATGACGACCCGCAGATCACGTCTTTTCTGCAGCGTTACCTTGAAAAGCAGGGCTGCGCAGTCACGTGCGTGGCCGATGGCGATGCGATGGATGCTGTTCTGGCGCGGGCCGAGGTTGATCTGATCCTGCTGGATATCGGATTGCCCGGCCGCAGCGGGTTCGACATCACCCGCGAATTGCGGATGAACTCGAACATTCCCATTATCGTTCTGTCTGGTCGGGATGAGATTTTCGACCGCGTAGTGGGGCTGGAATTCGGGGCAGATGACTACATCACTAAACCGTTCGAGGCGCGCGAGGTTCTGGCCCGCATCCGTACCGTGCTGCGTCGGTCAAAACCCGACGACAAACCTACCAACGGGTCCGAGTCCCAAACGATCACCTTTGGGGACTGGGTGCTAAACGTGAACGAGCGGACCCTGACCGTGTCAGGCGCGCCCGAGGCCACACCGCTGACCACCACCGAATTCGAGGTGCTGCTGGCTTTTGTCACTAACCCTCATGTGGTGTTTTCACGCGATCAGTTGCTGGACAAGGCGCGCGGGCGTGACGTCGTCGTAGGCGACCGTACTATCGATGTGCATGTGGCCCGTTTGCGTAAAAAAATCGAGCCTGACCCGGCCGCCCCCGTCTTCATCAAGACCGTTCACGGGATCGGCTATTGCTTTGCCGCCAATGTCCGCAAAAGCCCGGCCTAGGTCAGGTCTTTGAACATGAATGTTGTGGGCTCCAGCCGGTTCTCGAACGGGTTGCGGCAATAGTCGGGGATCTCTCCGGCGATCTGAAACCCCATGCTTTGATACAGTCGCAGCGACGGGTCTGAACTGCGCGTGTCCAGAACCAACACATTGCGCCCGAGTTGAGCCGCGCGCTCTTCCAAGGCGGCCATCAAAGCGCGGCCCAGTCCTTGGCGGCGAGCATTTGGATGCACCAGCAGTTTAGCGACATCGGCCCGGTGCGGTTGGTTCGGCATTTTGGCCGGTATAAGTTGAACCGTCCCCAAGACATGCTGGGCGTTGCGGACCACAAATAGATCCAGCGCGTTCTCGGCAACACCAGACCACACATGGTTTAGCCAATAGGCGCGCGCTTGATCAGGTGCGAAGGGCAGGATGAACCCTACGCTGGCACCGTCATGCACACAGGCGTGCAGAATATCCGTCAAATCGTCCAATGCGCCGTCCAGATCCGATGAGGTCAAACGTTCGATCATATCAGCACCAACAAGTAACGCGCACCGCGCTTGGATGAGGTTTCAAACCGGGTCGAACCGGAAAGGTGATAGCGCAGGCAATCTCCGGCCGTCAGGTCGTGCGCCACGCCGTCCACTGTTAGAGACAAAGCGCCGTCCAGCATGATCAGATGGTGTTCCTGTCCCGGCTTCGGGGGTGCGTCATAGGTGATAACTGTCGAAGACGGCAGGTGCCCCTCCATGACTTCACCGCTCAGACCGGTGGCCGGGGGCGAAACCGACCTGCGCGTGAACCCGGTTTCAGGGTCGCGCCATTCAGGTTGACGTTCCAAGGGAACCCGTGGCGCAAAGCTGTCTTCCACCATCATCAACAGGCGCGACATGGGCAAACCGTAGGCGGCACACAACCGGCCGAGCGTTTCTGCGGTCGGGCTCACGCCCCCCTTTTCGAGCCGGGATAAAGTGGCGCGGCTGACAGAGCTGCGTTCTGCCAATTGGTCCAAGGACCAACCGCGCATCAGGCGCAGCTCGTTTAATCGGTTGGCGAGGCGGTTTGAGAGATCATCCAACATTTATCAAATATGAGAATCATTTCCTTTTAAGAGATTATTGACTATTTTTATTACAATACAACAAAAAAGAGCGCGGAAAACCGCGCCCTTTCCCGTTGTCTGGTCTAGAGGATTATTGCCAGCCAACTTCGTTAAAGATTTTTTGTGCTTCGGGGATGTTCTTGGCAACTTCGGACAGGTTCACTGTATCCGCTTTGAACTCACCCAGCGAAGCAACGTTGTCGGCCAGTGCGACACCTTCGACCGCGGGAAATTCATCATTGCCGTTCGAGAAGTAGACCTGTGCCTGTTCGCCTGCGAGGTATTCAAGGAACTTCACTGCGTTCTCTTTGTTCGGCGCATGGGCTGCGATGCCCGCACCTGACAGGTTCATATGGGCGCCTTCCGCGTCTTGTGCGGGAAACTGAATGCCGATCATGTCGATATCCGCGCTCAGGCCCTTCACGTCTTTACGCAGTGCACGGGCGAAGTAGTAAGAGTTGGAAACGGCGATCTCGCATTCACCCGAGACAATCCCGCGCAGCTGATCGGTGTCACCGCCCTGCGGGTCACGTGCCATGTTGGCGACAACGCCTTTGGCCCAGGTTTTCGCGGCCTCGGCACCATGGTTGGTGATGATCGCAGCAAGCAGGGTTTGGTTATAGGTGTTGCTGGACGACCGGATGCAAACCAAACCTTTGTATTCCGGCTTGGCCAGATCCAGATAGTTTGCCGGCGGGTTCGCGACGTCGGCTTTGTCAAAGAAGATAATCCGCGCGCGTTGCGAGAAACCGTACCACTGGTTGTCTTCGTCTTGCAGGTTGGCAGGGATACGCTCTTCCAGAACCGCGCTGTCGACCGCTTGCAGGATGCCTGCGTTCTTGGCGCGGGCAAGGCGAGAAGTATCGACGGTCAGCAGAATGTCGGCAGGTGAGTTCGCACCTTCGGCTTCCATTCGGGCGATCAGCTCATCGGCCTTGCCTTCGATACGGTTGATGGTGATGCCAGTGACCTCTTCAAAATCCGAATAAAGGCGTTCGTCGGTGTCATAATGGCGCGAGGAATAGAGGTTCAGCTCGCCCTCAGCCGCGGCAGAGGTCGCTATAAGGGCCGTCAGAGCGGCAGCAATACAAGTGGAGGATTTCAGCATCATGTGTCCCAACTTTGAATGTCGTGGCGGGCAATAACCCGACTGATTTGGTCAATTAAACGATTCTGACGGGGATGCAAGAAAAACTGACAAAATTAGTTGGTCAAAATGGTCGCTGCTGGAAAGGCGCAACGCACTAACCTTGACGTGCGGAATATCCGAAAGGCGTTAAGGGTGCCTACGTTGCAAAACAGCGGCCAGTATAATGGCCCATCCGAGTATGCCCTGCCCATGGGCGCTGAGGTTTTTCTGGTGCGAAAAAAACAGCATTTCAAAAGGGATGAGGGCGTCTTTGGGTGGCCAGATGACCCATTGCAGCGGCAAATCCGGAATGATCATGCGATAATACATGTAGTAAACCTGCGGCGAGGCCCACACAAACACCCAGAAAAGGATCAGCGCCCCCAAAAACCTTGCCCATATCGGAAAACGTCTCAGGCAGCGCCGTGCCAAAAGCACCATCATCAGAAACAGAGTAAGGCTGATGAAGACAAGCCCGGCCTGTCCCCAAGCGGACAGATCAAAAAAGGAATCCTGACTGTACATGTTCGCCCTCCGCAAAGCCGGGCAAAAAAGAAACCCGCCCACGCATGCAGGCAGATTTCAAACAGCGCAAGGCGAGAATTAGCTGAGTGGCGCGACGGCCAGAATCACAGTGAATTTCTCACAATAGATATACAGCTCGTTGTATTTGGAGACGTCGATGCCGGAAGGGATCTTGAATGAGGCTTCGCCCTTTTTCACGGTCAGTTTGTCGTGAATCTTGGAGCCCTTCGCGTATTTCTCGCCGTTGCCAAAGCCGATTTTGATATCTGGCGGGTTCTTGCTGGGGTCGAAGACATAATCGCTTTTGAGCGTGACGGTGTCGCCGGAAACGGAAACCGTCCCCTTCACCTTATAGCCGCTGCGGCCGGAAAGGCTGCCGGTGCGTTCCTTGCCTGCGGCAAATGCAGAAGGTGTTCCCAGTGTCAGAGCGGCTGCGGAAGCAAGCCCCAGCTGTACGAATTGGCGGCGTTTGATTGTCATAGCGAATTCCCTATCTCATTCTGCGACTGCAGGATGCTGCGCAGACAAAGGGGGCGCTGCCAACTCACATCGCGTCAAGGGAATGTGAGTATCTGAAACATGCAAGCGACCAGCTAAGCGGGAAATCAACGCAACATGCGATTTGAAAACAAAAAAACCGCACCCAACCGGCGCGGTTTCCCTGAATTCGATTTGTGCAGTTCTTAGCCCTGGCGAGCTTTGAACTTGCGCTGCGTCTTGTTGATCACGTAGACGCGGCCTTTGCGACGCACAATCCGGCAATCACGGTGCCGGTTCTTGAGCGAGCGGAGCGAGTTCTTGACCTTCATGGGTCTGTCTCCAATCTGCGGCGCCTTCATCAAAGACGTGGCCAGCGCCTGGGTTAATCGGGTGTCCCGGAGCCCCGGAACAGTGAAATCATGGTGGGCGGTACAAGGATCGAACTTGTGACCCCTTCGATGTCAACGAAGTGCTCTACCGCTGAGCTAACCGCCCACTTTACCTTTGCGTGCCCTGCCCCATAACGAAATGGGGCGCGGAACCCCGCGCCGGTAGCGGGGTCTATAAAAGGAGTCGCAAAGGGGTTCAAGGGGTTTGGTATAACTATTTTCCGGTCTATGTTCAGACCGAACCAAGGAGCCACCATGCCGAACGCCGCCTATGTATTGGATATGCCTGCCAAGCGCACGTCTTGTGTGGTCTTTGCTTCTCCGCATAGCGGCCGGAACTACCCTCAGGAGCTGATGGAGCGGACAATTCTTAGCCGCGACGTGATTCGATCCTCTGAGGATGCGTTCGTGGATCAGTTGTTCGCACCCGCTTCGGATTTTGGAGCGCCGCTGATTTCTGCGACTAAGCCAAGGGCTTATCTGGATCTTAACCGCAGTGCCGAGGAGTTGGATCCGGCGCTTGTGGAAGGCGCGCGTCGGCAGGGGCACAATCCGCGCGTGTCCTCGGGGCTTGGTGTAATCCCTCGGGTGGTTGCGAATGGTCGCGCGATTTACCGCGGTAAGCTGACAATGGACGAGGCGCGGCTGCGCATCGATACCTGCTGGCGGCCATATCACACGCGACTCAAAGCATTGTTGGCCGAATCGCACAAGGCGTTCGGGCAGGCGATCCTTGTGGATTGCCATTCGATGCCGCACGAAGCTGTGGCCATGGCCGGCACCGCAAATTCACGCCCTCAGATTGTGTTAGGGGACCGGTTTGGCGCCGCAGCCTCTGGCGAAGTCGTGGACCGTATCGAAGCCGCGTTTGTGGCCGCTGGTCTGACAGTGGCGCGAAACGCACCGTTTGCTGGGGCGTATGTGACGCAGACCTATGGTCGACCCGCGCGCGATCAGCACGCGGTGCAGATCGAAATAGACCGTTCGCTTTACATGGACGAAACGCGGATTGAGCCGAACGGGAATTTCACCGCCTTTCGCGAGCTGTTGCGTCAGGTCATTGGCGAAATTACGTTGATCGGTGAAGAGCCTCTGCGCCTTGCGGCCGAATAAGATCAGCGCAAAGATCGCCCCTTCAAGATAGCATCATGTCCGAATCTGCGACGGATTTCATCCGTGGCGCGTTCGGCCTGCGACCGCTGTGCTGCGCCGGGGTCAAGCAAGTCGCCCGTGATATCGGCCTGATCCTCGGGGCACAAATCCGACAAACCGCATCCAAGCAAGCGATAGGGTCCCTGATCTCTGACCTGATCGAACAAACTGCGGGCCGTGCGGTAAATGCGGTCGGCAATCTGCGTCGCATCACGTAACGAGACACGGCGGGTGATAATCTTGTGATTGGCCTTCTTCAGCTTGAGGGTCACGACCCTGCCAGCCAGACTTTTGGCCTTGGCACGATCCGCCACCTTTTCGGACATGCGCCACAGATGACCATCAAGTATGTCAGGGCTGGCCGTGTCTTCGAAAAAGGTAGTTTCATTACTGATGGACTTCATCGGTTCATGGGTAGAGACGCGGCGCTTGTCCTGTCCTCGGGCCAGATGCCACAACCGATACCCCATCGCGCCGAATCTGGCTGTCAGGGCCTCCTGATCCCAGCGCAACAGGTCCGAAAACGTACGAATCCCTGCGCGCTCGAGCGATTCTTGTGCAGCTGGTCCGATGCCCCAGATCAGCCGGACGGGCTTGTCGTGCAGAAACGAAGCGGTCTCGGCCTCGCCGATTACGGAAAAGCCACGTGGTTTGTCGAGGTCGGATGCGACCTTGGCGAGGAACTTGTTATGTGAAAGCCCGATTGAACCAGTCACGCCCAGCTCATCCTTCATCCGTTTCACAAGGCGCGCCAGCATCACTGCGGGTGGTGCACTGTGCAGTCGCTGGGTGCCGGACAGGTCCATGAAAGCCTCGTCCAATGACAAAGGTTCGACGACTGGGGTCAACTCGTCCATCATCGCTCGAATCTGACGCGAGACTTCCGCATAGACCGACATGCGGGGTTTGATGACCACAGCATCGGGGCAAAGTTGCAGGGCTTTGAACATGGGCATCGCTGAACGCACTCCGCGAATACGCGCCACATAGCAGGCCGTCGACACGACGCCGCGTTTCCCGCCGCCAATAATGACGGGTTTGTCGGCAAGTTCAGGGTTGTCGCGTTTCTCGACCGAAGCGTAGAACGCATCGCAGTCCATGTGCGCGATGGTCAGGTCAAACAGTTCAGGATGCGTCTTGATGCGCGGACTACCGCAGGCAGGGCAGCGGCGGTCGTCCGTCACAGTGGTCAGGCAGTCTCGGCACAGACCGGGCATGCGGTGTTCCCGTCTCTCATTCGATCAATTCGCGGGGTTTGAATATACCACCCAATTGGTCAAGAAAAACCCCGCCGCGTGGTTGTTTGATGCAAAAGAAGACCCCCCGCGCGTTGCGGGGGGAGGTGACGGACCTCAGGAAGAGACGGTCCGCGGGGAGTATCACGGGACCAGATTCGCTGAAAATCAGAGGTTTCGATAGGATCGAGTTCACACAAGGAAAACAGGCAGTTTTCATGTGTGTTTTCGGGCACAGGGACGATTTGGCGCGGTTTTCATTAAAAGTTACGTAAGGTCAACTGTTTGGCTGACAGAAACCGGCTTTTCCGCGGTTTCTGACGTCCGCGATTAGTGCCGTGTCAAGGAATTTAACTCGGCAAGAACCGCCTCGGCGGCGGCTTTCGGGTCGTCAGATTGATAGATTGGGCGGCCGACCACGATGTGATCCGCACCGTCACCGATCGCGGTCGCTGGGGTGGCGACGCGTTTTTGATCTCCAAGCGCAGCACCTGCCGGGCGCACACCTGGGGTCACAATCAGGCGACCTTCGGCCTGTGGTAAGGCCCGGATCAGCGCGGCCTCTTGCGGGCTGGCGATGACACCATCTGCCCCGGCCTCAAGCGCCTTTGCCGCGCGTTCGACGACCAGTTCCTGCACGTCGCCATCCTTCAACAGGCTGGCATCCAGATCATCGCGGTTAAGAGAGGTCAGGATGGTTACAGCGAGGATTTTCAGATCCTTGCCCGAGGCACCCTCTTTCGCGGCGCGCACTACATGGGGGTCGCCATGGACGGTCAGGAAATCCAGATCGAACTGCGCCAACCCACGTACCGCGTTTTCGACGGTGTTGCCGATGTCGAACAGTTTCATATCCAGAAAGATGCGCTTGCCGTGATCCTGTTTCAGCTCATTGGCCAGTGCCAGCCCGCCGCCTGTAAGCATGCCCAAACCAATCTTGTAGAAAGAGACGCTGTCGCCCAACCTTTCGGCCATGGCCAAACCCTGCAGGGCGTTGGGGACATCTAGGGCTACGATAAGGCGATCGTCGGACATGGGGGCGCTCCGTTTTTGGCAAACGTCTGCGTCCTAGCGGGTTTGCAAGGTTCTGTCCATGTTGGACGAGTAGGTGATTCAGGTCACGGCAGGATTTACCAGATGTGGTATAATGTGCGCGGATTGAAGGAATGGAATTCAAAGTGAAACAGTTTGCACCCGCCGCAATCATCTTATTGCTGACAGGATGTCAGGATATGCCATTGGAAACCGAGGCCGCTGACACGGTCGTAAGGACTCCCACAAACGACAACCTGCGGCTTTTGCGGGGCTATCGTTCGACCGATGATGATTGTCAGATCACAGGTGAGACTGCGTTTACAATTGATTTTCTGGATGATGCCGCTGATCTGGTATCTTGTCCAACAGGTGGTGAACCGGCGCAATCTCTGGTCCAGATGTATGGCGCGCGAGAAGTGGCTGAAACCGGGGGATACACTGTCTATTCGGTTCCGCGCAGGTAGGGCGGAAATAGCGTTTCGACCTCTTGAACCGGGACAGATATTTCCCAGATTGAATGTGAGGCCCAGATCCGAAGCGTGCCGCCAAGCGGGCGCATCGACACAGGGCGCTTGGAAAAGGAGAATAAAATGGACTTGAACAAGTTCACCGAGCGGGCACGGGGTTTCGTGCAAGCGGCGCAGACTATTGCGATGCGGGAAGAGCATCAGCGTCTGACGCCCGAACATTTGCTAAAAGCATTGATGGATGACGATCAGGGGCTGGCCAGCAACCTGATCACGCGGGCCGGTGGTGCGCCCAGCCGTGTCGTGAATGCGCTTGATGCCTCGATGGCGCGTATTCCAAAGGTCAAAGGCGACACAGGACAGGTCTATCTGGACGGCCAGACTGCCAAAGTTTTGGACGAGGCCGAGAAAATCGCGACCAAGGCAGGCGACAGCTTTGTCCCGGTCGAGCGCATTCTTATGGCGCTGTGCATGGTGAAATCGAAAGCCAAGGTGGCGTTGGAAGACGGTGCCGTCACCGCGCAGAAACTGAACGAGGCGATCAACGATATCCGTAAAGGGCGCACTGCCGACACCGCGTCGGCGGAAGAAGGCTATGACGCGCTCAAGAAATACGCGCGTGACCTGACCGAGGCGGCGGCTGAGGGCAAGATCGACCCGATCATTGGGCGGGATGAAGAAATCCGCCGCTCGATGCAGGTTCTGTCTCGACGGACCAAGAACAACCCTGTTCTGATCGGTGAGCCCGGTGTCGGTAAAACCGCGATTGCCGAGGGCATGGCCCTTCGCATCGTCAATGGCGACGTGCCGGAATCGCTGAAGGACAAAAAGTTGCTTGCGCTCGACATGGGCGCGCTGATTGCTGGTGCGAAATACCGTGGTGAGTTCGAAGAACGCCTTAAGGCCGTTCTGACCGAAGTGACCGAGGCCGCTGGTGAGATCATCCTGTTCATTGATGAAATGCACACGCTGGTTGGTGCCGGTAAATCCGACGGCGCAATGGATGCGGCCAACCTGATCAAGCCTGCGCTTGCCCGGGGTGAGCTGCATTGTATCGGCGCGACCACGTTGGATGAGTATCGTAAATACGTCGAAAAAGACGCGGCCCTCGCGCGTCGCTTCCAGCCTGTATTGGTGCAGGAGCCAACAGTCGAGGATACGATCAGCATCCTGCGCGGCATCAAGGAAAAGTATGAGCTGCACCATGGTGTGCGCATTTCCGACTCGGCGCTGGTCTCGGCCGCGACCCTGTCGCATCGCTATATCACCGATCGTTTCCTGCCCGACAAAGCCATCGACCTTGTCGATGAAGCCGCGTCGCGTCTGCGGATGGAGGTGGATTCGAAGCCCGAAGAACTCGACCAGTTGGATCGCCAGATCCTGCAGATGCAGATCGAGGAAGAGGCGCTTAAACTGGAAGACGACGCGGCCTCGAAGGATCGTCTGGAAACCCTGCAAAAGGACCTCGCCGATCTGCAGGAGCAATCCGCCGAGATGACCGCCCAATGGCAGGCCGAACGTGACAAGCTCGCGGGTGCTCGTGATCTGAAAGAACAGCTCGACAAGGCGCGCGCTGATCTGGAAATCGCCAAACGCGAAGGCAATCTGGCAAAGGCCGGTGAGCTGTCCTACGGCATCATCCCCGAGCTTGAGAAAAAGCTGACCGAGGCTGAAAACGCCGAAAGCAACGCCATGATGGCCGAGGAAACCGTGCGTCCGGAACAGATCGCATCCGTGGTCGAACGCTGGACGGGTATCCCGACAGCCAAGATGCTGGAAGGTGAGCGCGAGAAACTGCTGCGGATGGAAGACGATCTGCACTCCCGTGTGATCGGCCAGGATGCCGCCGTGACCGCCGTGTCCAACGCCGTGCGCCGCGCACGCGCGGGCCTGAACGATGAAAACCGCCCGCTGGGCTCGTTCTTGTTCCTCGGGCCCACCGGCGTAGGTAAAACCGAACTGACCAAAGCCGTAGCGAACTTCCTGTTCGACGACGACAATGCGATGGTGCGCATCGACATGTCCGAGTTCATGGAGAAACACGCGGTTGCGCGTCTGATTGGTGCCCCTCCGGGCTATGTTGGGTATGACGAAGGCGGTGTGCTGACCGAAGCCGTGCGGCGCAGACCCTATCAGGTCGTGCTATTTGACGAGGTCGAAAAGGCGCACCCGGATGTGTTCAACGTGTTGCTGCAGGTCCTCGATGATGGCGTGCTGACCGATGGTCAGGGCCGCACTGTTGATTTCAAGCAGACGTTGATCATCCTGACGTCAAACCTTGGGTCTCAGGCGCTCAGCCAACTGCCCGAAGGGGCCGACAGCGCGCAGGCACGGAGGGATGTGATGGATGCGGTCCGGGCACATTTCCGGCCGGAATTCCTGAACCGACTCGATGAAACGATCATCTTTGACAGGCTCAAGCGGGCCGATATGGATGGTATCGTCGATATCCAGATGGCACGTCTGCAAAAACGTCTGGCCGCTCGAAAGATCGAGCTGGTTCTGGACGAGGGCGCAAAACAGTGGCTGGCCGATGAAGGCTATGACCCGGTCTTTGGTGCCCGTCCGCTGAAACGTGTGATCCAACGCGCGTTGCAGAATCCGCTGGCCGAGGCATTGCTGGCCGGTGAGATCAAGGATGGTGAGACCGTCCCGGTTACTGCGGGCTCAGACGGCCTGATTATTGGCGACCGGTTGGGAACGTCGGATCGTCCAAGGCCGGATGATGCGGTCGTGCACTGAGCTTTAAGCCTTAAAAGACCTACCCATTCGGTAGGTCTTTTTCGTTTGCGAAAGCATGTGTTTTGTTGCCCAGATAAACGATCGTTTTCTTTCGCGCCCGAGCGCCAAAGCTGCCCACGCAATAAACCTACGGGCCTTTTCGGACAATCAGCCGTTTCGCACCACCTTGCGCCGCATCCACAAGTAAAGAAACCTGACCCAAGGTTTCCAGAAACGCAGAACCTTCGCGGAGTTTGCGGGTTCTCACGTCGAGAATGACGGCACCGTCGTCTTCGACCACGTCGCGAAAAAAACCTGCATAGGTCTGCGCGGGATAGTGGAAGCCGCACGAGATAAAGCTCATCGCCAGATCAACGGTGCCTATTGATGAGAGTTCGTCTGAACCGGGATTCAGGCAGGTGATGTCGCCGGCGCGGACGCCGTTTTCCATCAGGAACGATCGCGCGACAGACAGATTGGAATAGGCCGCGCCGGTTTCCGCGTATCCGAAATGCCGTTCTGTAGTGGTTTCTAAATCAATCAGGTTCAGGTGACACTTGTGGTCCTGCCACAAAAACAGATCGAACATAGCATAACCACAGCCGATATCTGCAATCGATGACGGAGCGAGGCTTTGTATCGTATCCCGAAGTTCCAGATACTCTAAATAGATAATTGCGGCAGCGCGGCGCGCCAGATCGGTTCCGTGATCCCGCACAAGCGATAGGGCGGGTTCGGGATTTCCGGCGGCCCAGGCGCGGTTAATCCTGCCGGAGCGGGGTTGGTCATGAATGATCTCTGACCTTTGCATGATCAGATTGACCAGATCGTTTTGGGAAAACGCGTCGAAGGATAGTCCGGACACTTCAGGCAGGGCAGTGGCCTTCATCATCCGCTCGGTCGTGATCATATCGTGGTTTCTACATGTCTGGGATTGGAGTTGCAGTCCGGACTTTGTGGCAGGTTTATTCGATGTTCAAGACCCGCTCATTGGCGGTGCCGAAAAGGATCGGGCATTCGATCCTTTTCGACTGTTATCATTCAAACCATCGCGAAAATGCGCGCGGGTCCGCCTGTGCCGCCTTTGTGCTTTGGCGCTCCGATAACCAGCGTTGCTCCCGAAGCGGGGACGCGGTCCAACCCAGCGATGTTTTCGATCCCGAAACGGCCCGTCGGCAGCCACGCGTAGTGGGTGGCAAAGTCGGCCGACATTCCGTGATCCAGCGACAGGGTGTCTGAAGCCAACGACCGCGCGCCCGTTTCCTCGATCAGCATCTGAGCGGCTTCGACATGAAAGCCGGGGTAGTGCTGCGCCTGCCCGTCAAATCCGCGGTAGGCGTCACTGTCGACCTTGGCGGCCCAACCAGAGTATAGGGCAACGCAGGCGCCGTCCGGAATATCTCCGTGGGTTGCCATCCACGCCTTCAGATCGTCCGGGGTCAGTAGAGTATCGGCATCTTCGGCCGCCCGCGCAGCGATATCGACAACACAAAGCGGTGCCACGAGATCTGTAACCGGGATTTCGTCGACCGCTGCTCCATCCGCCGAGAAATGCAATGGCGCATCAATATGAGTTCCGGTGTGCTCGTTTACAGTCATGCGTTGCAGGTTGAAGCCGTGGTCGCCAAAATTGAACAGTTGTTCGGAAGCGTAGCCGGGCTCACCAAAATAGGTGGGAAAGTCAGGGCTGATCGTGTGGGTCATGTCCTCAACCTTGCCGTGCCCCGCGGCCATCGCCATTGGCGCTGCTGCACTGGTCGCCGCTACGGCCACGCCCGAGGCTGCGGCGGCTTTGAAGAAACTCCGCCTTGAAAGCATCCGGTCCTTGACCGCGTTCATCACACAGATGTCACACATTTGTCTTCTCCCTTTCGGCTGTCCCGGTTGTCGGGTTTCGAAGGATCCCTACAAGACCCTTTCGGAACAGACTGCATTTTGCGAGAAGCAGTTGTAAAGATAGCGTTCGGAGAGGGTGCAGTGTTTCGGGGAACGATGCTTCAACTCACCGTGATCGGTTCTGTGTGTTTTGGTTAGCGTTGCATCTAACGAACGACTGATTTCAAGGACCGCAAACGACAAGAGCCTGCCGAATGGCAGGCTCTTGAATACGTGAATGACCCAGAGGGGCCAAAGGATCGGAAACCTTAGGTGCCGGTCGGCAACGCATTCAGGTCTTGTGCGTTGCTCTGATCGAGATTGGTATCTTCACCGATTTCCTCGCAGGTCACGGGGAATGTCTCATTCGAGTCGCACCCAGAGATTGGGTAGGTCTCTTTTTCAGCGCATGCCGCGATGAACAGGGCCAGCGACAGGCCAGCTACCAGCTTCATTTTCATGTCTCGTCCTTTCCGATCATATCGTCGTATTTTTTGTGGCGCTATCTGCGTGATCAGCCTTGGGGTGATCTCAACTCCGTCCCTTCACGCCTTGGGAAAACTTAAGCGGCTGGGCTGCGGGTTGGCTAGCGCCAATATCAAGGGTGACGCTAGGTTCTGTTTGGTTAAATGTACATTTCGTATGAAAAAGCGGCTACTTTTAGCCGAAGTTTATGAATGATTAGACGTTTAGTATTGTATTGAGCCTTAGTTGCGCCGCCTGGTGGTTCGTTACAGTCTCGTCTCCCAATCGTGACGCATGTTGCCTTGGTCCTGTGCTAAGAGCGCACTAACTGACAATTAACAATGTACGATCACGGAGACAGAGATGGCGCGTCGCTGGACCAATGCACTGACACATGCGGATGTCACCCCAAGGGCGATGTTTATGAACCGGCGGCAGGTGATGGCTGGGCTTGCAGGTGCCGGGCTGGCGGGGATTGCGCAAAAGGGTTCCGCGGAAGAGTCTCCTGAGGGTTTGACGCCGAACACTTGGGAAGAGATCACGTCCTACAACAATTACTACGAGTTCGGCACCCGCAAGGATGATCCTGCGAAATACGCCCACACGCTGGTCACCGAACCCTGGAGCGTTCAGATTGATGGTCTGGTGGACCGCCCCGGTGAATACGACTTCAAAGACATAATGTCCGAGATGACAGTCGAAGAGCGAATCTATCGGTTCCGGTGTGTCGAGGCTTGGTCGATGGTTGTTCCCTGGAACGGGTTCGAACTGGCTGATCTGCTGAATATGGCCGGTGTTCAAGAAGGTGCCAAATATGTGGCGTTTGAGACTGCCTATCGTCCGGATGAGATGCCCGGCGTGCAATTCCCGGTCCTGGACTGGCCCTACCGTGAAGGTTTGCGACTGGACGAGGCAATGCATCCGCTGACGATCATGGCGACGGGAATCTATGATCGTCCGATCCCGAACCAGAACGGCGCCCCTTTGCGTTTGGTTGTTCCATGGAAGTACGGGTTCAAGTCGATCAAGTCGATCGTCCGGATTACCCTTACGGATGTTGAACCTCCGACAAGCTGGAACATGGCCAACCCGCGTGAATATGGATTCTATAGTAATGTGAACCCGAATGTGGATCACCCGCGTTGGTCTCAGGCGTCTGAGCGTACCATCGGGGGCGGGCTGTTCTCAAAACGTATCCCGACGTTGATGTTCAACGGCTACGAGGCCGAAGTCGCCGGTCTTTACGAAGGCATGGATCTGTCGGAATACTACTAAGCGCATGCAGACCGTGAACCAGATACTCCGCCGGGTGCCTGTTTGGGCCGTCTATCTGCTGGGCCTGATCCCGGCACCATGGCTGTTCTATCAGGGTCTGACCGGAGGATTGGGTATTGATCCAATCGAAGCGCTGGAACATCGCTATGGCGAGCTGGCGTTGCAGTTGTTGATTGCTGTGCTTGCGATATCTCCGTTGCGGCGGTTTGCGGGGCTGAACTTGATGAAGTTCCGGCGGGCTTTGGGGGTGCTGACCTTTGTCTATGTCAGTCTGCATCTGTTGGTATGGTTGGTTTTGGATGTGCAACTGCCAAGCCAGATCTGGGCCGACATCCTCAAACGTCCCTATATCACAGTGGGCATGGCCGGGTCCCTCCTGCTGCTGCCCTTGGCTGTGACATCAAACAATCTTTCGGTGCGCCGTTTGGGTCCACGCTGGCGCGTCTTGCAACGTCTGGTCTATCCAGCCGCGATTTTGGGTGGGCTACATTACGTGATGCTGGCGAAGGGGTTCCAGATCGAGCCATTGATCTATCTGAGCGTGATTCTGGGCCTTCTGGCCTTGCGTCTGCCACTGTCGAACCCGCTCAGCCGATTCCGACAGGTCGATTCCGCCTGAGTCTGTGGGTAAGCCTGTGCAAAACCCGGGTTACACGGTGAAACGGTGGCGTGGGGAGTTCGTTTTGGAGATGGATTTAGTGATAAGTGGCTGAAACTAATATTAAATTTTAAAATTCTGAGTTTTTTCGAATTTTTCAAATTTTCTGCTTGCGGCTTTGTGGGGTAGACCTTAGAACCCCCTTCACCGGCGCTGCTGAGGCGGTGCTGGGGCGCTGGAGACGGTGCTGACGGACTGGAAAGACGGTTGAGACGC